>NZ_JBHWIY010000025.1:0-134534 GCF_042731715.1 Streptomyces sp. NPDC059832 | reverse complement strand
GCTTCGTAGCTGGTCAGGCCCTGGTCCATGAGCCGGAAGTATTCCTCCCGCTCACGGACCAGCTTCTTGCGGCCTTGGGCCACCGTCCGCACCTTGCGGATCTCGAACTCCATCGCACCCCTTGAGCTGGGGTGTTGCGACGACTCCTAGAACCTAAGCGAAGGAGGCGGGGCCCTTTCACGCGTTGCGGGTCAGCCCTGCCAGGAGTGCGGGGCGCGGAAGCCCGGCGTGCGCTCCAGGCGGCGCCACCCGGCGGTGTCGCGGCCGCGGTGGGCGGCGGGCGCGGCGGACCGGGCTGCGGCGCGGGCGAGCAGGACCGCGGTTATCGCGGCCAGCTCCTCGGGGTCGGCGAGGCCCTTCTCGACGCGCAGGACGGACTCGGCAGCAGTGGTCATGGGTGGTTTCTCCGTCTTCTCGGCAGGCAGGTCTTCGCGGGCTCGGCAGGGGACTGCGTGGAGTGCGGACTACTGCGGGGGGTTGCCGTGCTTGCGGGACGGCAGGTCGGCGTGCTTGGAACGGAGCATGGCGAGCGAGGCGATCAGCACCTCGCGGGTCTCGGCGGGGTCGATGACGTCGTCGACCAGGCCGCGCTCGGCTGCGTAGTACGGATGCATCAGTTCCGCCTTGTACTCCTTGACCATGCGCTTCCGCATGGCTTCCGGGTCCTCGGCGTCGGCGATCTGCCGACGGAAGATGACGTTGGCGGCGCCCTCGGCGCCCATCACCGCGATCTCGTTGGTCGGCCAGGCGTACGTCAGATCCGCACCGATGGACTGGCTGTCCATCACGATGTACGCACCGCCGTAGGCCTTGCGCAGGATCAGCGAGATCCTCGGCACCGTGGCGTTGCAGTACGCGTAGAGCAGCTTCGCACCGTGCCGGATGATTCCACCGTGCTCCTGATCGACCCCGGGCAGGAAGCCGGGTACGTCCAAAAGAGTGATGATGGGAATGTTGAATGCATCACACATCTGGACGAAGCGGGCCGCCTTCTCGGAGGCCTCGATGTCCAGGACGCCGGCGAGGGACTGCGGCTGGTTGGCGACGATGCCGACGACCTGGCCGTCCATGCGGGCCAGGGCGCAGACGATGTTGCGGGCCCAGCGTTCGTGGATCTCCAGGTAGTCGCCGTCGTCGACGAGCTCCTCGATGACCTTGTGCATGTCGTACGGGCGGTTGCCGTCGGCCGGGACCAGGTCCAGCAGGACGTCGCCGCGCCGGTCGGCGGGGTCGTCGCTCGCGGCGGTCGGCGGGTTCTCGCGGTTGTTCGAGGGCAGCATCCCGATCAGGTAGCGGACCTCGGCGATGCAGGTCTCCTCGTCGTCGTACGCGAAGTGCGCGACGCCCGAGGTCTCGGCGTGCACATCGGCGCCGCCGAGCCCGTTCTGGGTGATCTCCTCGCCGGTGACCGCCTTGACGACGTCCGGTCCGGTGATGAACATCTGCGAGGTCTCGCGGACCATGAACACGAAGTCGGTCAGCGCCGGGGAGTAGGCCGCGCCGCCCGCGCACGGGCCGAGCATCACGCTGATCTGCGGGATGACACCCGAGGCCCGGGTGTTGCGCTGGAAGATCCCGCCGTACCCGGCGAGCGCGGAGACGCCCTCCTGGATACGGGCGCCCGCGCCGTCGTTCAGCGACACCAGCGGGGCACCGGCCGAGATGGCCATGTCCATGATCTTGTGGATCTTCGTGGCGTGGGCCTCGCCCAGCGCCCCGCCGAAGATCCGGAAGTCGTGCGCGTAGACGAAGACCGTACGGCCGTCGACCATGCCCCAGCCGGTGATGACACCGTCGGTGTACGGCTTCTTCTCCTCCAGGCCGAACCCGGTCGCCCGGTGCCGGCGCAGCTGCTCGACCTCCTTGAACGAACCCTCGTCGAGGAGCAGCGCGATGCGCTCGCGCGCCGTCAGCTTGCCCTTGGCGTGCTGCGCCTCGGTAGCCCGGTCACTCGGTCCGCGACGGGCCTGCTCACGCAGCGCCAGCAGTTCGGCCACACGGCCACGGGTGTCGCTCGGCTCGCCCGGGGTTTCGTCCACAACGGTCATGTACCGACCCTACGAAGCCGAGCAACTAAACCCTGCCGTCGACTCCGTACAGTCTCCTGACCCGTTTCCTGGTGGAGCCCGACAGAATCCGGGCAGTGTGCAGGCGAAGTACCAGCCAGTACGGGTCAGTCTTTGTGCGAGTCCGACAAAGGATCACTGTGGTCCGCTGCACACGCCTGTCAGCCACTCGGTGTGGTCCGGTCGGGCGTTCCGGGCGCGTTCGGCGCTCTGAACACGTTGGATGTCGTCCAGCCGTTCGCGCACCGGGGCATCGGGGTGGGCGATGGTCAGCAGCACCGCCTCGTAGAAGGCGTCCCGTACGGCGGCGGGCATCACGTCGGACGCGTCCAGACAGAGCGGCACCTGCCGGTCGGTGAGACGATCGCTGATCTGCTTCTCGACCGTACCGCTCCTGGCGGGCACGTCGGAGTTCGGCGAGAATACCCCGGCTCTGCGGCCCCACTCCTCCTGGGCCGGGCGCGAGGTGAGCCGGGTGAGCAGATCGCGGGCCTGTGCGGAGTCACCGAAGAGGGCGGCGAAGTCGGCGGACACCTCGCGGCCCCTGACCTTCGGGCCCGAGGGCAGCAGCGGCGCGGAGTCCGTGAAGACGGCCCGCCCGCTGTGGTCCCCGTAGAAGGACCGGGCGAAGGAGCCCTGGTGCTCCAGGTCGCAGCCGCCGTCGAAGAGCAGTCCGCGCCCGCCGGGGCCGCCCCGGTGGTCGCTGAGCAGGGCCCGGCGGGCGGCGTCGGGGTCCTGGGCCAGCAGGCCGGCCCACAGGCTCCAGGCGTTGACCACTGGACCGGCCGTCCAGTCCAGGTCCCCGGTCGCCCATCGCTCGTACTGCACCCGGCCCGCCGTCTGCAGGATCAGGTCCTCGATCCAGTCGCTGCCCGGCCAGCCCGAGGCCCCGTCGTCGCCCATGCCGATGCACCAGGAGGTCAGCGGTGCGGGGTGGGCGGGCGGCGGCCGGTCCTTGCGGTACCAGACGATGCTCTTGAGGTCCGCCTTGAGCGGCACCCAGAGATCCGCCTCTATGCCCCTCGCCTGCGGTTGCCAGGGCCTGCCGTACTTCGCGGCCGTGCCCTTGCCCAGCGGGTACAGCCGCCCCTCCGCGGCGTACTCGACGAGGTCCCCGACGCCCGGCAGGATCGCGATGTCGGGCGGGTTGCCCGCCTGCACCGCGGCGAGCAGGACCTCCCGGGTGGCGGCGGTGCCCTGGTAGGTGTACGGAGTGCCCAAGGTGTCCAGGACCCCCTTGAAGTGGGTCTCCTGGTTGTCGGTCCACGGCCCGAGGATCGTCACCTTCGGCTGTTCGTCGCCGCCGCCGGGCGCGGCGAGTCCGCAGCCCGCAGCGGTCAGCGCCAGACACAGGACGAGCAGGAGAGCGCGGGCACGCAGCATCATCCGGTCCTCCAGTAGTCGGCGTTCAGGTGCCGGCCGATGCCGATGGCGGGCAGCAGCACGATCAGGGCACCGGCCGCGAGCGCCCCGTAGTAGATGCCGCTCTGCCAGCCCTGGGCGGCCAGTCCGTCGCGGACCCGGGTCGATGTGTCGGTGACGGCCTGCTGGGATCCGGCCAGGTCGCTGTGGTCGTGGGCCCGTTGTTCGATTTGGATCAGCCCGTCGCGGGCGACGCCCAGCAGGTCCTGGGTGTGGCTCGTCGCGATCAGCGGGCCCGTCGCCAGGAAGACGATGGCCAGCAGCGAGACCAGCAGACAGGCATCGAGGCTGTGGCCGCAGCGGGTGCGCAGCACCCACAGTGCGGAGAGGGTGATCAGGACCATGGCCAGCAGGCCGAGTTCGGCGACCGCCCAGCCGGACCACTGCGAGGGGCTCATCGAGCTGAACGTGTCGATCCGGGCCATCTGGTGCCCCTGGAGCACGTCCAGGCGCGGCACCACACCGGTGCCCTCGCGGGTGAGGAGCATCTCGGCCTCGGCGAACTTCTCCTTCTGCATCAGGTCGTCCGACACGTACTTCACGGCGCCGGGGGTGATGGAGCTGCTGTACGAGGTGAGCACCCCGTTCACGGTTTCGAGCACACCCCGGCCGCGGTCCCCGTCGATCTGTACGTCGGAGAGCCGGGACAGGCCCTGGTCGGCGGCGGCGAGCTGGTTCTCGTAGCGGGCACCGGCACCGACCACATCGGCGATGCCGTTCTTCACGGAGCCCTCGGCCTCCTTGTGGGCGCGCAGCAGGGCGAGCTGGGTGGCGGCCACGCCCTGCACGGCGGGGGCGCCATGGGCGCGCATCTCGCCCGCCGAGATCTGGACCTCGCGGTACGAGACGAGCAGGGCGCTCATCGAGACCAGGGCGGCCACCAGCATCGCGGCCAGGTGCCGCTCCAGCAGCCGCCGGGTCCTGGACCGGTAGGCGCTCCTGCCCGATCCGGGTCGGATCCTCACAGCGGCCTCCCGCACTCGATGCAGAACACGGCCGCGGGTCCGGCCGGACGGTCGCAGTGCGAGCAGGGGACCGCCGGTCCGTCCCGGGTCGTCGCGGGCAGCTCCACGGGGTGTCCGGAGGTGATGCTCAGCATCCCCTGGCGGACGGTGCCCGGGTCGACGGTCGGCCCGACCCGGACGACCCCTCGCGGGCCGTCCACGATGCGGGCGACCTTGCGGACCTCGGCCAGGGCCCAGTCGGCGGCGATCTCGGTGGCGAGCCGGACGGCGAGTCCGAGCTGCGCCTCGGCCCGCTCGCGGCTCTCCAGGTCGAGGGCGGCGTACCCGTGGTTGAGGGCGGTCCGCATCTGCGTGGAGACGTTCATGGTGTGGATGTTGCGGTCGGCGGCGCCGGAGATGCGCGCGGTGGCCGCGGCCGTTCCCGACGGCAGCCAGCGGACCACGACCGCTTCGGTGGCACCGCCGACGGTGACCGCGGCGAGCTGGAGGGGCACGCCCAGCGGATCGTTGCTCGCGTCGACCCGGAGGGTGAGGAGGTAGTCACGGGACTCCGGTTCCCACTGGTGGGTGCGGAACTCCAGGCGGCGCGGATCGTCCCGGACCGGGTCCGGCTCCAGCCGCTGCTGGTGCGGTGCGGTCTCGGTGAGCGTCACTTCCCGCACCGCCGGGCGCACGGACACCTCGATGGGGAGCTCGGGGCTGCGGACCCGGCGCAGCCTGCCCAGCGCCGTGGCGACGGCGGGGGCGAAGGCGTCGGGCGAGGAGACGGCGGTGCCGTGCAGCCGTTCCGCGACGGCGATCAGCGGAGCCGGGTCCCAGCCCGCTCCCGGAGCGATGACATCGGCGGTGAACTCTCCCTCACAACGGGCGAGTTCGGTGCTCAGCGCGCTGTCCGGGCGGGTGGCGTCGTCCTCCTCGGCCCGGCTGCCGCCGTCGGTGACGAGCAGCAGATGCCGTACGGGAAGGGCGCGTTCGGCGAAGAGTTCACGGGCCCTGGCCAGCCAGCCGGCATATCCGGTCGGCTGCTGCCCCTCGTCGGCGGCGGCGATCCGTCCGACGCTGAAGGCGGCGTGGCGCCGGTCGTCGGGATCGGCGAGCGCCCACCGGCCGCGCAGCGGGTAGCACTGCGCGGCCCCGCCGCCCAGCACGGTGTAGGAGATTCCGTCGGGCAGGGCGCCCACCGCCTCGGTCAGCGCCGCGACGGTCGCGTCACGCCGCCCGGCGGCCACGTCCACCGCGACGACCAGGGCGATGTCGACGGCGGGAATCCGGTCGCGCGGCCCGACGGCGACCGCCCGGACCCTCACATGGGCGTCGATCCGGGTGTCCTGGTCCGGCCGGTGCTTCTTCGCTACCTGGACGGACAGGCCGATTCCGAGGCCGGACAACGCGGCGGTGCGGCCCATTCAGCTGCCTCCGGGGGTACGGCGTCGGGGTGGGAACCAGAAACGGGTCTGCGGGCGGACGGCGTGCGAGAGGTCGATGAGCTTCTCGTGGTCGGCGGTGTCCTTGCACTGGCGGGCCATCCAGCGGTAGCACCGGGCCAGTTCCTCCCGTACGGCCGGTTCCCCGGGCACCGGTGCCGGTGGCAGTCCGCGCCGCCACCAGCGGCCGTCGTACCGCGGGCCGCGGGCCTCGGCCCGGACTGCGTCGAGCTTCCACTCGTACAGTTCGGTGCGCAGCAGCCGGGCCGCCTCGTCGCCCGTCACCACGGACGCCGGATGCGGTCCCGGGCCGCCCTCGCGCAGCGGGACCGCGGCGAGCACGGCGTCGATCCGCCGCTTCCCGGGCAGCGGCCGGTCGCCCGCCGCGAGCCGGGCCGCCCGGATGCGCAGCGCGGCGATCCGGGCGACGGTGTGGTCCCGCGACTCGTCCGGCACCAGGTCCAGGACCTCGACCGCCGCGTCCCGGTCGCCGCGTGCCAGGGCCAGCCTGGCCAGGCCCAGCGCGGCACCGACGTGGGAGGGGTTGCGGGCGTGCACGGCCCGGAAGAGTTCGTACGCCGGCGGGATCGCACCGGCCGGGCGGTCCGGGCCGAGCTGTTCCGTGACGTAGGCCAGGGCCAGCTTCGCGGCGTACTCGCCGGGCAGCGCCCGGTGGACGGCGGCGAAGTGCTCCAGGGCGGCCTCCAGCAACTGCCGCCGGTCGTCCAGGACTTCCGCGCTGCGCAGCGCGACGAGTCCCCAGTGCCAGCTCAGCCGCCACTGGCGCACCGGTCCGGGGCCGGGGATGGCGTTCGCCGCCTCCACCTGTTCGCGTGCCCGGTTCAGCGCGTCGCCGCCCTCCTGGCCGAGCAGCAGCCGGGCGTTGTGCAGGCAGATCTCCACCGACCGCTCCCCCTCGGCGGGCTGGGCCAGCAGCCGGCCGGGGTCGTAGCTGCTCACCAGGAACCGGGCGGCCTCCGGGTCCCCCGGGTAGGGCCTGGGCACCGGCAGCCGCCGGGCGATCTCGGTGGGGGTGGGGAGCCCGGAGTCCAGGGCGGGCGCCTCGCGCGTCTCGTCGCGGCGGTGCGGGGTACGGCCCAGCCAGTGCGCGTAGTCGGGTACGGAACCCAGCCCGGCACCGAGCAGTTCGGTGGACGGGGTGAAGTAGGCGGACGGTTCGGTCCGGTCCCCTTTTCCGCGCAGCGCCCGGATCTCGCGCAGCACTCCGCGCAGTTGGCCGGCCATCTCCTCGGCGTCGGCGAACCGGCGTTCCGGGTCCCGGTCGGTCGCCCGCTCCACCACCAGGCGGAACGAGCTGATGCCGAGGCCGGGTACGTCGTCGCCGACCGCCCAGCCCGCCAGTTCGGCCAGGGTCACCCCGACCGTGTGGATGTCGTGGGCGACGGTCAGCGGACTGCCCCTGACCGTCTCGGGCGCGGCGTACTTGGGGGTGATGACGGGCGGCGGCCCGGCGGACCGGCTGCCCCGCACCCCGCCGAGGTCGATGACCTTGATGCCGTCGTGCTGGTGGACGACGTTGGACGGCTTCATGTCCCCGTACAGGAATCCCATGCCGTGCAGATGGGCGAGGGCTTCGAGGATCTGGCAGCCGTAGGTGATGACGTGTTCGATGTCGAGGACGAAATTGCCCTGCCGGGTCGATTCGACGACGGCGGAGAGCGTGCGGTCGCCGACGTCCTGCATCACGATGTAGCCGCCGGAGACCGTGCCGTCCGCGCTGCTGGTGCTGACGAAGTCCCGGATCTGGACGATGCGTTCGTGCCGGATGGCGACGAGGCTGCGGCGTTCCTCGGCGGCCTGGGCGGCGCCCCGTTCCGCGTACCGGTTCAGCATCCCCTTCACGGCGACGAGGTCTTCCAGGTGGGTGTCGCGGGCGAGGTAGACCCAGCCCTGGCCGCCGTGGGCGATGGGGCCGAGGATCTGGTACTGGTCCTGGAGCAGCGGCCCGTCCCGGTCGAGTTCGGGGCGGTAGGAATACGGGGCGCCGCACCTGGGGCAGTGGCCCTCGTCGGGCGGTGGGGCGGCGGTGTACGGGGCGACGAAGTACGTGGCGCAGGACTTGGCGGAGCAGCTCATCCTGACGTGCGCCTGTGTCACGGCGGCGCTCAGCCGCTGTGCGGGGGTGCTCGGGCGGAGCCTGGGCAGTTCCAGCAGCGCCCTGGGCCCGCACTTTTCGGGGGCGGTGGGCAGCGGCGGGAGTCCCGGGCCGTCCTCGGAGCGGCCGCAGGTGTCGCAGTGGCCGGTGGGCTGCACGGCGCCCTCGCAGGGGGCTCCGGTGAACCGGCGGTGCGGGCAGGGAATCCTCATCGGCGGCCGGCCCCGCCCTGGTCGCCGCGCGGTCCGGGTGCGCCCGCCGGGCCGCGCCTCGCCAGATCCGCCCGGAGTTCGCGCAGCAGCGCGCGCAGGGCGGTGAGCCGCTCGTACGGGTCGCCGACGGTACGCAGTCGTGCCAGCTGCTGCCGGCGGCGGGCCGCGCCGGTGCGCGGCAGGGGGCTCAGGGAGGCCGACTCCACCAGGCCGTTCAGTCCGGCCCACTCCGTCTCGATGTCCTCGACGCGCTGGACCAGTTCGGCGGCCCGCTCGTCGAGGGCGGGTAACAGCAGGTGCCGCGCCACCTCGGTCGTCTCGTCACCGCCGCTGTCGCGCACGATGACGAGGACCCGGAAGCCGAGCTCCCGCACCCGTGCGAGCAGGGGCACCAGCCGGAGCGGCTGCCGGTCCTCGTCGAGTCCGATCACGGCGAGGCTGGGCCCCGCGCTCCCGGGCTCCCCGTCCGCCGGCCGCCCGGGTGCGGTGCCGCCCGCGAGCAGCCAGTCGCGGTATGCCCGGACCTGGTGGCGGGGCGGCCGGAGCCTGGTCACCAACTCGTCGACGAAGTGCTCGGGGGTGGTGCGTCCGCCCCGGTAGACGAGATGGGCGCGGTGCAGATGGTGGCTGAGGGTGCGGTCGCGCCCGCCGCCGTGCGGTACGACGCTGAAGCGCACCGCGGGCTCGTCGCCCCCGGCGAACCACCTCCGCAGTCGCCGGTCCAGCCCGTGGTCCCAGCCGTCCGGACCGCTCAACTCCGCTACCAGCGGCACGAGCTCGGCGATCCGGTCGACCGGGATCATGTACGAGAACGCCAGGTCGTTCTCGGCGGGCAGCGCCAGATCGAGATCGCCGCGCCAGCTGACGACCATCCCGACGACCCGCTCGGGCGATCCGGGCGGTCCGCCGCGCACCTGCACCGCGGCCCCGCTGAACCCCGGTTTCACCACCTGCTCGTTGCGCACGGCGTCGAGCTGGATCCACGCGCCGTGCGCTCCGCTGATCCGCCCGGTCAGCCACATCCCGTCGGCGAAGGACCGCGCGTACCCGCCGATCCACACCTCGTCGCCGCGCTCCAGGCTCCGTTCGAGTCTCGCGGGGGTGGCGTGCGGGCGCGGGCTCTCCAGGGCGAGTACGGCGATGTCCTCGCGGGTCGCGCCGAGACCGGGCAGCCAGCCACCCTCGGCCACATGTGCCCCGACCGGGGCGATGGCGGGGTTCTCGGCGAATTCCACCCGGATCCGGGCGTCCGGCTCCCCCACCACGTGCGCGCAGGTGAGCACCCGGTCCTGGGTGAGCAGCACACCGGCCCCGCAGACCGGCCCGTCCGCGTCGCCCCTGCGCAGCCGTACCCGCCAGTCCGCCTTCAACTCCCCCATGCCGCAAGAGAATACGCGCGTAGCGGGCGCCGCTCCCAGCCTCTGGACATACTCCGGTCACCCGGTGTCCACCGGATGTCACGCGACGGGGAGCGCCGCCACCGCATGCGTGATGCGGGACGGGCGCACCGACGAGGGTCTTTCGTCTGCACGGTCCAGACGAGAGGCTCCCGGTGCGCCCGCCCCGCATCGCGCGGGTTCAGCCGCCGCAGTGGAAGCGCGCGTCGCCCCAGTCCGCGTGGTCGTTGCCGTTGCCGTCGCCGCCGTCGCCGACGACCAGTTCGACGTACTTGGCTCCGGTGACGTCCGCCGTCAGCGACCAGGCGCTGTCGGCCGCCTTCAGCACGGGCGACTTCACCTTCTCGGTGCCGTCGGCCGTGACGGAGAACTGCACACTGCCGGCGCTCTTCTGCACGTCGTCCACGCCGGCCTGGGCGGTGAACGAGGTGCACTTCCCGCCCAGGTAGTAGCGGACCTTCGCCGGTGCGTGGCTGCCGAGGCCCTTGGTGTAGACGGTGCCACCGATGGTCAGCGGGGAGCCGTCGCCGGTGCCGGTCTCACCGTTGGAGAGGTCCTTCTCCACCGGGCCCCAGCCGTTCTCGGAGGCCGTCCAGTCCAGGTCGCTGGCCCAGCTGTCGGTGGTGGGCGGCGGCGGCAGGGTCCGTACGGAGGTCTGCGCGCCGAGCGAGCGCTGTGCGCCGCCGACGGTGTACTTCGCCTCGGAACTCAGGCTGTACACCTGGTACTTGGCGTCGACCGGCGGGGTGACCTGCCAGCTGCCGGTGACCTTGGCGCCCGCCGCGACCGAGTCGAAGGTGACGGCGCCCGCGGGCTCCGCCTGCCAGCCCTCGGGTACGGACAGGCTCAGGGCGACGCCGGTCGCCGCCGTCGCCTCGTAGTTGGTGAACGAGGCCTTGACGGTGTTGGCCGTGCCCGGCTCCAGGGTCTCGGCGGCCGGCTCGACGCCGAGGGTGCCACAGGCGGCCTGTTCGGAGGCGGGGGCCTGGCCGAGGTCGGTCACGGTGAAGGAGTCGAGGACGAAGTCGGCGCCCTCGGGGGCGTCGTCGCGCTTGCGCAGTCCGGTCCAGGTGTCGCCGCAGCCCGCGGTGACCGTCTCGGCGAAGTGGCCGGTGGTGCGCTGCTGTCCGATGGCGGTGGTCCGGGTCTCGACCGAGTCGGGCTTCCCGTCGGCGGTGATCCGGTCGTAGCCGTCGACCCACTCGTAGGCGCCCGCGTGGCTGGACTGGTAGTCGTACTCGACCTTGTAGCGGTGCCCGTCCGTCATCGGCACGGTCCAGGGGGCGGTGCGGTAGACGAGTCCGGCGTTCTCCTCGTGGGACTTGAGGGACTCCTTGCCGCCGATCACGTCGTCGATCAGCTTTCCGTTCCAGCCTGCCTGGGTGTACGGGGCGTGCAGCTGGGAGATGACGGTACGGGGGTCGGTGGAGCCGCCCGCGTCGCCCTTGAGGAAGGGGCCCCAGCCCTGGTCCACGGCCTCGAAGTCCTCGTAGGAGAGGGTGTTCTCCTTGGTCTTCGGGGCGTTGGCGACGATGCGTACGTCATCGGCCCGCACGCTCGCGGCGCTGCCCGCGGCTGCCTCGATGCGCAGGGTGGTGTGGCCGTTGGCGGGGGCGGTGAAGTTCACCTTGGCCCGCTGGAAGTACGTGCCGTGCCGCTCGGACGCGGCGACCTGGTCCTTGGCGGTGGAGCGGTCCACGGCGACGGACCTGCCGCCGATCGAGAGCGTGGTGTGCCGGGTCCTTCCGGGCTGGACCTCGATGAGCGCGGAGGCGGTGTAGCGCTTGCCGGGGGCGAGGCCGTCGATGCGCTGTGCGAGTGCGGCGGTGCCGCTGCCGGAGAGCTGGGCGCTGTTGAGGCCGTTGGCGTCGGTCTCCCGGGCGACGGTTCCGGTCTTCGACCAGGCGGTCAGCGCCTTGTCGTTGAAGCCCGGGTCGTCGACCGGGGTGCCCTCGCCCCACTGGGGGTCGGCGGCCTTCGGCGCCTGGTGCGGGTAGAGGACGTACGGCTGACCGGCCTTGGCGGTCAGCGTGATCTTCCCGTCGACGGGCTTGACCGTGCCGGTCCTGACCCGCCCGTTGTCGGTGAGTTCGTAGACGGTGTACGTGCCGTTCGACGGCACCGCCCAGCTGCTCGTGCCGCCGGACTTGCTGTAGTGGTAGAGCTTCTTCCCGCCGTCCCAGGGCAGCAGGTAGTCGGTGCCGCTCAGGACCTTGCGGCCGTGGTCGTAGAAGGTCCGCTTGCCGTCCTCGACCGTGCCCCGGACACCGCCGGTGAGACTGATGTCATTGCCGTCCCAGCGGGTGATCTTCTGGTGCTGGAGGTACTTCGCGGGCAGGTCGCGCTGCCAGATGTTGTCGTAGAAGGCGTTCCAGTCGGTCTCGTTGGTCCAGCCCTCGAACTCCTCGATGGCGGTCTGGCCGAGGACCGGGTCGTTGTTCCAGACGTCCTTCTCGTCGTTGCGGATGAACCGGATGATCTTCGAGTTGAGGCCCTTGTTGGTGGCGCCGCCGTAGTCGAGGTCATTGGCCCAGTGCGACCAGAGCGAGCCGCGCTCGAATTTGTCGGCCCATTCGGTGCCGACGTTCCAGCCCTGCTTCTGCACGGACCGGAGGGTCTTGTCCGCGATCCAGCCGTGCGTGTAGTAGACGTCGATGTAGAGCAGGCTGAGGTTGGGGTCCGTCTCGTCGCGCAGCTGCTGGAAGCGCTTGGCCAGGTCACCGCTGTTGATGTCGCGGCGCTGGTCGATGTAGTAGCTCTGGCCGAGCCAGTTCCAGCCGGGTTTGGTCTTGTCGACGAGCTTCTCGTCGAAGGCCTTGGCATCCGGGTACGCCTCGGTGGCGTTGACGTGGACGCCGAAGGTGGCGCCCCACTTCTTGCCGTCCTTCAGGAGCTCGTTGAGGTCCTTCAGCCCCCCGGCGCGCTTGTTGTAGTTGCCGCCGTAGTCGGGGTGGGCGGAGTCGTGGCCCTCGGCGGCGTACCCCTTGAGGAGCGCCATCTGCCCGAGGCCGTCGGTGGCGAGCGAGATCCGCTTGACGTCGTCCAGCGTGCGCAGGAAGGGGTGGGTGGCCTGGCTGGCGAAGTTGAACGGGATGTGGGTGATGACCCGGTCCGGGGTGTCCTTGCTGCCGGGCGCCGTGACGCCGATCGAGCGGAACGCGACGGCGCCGTCCTGCCAGTCGACCTGCTTGTCGCCGTTGGCGTCGGGAGTGACGACGACCTTCGCCCAGGGCAGGTTGTCCCCGCTCTCCGGCTTCGGCGCCCCCTCGCCGCGGTAGGTCCACTGGCCGGACCAGACGCCGACCCGGACACTGCCGTCGTCGGCCTTGCGGGCCTGGTGCCAGAACCGGGCGTCGTCGCCGCCGGTGGCGCCGGACGGCTTGTCGTACGAGGAGTTGGACTCGACGGCCGCGGCGAGCGAGCCGGTGTTGAGAAGCGCGTACGAGGCACCCACCGGCGCCTTGTCGGCGGCGGTGTCCGCGGTGACCTTCGAGAAGACGTCGGCGGTCTTGGTCGAGTCGTTGTCCAGCCGGGTGAAGGCGGTGGCACCGCCGGTGTCCGTGGAGCCCACGGAGACCAGGTCGTGGCCGGGGATGTCGATGGTGCCGACGCGGAACGCCTCGGTGTCGCGGACGGCCGTCACCTTGAAGGTGGTGGCGCGTCCGGAGACGGAGAGCGAGGCGTCGATCTCGATGCCGGGCAGGTCGGTGAAGACCAGCGTGTAGCGGGCGGCCGAGGCGGTGACCCGGGGGGCGCCCTTGAGCTTCACCGGGTGCGCGGTGCCGTTGAGGGTCACGGCGGTGACCGGCTGGGTGCTGCCGAACAGCCGGCTGCCACTGGCCCTGTCGGTGTACGCCAGGACGCGCGGGAAGTCGTCGGCGACGGCGACCGAGAGCTGCGCGGATCCGATGACGGTGGCGCCCGCGGGCACGGCCGGCTCGACTGCTGCGGGTGAGGGAGCGGAGGCGGCGGTGGCGGGGAGCGCGGTCCCCACCAGCGCCAGGACGGCGGCTGAGGCGGCGGCGACAGCGCCCGCCGAAGTGAATCTTCGCGACATGTGCTCTGAGTAGTCCCCGTGACTGGACAGCGTCAACGACGTGCGGCTTCTCGGGGCCCTCCAGTCCAACAACCGCTTTGCGTAAGTCCAAGTGGACGGTAGGTGTCCGCAGTTCGGCGCGCGGGGTGCGCGGCGCGGGCGTCAGCCGTGCCGTCCGTCCGCTCCGGCGTCGTCGGCGCCGCGGTACGCAGCCGGCTCCGCCGCTTCGGCGTCCTTGCCTTCCGCCCGGGTCAAGGTGGCCACCAGGGCCCGGAAGGCGGTGCGGTAGACGCGCGGACCGGTGCCCGTGTGGTGCTGGAAGTGGTGGCGCAGGTTGGCGGGGGTGCCGAAGCCGGTGCGCGCGGCGATGCGTTCCACCGGCTCGTCCCCGCGCTCCAGCAGCCGCTGCGCCGCCTGGACGCGGGCGCGCAGCAGGTACTGGAGCGGGGAGAGCCCGGTCTCCGCCTGGAAGCGCCGGTTCAGACCGCGGACGGTGAGCCCCGCGTGGTCGGCGATGTCGTTCAGCGTCAGCGGGTGGTCGAGGTGGGCCTCCAGCCACCGGATCGTGGGCCCGAGGGAGTGCGGGCCGGCCCGGTGGCGGGGTGCGGCGGGCGGGGCCTCCTCGGCGCCGGCATCGGCGGGTGTGTGGAGCTGCATGAAGACCTGCCGCTCCGTCTCGATGGCGACCGGCACGCCGTGGTCCAGGGTGATCAGGTGCAGGCAGAGATCGAGGCCGCCGAGCACTCCGGCCGCGCTGTGGAAGGGGTCCGCGTCCACGACGGCCCCTTCCGGATCGACGTCGATCAGGGGATGGCGCCGCGCCAGCTCCGCCGCGTACTGTCGCCCGGTGGCCGCCCGGCGTCCGTCGAGGAGCCCGGTGGCGGCGAGGGTGAACGTCCCGGTGCCGAACGCGCCGATGCGGGCTCCCCGGTCCGCGGCGGCCCGCAGGGCATCGGTGACCCCGGGTTCCGGCTCGTCGCGGAAGCCGGCGTGGCCGGGCAGCAGTACGGTGTCGGCGTCCGCGAGCCCTTCCAGGCCCCAGGGCGTGTCGATGGCGAAGGGCGCCGGGGAGCCGGTTCCGCGAAAGCCCGGGGCGGTGCAGTACCGCAGCTCGTACGCGACATGCGGGTGGTGCCGGACGGCTGTGCCGAAGCACATTCCGGGCCCGGTGAGTTCATGGCCCGGCACCCCGTCGAGTGCGAGGACGGCGATCACTGGCATGTCCAGAATTTAGCCGAGGGTGACATCAGGACCGCTTTTTCCGGACGGGCCCGGTACGCAGGATGGGTGTTGCGCGGCACCGGAAGCGAGACGACGCCCGGCAGCCGGTTCGCCCGTCCACCACCCGCACGAAGCGCACGACGCGCATCGGAACGAAGGAATCACCCGTGTTCACAAGCAGTTCGCCGTCCGCCGCCCCGTCCCGGTCCCGCAGGTCCCGCTCCCGTCGTGCGGGACGGTTCGCCGCCGTCGCCCTGGCCGCGACGGCCTGCGTCACGGCCATGTCCGGCAGTGCCAACGCCATCGTCAACGGGCAGGAGGCCACGCAGCGTTACCCGTTCATGGCCACGCTCCCGCAGTGGGCGGGCGAGGTGCACGCCCAGTGCGGCGCCTCGCTGATCACCTCGCGCTGGCTGGTGACGGCGGCCCACTGCGTCAACCCGGAGGCGCTGGACGGCATCGTGCGCATCGGGTCCGACGACCGGGAGTCCGGCGGCACCGTGCGCCACATCAAGCGGACCGTCACCCACCCCGCCTACGACGTCGAGTCCAACCCCAGCAGGAACGACATCGCGCTCGTCGAGCTGGACCGCCCGGTCTCGGCGAAGCCCATCCGCATCGCCGAGTCGGTGGGCCGACCCGGCACCCCGACGCGCCTGCTCGGCTTCGGCACCGTCCTCGACACCGACGACCTCTCCAAGGCGGTGTTCCCGGACAAACTCAAGCAGCTGGACACCCGCATCGGTGCCGTGAACGAGTGCTCGCCCGGCCGCGCCGACAAGACCCGGATCTGCACCATCAGCAGGACGCCGGGCGCCATGGCCTGCTTCGGCGACTCCGGCGGCCCGCAGCTCCAGCGCGGCCGGGACGGACGCTGGGAGCTGGTCGGCGCCACGTCGGGCGACGGCGACACCGACCCGACCTGCGGCACCGGCCCCGGGATGTACACCAACGTTCCCGCGTACGCCAAGTGGATCGACAGGACCATCCACGCGCACCGCTGACACGACACGCACCCGGGCGGACAGTCCGTCGGCCCGCCCGCCCGGGTGCGCCCCGATCACCGCAGCTGCCCGTCCCCCTCACCCTCGGATAGATTCTGAATATGTCCGCAATCGCCGTTCTTGTGCCCGACAGGCTCCCCGGACACCAGCTGACCACCCCCGGGCTGGTCTTCGGGACGGCGACGGCCGGCCACCCCGACGCCGACTACGAGGTACGGCTCTGCGCCGCCCCCGGCCTCACCGCCACGGGGGCACCCGCCCCGCTCCGGATCTCCGTTCCGTGGGGGCTCGACGGCCTCGCCGACGCGGACGTCGTCCTGATCCCCGGCCAGGACGGCGACGGCCCCCGCGACGAGCCCACGCCCGAGGTACTCGCGGCGCTCCGGTCCGCAGCCGCGCGCGGCTGTCGTATCGGCGCGATCGGTACGGGCGTCTTCACCCTCGCGGCCACCGGCCTCCTCGACGCCCGCCGCGCCACGACCGGCTGGCGCCACACCGAGGAGCTGGCCCGCCGCCACCCCCGTATCGAGGTCGATCCGATCGGCACGGTCGTGACGGACGGCCGGTTCCTCACCTCGGCCGGGGTCTTCGGCAGCATGGACGTCTGCCTGCGTCTGCTGGCCCAGGACCACGGCGAGCGGGTGGCCGGTGAGACGTCCCGGGAACTCCTCACCCCGCTCCTGCCCCACGGCGACCGCGTCCAGGAGACCATCGACCGCGAACTCGCCGAGAGCGCGGGCATCGAACCGACGCTGCGCTGGCTGGAGACCCGCCTGCACCTACCGCTGACCCCGGCGGACCTCGCCGCGCACGCGGGGATCAGCGTCAGCAGCCTCAACCGCCGCTTCCACGCACGGACCGGCGCCACCCCGCCCCAGTACCTGCTGCGCCGGAGGCTGGAGCGGGCCCGCGAACTGCTGGAGGACACCGACGAGGGGGTGGAGCGGGTGGCCGGCCTGTGCGGCTTCGCCTCCCCGGCCAGCCTGCGCCACCACTTCTCCCGGCTGACGGGCACCACACCACGCGCCTACCGCAAGAGCCACCGCGCGGCGCGCCCGGCGGCCGATGCGTGACGGATCCTCCTCACCAGCGGAGGGCGGTGAAGTCGATCGGCCGGGGCCGCAGCAGCTCCGTGCGTTCCGCCAGCGCGTGCAGCCGGCGGGACATCTCGTCGGCGTCCCGGCGCTGCCGGTCGCCGTGGCCGGGCAGCACCCACTCGAACCTCAGCTGCCCCGCCGTCCGCGCCAGGGAGGCGGCCAACTCCTCGATGGAGTACCAGGTCACGCTCTCCGCGACTTCGAGATCATCGGTCGTACGCGACCAGTAGAAGCTGTCGCCGCTGAAGCAGTACCGGCCGTCCGCGAGATAGAGCACACTGCCCCGCGTGTGGCCGGGCAGCGGATGGGCGGTGACGCCCTCACCGATCTCCACCGGGTCGAGCCCCCGGATCACCCGGTCCGCGTCCGGCGCCGCGTCGAGGTCCCCTTCGTGGATCCACAGCCGGGCGCCGAAGTGGTCGGCGTATCGGCGCCCGTGCGCGGCGTGGTCGCGGTGGGTGAGCAGCACATCGGTGACGGGACCGGTCGTCGCCACGTACCGCTCGGCGAGTCCGGTGCTCCAGCGCGGGGTGTCGATCATCATGACCGTGCCGGACGGGCGCCGCAGGAGGTAGGAGTTGGCGCCGGCGGTATGCCGGGAGTTGTGCCCGCAGACCAAGACGCCGTCGTCCAGCGCCATCGGGAACGGGTCGAGTGCGGGGTCCGGCTGTCCGGACGCGGGCCGGATCGAGCGGGTGTGGCAGGCGAAGACGGCGGCGTGTAAGCGCCGGTTCTCCGCCTCGTCGCTCGGCTGCCGCAGAATCCGCGACGTTCCTTCCTCCTCTCCGATCAGCTCGGGTGCGAACTGTCGGGCCACGTCGCAGTTGGTGCAGCGGTCGTCCACGTACCAGTCGTCCACGGCAGGGTTCCTTCCACTTCCACGGGAACGGCCCCGTCGAGGGCCGCCACTCCAGGGATAGCCCACGCGCGGCCGGAATCGGTAGACCCCAACGACACCTCGAACTCGCACCACACCACCTTGCCCGGGTTCCGCTCCCCCACCCCCCACTTGTCGGCGAGCGCCGCCACCAGCCGCAGCCCACGGCCCCCTTCCTCATCGGAGTCCGCCCAGGAATCGGCGAGCCGGACCTCCCCGTCACCGCTGTCGTGGACCTCGATGCGCAGGGTGCCGTCGACCGGCTCCAGGTGGATCCGGAGGCGGAATCCACGACCGGGCGGGACACCGTGCAGCAAGGCGTTGGTGACGAGTTCGCTCACGCAGAGCAACACGTCGTCGGTCCGGGCCTCGCACGCCCAGTCGACGAGAGCCGCACGCACGAACTGCCGTACGAGCGGGACGGATCGGCGTTCCCGGCGGTGGAAGACCTCGCGGGAGCAAGGGAGTTGAGTTGTCTCGTTCACGCTTCCAACGTCACACAAAGTCACTACGGTTGAGCAGCGCGTCGGGTCGTACAACGGCAACGTACGACTCCTGACGGGTCATCCGGGGTTCGTGACGGGGAGAGGCAGTTCATGCAACCGGCAAAGAAGAAGAGCAAGCGGATCACGTCCTGGCACCTGATCGGCGCCCAGCTGGCGATGTTCCGCAAGGCGGCCCGAATGACGCAGGCGGCCCTGGCCGAGCGGTGCTCCGTGGGCGAGGACACGATCGCTTCGATCGAGCAGGGCCGCAGAGCGCTGCAGTGGGACTTCGCGGTCCTGCTGGACGAACTGCTGGACACGAAGGGGGCGTTGCGGGTTGCGGTGGAGAAGGTGCCGAAGAAGGAGCGGTTCCCGGCATTCGTCCAGGACTTCGTGGACTACGAGCAGGAGGCGGTGACGCTGCTCTCGTACCAGAACCAGGTGGTGCCGGGACTGCTCCAGACCGAGGAGTACGCCCGCTTCCTCTTCGCCTGCGAATACCCGCCTCTCGAAGAGGACCAAGTGGAGGAGTGGCTGGCCGCCCGGCTCGACCGGCAGCGGCTGCTGGAACGCAGGCCCCGCCCGATGCTGCACTTCATCCTGGAGGAGAGCATCCTGCGCAGCGAGCTCGGGGACCCCGCCATGATGCGGGAGCAGATCGCCCATCTGCGCCGCTGCATGGAACTTCCCTTCCTGGGACTCCAGATCATGCCGATGAAGCTGCCGAAGCATGCGGGGCATGCAGGCCCCATGGTGCTACTGGAGACCCCCGACCACGACCATCTCGCCTACGTAGAGGGCCAGCTGACCAGCTACCTTCACGAAGATCCAGACGACGTCAGTGTGCTCCAACAGAAATATGGGATGCTGCGTTCGCAGGCGCATTCCGTCGAGGAGAGCGCACGCCTACTGGACGAACTGCTTGGAGTGAAATGACCCGCGCAGCACACCCGGCCCGTCGTACCGCCGCCCTCGCCTGGTTCAAGTCCAGCTACAGCAGCGGCCAGGGCGGCGACTGCGTCGAAGTCGCCTACGACTGGCGCAAGTCGAGCTACAGCAGCGACCAAGGCGGTGACTGCGTAGAGGTGGCCGCCCACCCCGCCGCCGTACACATCCGTGACTCCAAGGTCACCGAAGGCCCCGTCCTCACCGTTCCCCCCGCCGCCTGGACCGCGTTCCTGGACGCCACGGTCTGACGGGACTGCGGCCTGGCGCGCCGGGCCGCAACCCCCCTTTCAATGTATCGAGTTGTGAAGACTTCCCATTTTTGAGAGCGCTCTCAGCCACAAGTCTTGACTCCCCCCTGCGACCGTCACGAGAGTGGTTCGCACCACGGACGCCCCGTCGAACTTCACCCCCCGCACGATCACCCCGTCCGTGACCCCCCACACACCGGGAGTCCTCTCGTGATTTCGCGCAGACTGTTCCTGACGGGCGGCGCCGCCGCCACCGCGACCGCCCTCACCTACCCGGTCTGGGGCAGCGCCCTCAGCCCGAGCGCCTCCGCCGCCCCCGCGACCTGTGAACTCGCCCTGGAGAACCGCTCGTTGCCGGGCAGGGTCAACGCCTATGTCACCGGCCACGAACAGGGAACCGACCGCTGGGTCCTGCTGCGGGCCGACGGCAGCGTCTACCACCCCGACTCCCCCGCCGCGCCGCAGACCCCACTCCCGGTCGACTGCGCCATCCCGCTGAACCCGGCAGGCGGTGCGCCGGTGGTTCTCACGCTCCCCCAGATGTACGGCGCCCGTGTCTACTTCGTACGCGACGACACCCTCACGTTCTATCTCAACCCCGGCCCCGCCCTGGTCGAGCCGGCGTTCGCGACGTCCACCGACGCCAACTACGGCCGCACCTGGTCCTTCTGCGAGTTCACCTTCAACCCGCAACAGCTGTACGCGAACATCAGCTACGTGGACCTGGTCACCGCACTGCCGATCGGCCTGACCCTGACCGGCGACGCGACGCACACCGTTGCACCGCTCCCGGACGGCGCGGTGCAACGCATCGCGGACGGCCTCGTCGCCCAGGCAGCCACCGACGGCCAGCCGTGGGACAAGCTGGTGATCCGCGGCGCGGACGGCAACGTACTGCGGGTGATCTCGCCGCAGAACCTGATGGCGCCGTTCTTCGACCGCCCGGACGAGATGCCGTTCCGGGACGTGTTCACTTCCTACATCGACCGGGTCTGGGAGAAGTACCGCTCCACCGACCTGCGCATCGACCTCCAGGGCGGCCGGGGAGTACGCACCGGCCGGGTGAACGGCGACCTCCTGACCTTCGAGGGCGGCCACACCTTCACCAAGCCCGTCTCCAAGGACGTCTTCACCTGCAACCACGGCCCGTTCGCCAACAACCCGGGCGACCCGGACGACAAGAAGGCCCTCCTGGCCCGCCTGGCCTCCGGTTTCAACCGCTCCCTGATGCTCACCCACCCCGACCAGCCGAACGGCACCTCGACCGCCGACTACTACCGGGACCCGGCCACCAACCACTGGTCCCGGGTCGTCCACGCCAACACCCCGATCGGCTACGCCTTCCCCTACGACGACGTCCGCCCCGACGGCGAACCCGACGTCTCGGGCGCCGCCAACGACGGCAACCCGCGCCGCTTCACGGTGACCGTGGGGGCCTGACCCGGCGACTTCGGCCCGCACCGAGGCCCGCCGGTGCGGGCCCTGAGTTCCGCAGCCGGCAGGGCCGGGGCCAGGGCGCCTGCGGCCACGGCCGGCGCCGCACGGGTGAGTCTCATGTGGGTATCTGCCCCGGGTGGAGGAATGGCCGGTACGCCTGCACCGGCAGCCGCGCGCTCCGGCGGCGGGGCATCTCCCCAAGGAGCGGCATCCGGCTCATTTCCTGGACCGAGCAGTGTTCGCCGCCGGCTCGTTGCGGACGTGATCACGCACCCGTGCGGGTGCCCCGTCCGGCGAAGGGGGCACCCGCACGAACTGACGCTCGCGGCGCGGAAGTCAGCAGCCGCCGCAGTTGTAGTACGTCACGTCCCAGTGGTTGCCCTCGTCGGCGTAGATGTTGCCGGAACCCGCCTTGTACTGGGGGGCGCCGTCACCACGCAGGCCGATGTAGGTGAAGACGTTGTGGATGTAGTTGGTGAGGCAGGTCGACTTCGCGAAGTCGAGCTTGTAGCCGTTCCAGTGCGAGTACGTGCCACTGGCGTGCCCGGTCTCGGTGCCGCCGGTGATGTTCAGCGCGCAGCCCGTGGCGCTCTTGAGGGTCTGGGCGCCCTGGGCGGTGGCCAGGTTGAGCTGGTCGAACGAGGTGCAGGTGGCGACGTTGCGGTTGGAGCAGCCGCCGGAGGACGACCAGGTGACCCCGGAGGAGTTGAACCGGGCGGCGGCGTCGGCGTGGGTGAGCTTGGCGTCGGCGTGGGCCTGGGTGGCACCACCGCCGAGGACACCGACGCCCGGGGCGAAGAGAACGCCCAGGACAAGGGCGAATGCGGTGAGGACGGGGCGCAGTCTCATATGGGACAGCATGGGGGGACTCCTCCTGCTCATGACAAGTAAGGGCAGGGAGATACTGCCCGAGTTCTACGCGCGTCCGCCAGAGGGTGGCGGCAATGACAGGCGGCAATTGGGCTGCCGTTCGGCCGCCGTTCGCCACATCCCGCAGTTTCGTTCGCGACATCCCGTGGCGTCGTTCGCGACATCCCCCGGTGTCGTTCGCGGCATCCCGCAACCTCGCACAGCACCCGCAGCCCGTTCGCGACACCCCGCAGCCCCGTTCGCAACACGCATGACCTTGATGTTGAACATTGAACTAGATCGCGCTACAGTCAATCTCGTTGAAGGTTAAACAAAAGCTTCGACCACCGCTCGACCCCGCGCTCGATCACGTCCCCCGAGGAGGAGCCATGGCTCTGTTCAACCGCAAGAACAACAACGCCCCGTCCGCCACCGCCACCATCGCCCCCGCCGTGGACCCGGCCCTCGCCGCCCTCACCGGTGACTACGCGATCGACCCGGCCCACAGCAGCATCGGCTTCACCGTGCGCCACGCCATGGTCACCAATGTGCGCGGCACCTTCGGCGAGCACGAGGGCAGCCTGAAGCTGGACGGCTCCGACCCGGCGAACTCCACCGCGTCGATCGACGTCAAGATCGCCAGTGTCGACACCGGCATCTCCGACCGCGACGGCCACCTGGTCAGCGGCGACTTCTTCGACGCCGAGACGTTCCCGCTCATGACGTTCCGCTCCACGCAGGCCGAGCAGCTCGGCGGGGACAAGTACCGCGTCACCGGTGACCTGACCATCAAGGACGTCACACGTCCGCTCGCCATCGACCTGGAGTTCAACGGCTCCGCCACCGACGTCTACGGCAACGAGCGGGTCGGCTTCGAGGGCAGCGCGGACATCCTGCGCTCCGACTGGGGCCTGACCTGGAACGCGGCGCTGGAGACCGGTGGCGTGATGGTCAGCGACAAGGTCAAGCTCAACTTCGACATCTCCGCGATCAAGTCCGCCGCGACGCAGGCCTGACACCCCCGGCACCCCGTCGCCCGGCACCTCACGGCCGAACCCGAGCGCGCCCGTCCTCCCCTCCCCCGCCGGGGAGGGAGGCGGGCGCTCGGCGCGCCCCGGTCAGGCCCGGCGGGCGGCGACCGCGCGGCTCACGTCTTCGGCGATCAGGTCCGCGTTGATCGCCGCGGCGGCCTGCACCCCGGCGGCAGCGGCAGCGATGACCTTCCCCTTCGGGTCGGCGACATTGCCGGCCACCCAGACGCCGGGCACCTCGGTCGCCCCGACCGGGTCGGCGGCGACGTACGTCCCGATCACCTGATCCACCGCCTTCATCTCGGCTGCCACCAGGCCCAGATCCGCGAGGAAGTCCGCGCGGGCGGTGAAGCGGGGCTGCACCACGACGGCCTCGCCCGGGACCACCCGGCCGCCCGCCAGCCGTACCCCGGTGAGCCGGCCGTCCGTCACGTCGAGGGCGACCACCTCGCCGTCGACCACGGCGATGCCGCGGGCGGCCAGCTGCTCGTACTCCTCGTCGGTGGGCTCGGGCCCGGTGTGGCGGAAGAGGGTGACGTCCTCGCTCCACTGGCGCCACATCAGCGCCTGGTCCACGGCCAGCGGCCCGGTGGACAGGACGCCGATCGGGCGGGAGGCGACCTCCCAGCCGTGGCAGTACGGGCAGTGCAGGACCTCGCGCCCCCACCGTTCGGCCACGCCCGGCACCTCGGGCAGTTCGTCGACGAGGCCGGTGGTCACCAGGAGCCGGCGCGCCACGACCGCGGTCCCGTCCTTCCGTACGACGCGGAATCCCTCGCCGTCGGGCAGCCGCTCGGCGGCCACCACGGCGCCCTGGACGACCTCGCCCCCGTAACGGGTCACCTCGTCCCGGCCGGTGGCCAGCAGCTCCGAGGGCCGGACGCCGTCGTGTCCCAGGTAACCGTGCATGTGCGAGGCCGGGGCGTTGCGCGGGTGTCCCGCGTCGATCACCAGGACCGAACGACGCGCCCTGGCGAGGGTCACGGCCCCGCTCAGCCCGGCGGCCCCACCGCCGATCACCACCACGTCGTGGCGCCGGTCCGCGCCGTCGCCACCGGTCACCTCGTTGCCGCCGTTCACGCTGCCACCTCCGGTCATGTCGCTCATGAGAAGCACCTCCCTTTCGCTGGAAGCGTCCGCGAAGCAGCGCCATTTCGGCAAGCTCCATTGCCGTATCGGCAAATGGCGGAGATACCGGCTCCGCCCGGGAGCCCTGGCACCGGACTGCCCTCAAAGGTCCTGGAGATTGTTCTCCTCCGGTTCGCCGACCGTCTGCTCCGACCAGATGACCTTGCCCGTCTCGGTGTAGCGGGTGCCCCAGCGTTCGGCGAACTGGGCGACGAGGAACAGGCCCCGGCCGCCCTCGTCCGTCGCCGCCGCGTAGCGCAGGTGCGGTGAGGTGCTGCTGCTGTCGGACACCTCGCAGATGAGGTTGCGGTCGTACAGCAGGCGGACCCCGATGGGCGCCGTGCCGTAGCGCACCGCGTTGGTGACCAGTTCGCTCAGGATCAGCTCGGTGGCGAACGCCTCCTCCTCCAGGCCCCGGTCGGTGAGCCACTCGGCGACGTTCTTGCGCACTCCGGCGACGGCCGCCGGATCGGTGGCCACCGCCCATTGCGCGACCTGGTCCGGATCGAGCCTGCGGGTGCGGGCCACGAGCAGGGCGACGTCGTCGTCCGGCTGATCGTTCAGCAGCGCGTCGAGCACGTCGTCGCAGGTCTCCTCCGGTGTCCGCTCGCGGCCGGCGAGCGCCTCGCGCAGCAGGTCGAGGCCGGCGTCGATGTCCCGGCCCCGCCGCTCGACGAGACCGTCCGTGTACAGGACCAGACGGCTCCCCTCGGGTACGTGGAACTCGGCCGCCTCGAAGGGCATGCCGCCGATGCCGAGGGGAAGTCCGATCGGGACCTCGGGACACTCGACGGTGCCGTCCGGCAGCACCAGCACGGGCCCGGGGTGGCCGGCCCGCGCCACCGTGCAGTTGCCGGAGACCGCGTCGTAGATCGCGTACAGGCAGGTGGCTCCGGCGATCTCGACATCGCCCTCTTCGGCTTCGTCCCGGTCGATCCGGGCCACCAGCTCGTCGAGATGCCCGAGGAGTTCGTCGGGCATGGGATCCAGCGAGGAGAAGTTGTGGACGCTGGTGCGCAGCCGCCCCATGGTGGCCGCGGCGTGCAGCCCGTGCCCGACCACGTCGCCGACGACCAGCGCCACCCTGGCGCCGGACAGCGGGATCACATCGAACCAGTCGCCTCCGACCCCCTCGTGCGCCGGCAGGTAGCGGTGGGCGACATCGAGGGCGTTCTGCTCGGGCAGGACACGGGGCAGCAGGCTGCGCTGCAGCGTCACGGCCATTGCGTGCTCCCGCGAGTAGCGGCGGGCGTTGTCCACCCCCACCGCGGCCCGTGCCACCAGCTCCTCCGCGAAGGACAGGTCGTCGTCGTCGAACGGTTCCGAATCGCCCGAGCGCCAGAAGTTGGCCATGCCCAGGATGACGCCGCGCGCGTGCAGCGGCACCGACATGAGCGAGTGGAATCCCTGCTCCCTGATCCGCTCGGCCACGTCGCGGTCCCAGTTCCTCCAGCCCAGCTTCATGAAATCGCTCTGCAGATCGGCATCGTCGCTGTGCACCCGCATGGCCCGGGTCCGGCCGGGGACGAAACCCACCACATGGCCGACCGGATACAGCGGATGGTCCGCGCGGACCGCCGCGACGGCGGTGCGGCGCATCTCCAGCGTGCCGCCGTCCGGTGTGACCGGTTCGTCCCCGCGCAGTACGGGGTCGGCGAGGTCGACCGTCGCGGCGTCGGAGAATCCGGGGATCGCCACGTCCACCAGTTCCTGCGCCGTCCGGGTGACATCGAGCGTGGTGCCGATCCGGGCACCGGCCTCGTACAGGAGCAGCAGTCGTTCGGTCGCGAATTCCGCCTGTCCCGTGACCGCGCGGAGCTCGGTGGTGTCCCGCAGGCTCACCACGGCGCCGGGCGGGCCGCCGTGCGTGTCGGTCGGACGGAGACTGACGGCCAGCAGCCGGTTGCCGGCCCGCAGCACCTCGTCCGTGACGGTGCGGCCGGAGACGAACAGTGCGGTGGTGCCGGGGTCCAGCCCGAGCTCCGCGACCGCGCGGCCCTCGGCGTCCGGGGGCAGGTCGAGGAGTCTGCGGGCCTCGTCGTTGGCCAGGGTCAGCCGGTCGCCCTCGACGATGAGGACGCCCTCGCGGACCGCGTGCAGCACCGCGTCGTGGTGCTCGTACATCCGGGTCATCTCGGCGGGTCCGAGCCCATGGGTCTGACGGCGCAGCCGTCTGCTCAGCAGCGCCGCGCCGCCCGTGGTGAGCGCGAGGGCGGCCACCGCGGCGCCCGCGCTGAACGGGATGGAGCGGTCGGCCACGCTGTTCACCGACTCGACGGTGACCCCCACCGAGACCAGGCCGGCGACCGAGCCGTCGGACCGGGTCACGGGCACGACCGAGTTGACCGAGGGCCCACGGGTTCCGCTGAAGGTCCGGGTGAACCCGTGCCCGGCCAGCGCCTCCTTGTAGGGGCCGACGAGGTGCTTGCCGATCAGTGCGGGATCGGGGTGGGTGTAGCGGGTGCCCTGGGGGCCTGCCACGACGACGTACTCGACATCGGTGAGTCTGCGGACCTCCTCGGCGCTCTGCTGCAACAGCGCGGTGGGGTTCTTGCTGTCCAGCGCCACTACGATCCCGGGCGAGTGGGCGAAGGTCTCGGCGACGCTCAGGGTGTGGGCGCGGGCCTCGGCCATGCTGTCGCGGCGGCCCTGCACGACCAGCGCGACCGCCCCTGCCGTGACGAGCAGCAGTACGAGACCGAGGACGAAGCAGAAGACCTGGCCGGCCACGGTGTGCACGCTGAGCAGGGAGCGCAGTCCGCGGCTCGGGGACCGATCGGCCAGGCCCCGGCCGGAGGGCGCCGGGGCCGCCTGGCCCGAGCGTCCTCCATCGTGCCGACGTGATCGCCGGACGGAGCGACGCAGCCGCGCCCGGAATCGGCCGATACCAGACATAACTTCAGGTCTAGCATGAATCGCACCTGCCCGAGAGGTCGCTGGTCAGCGGCTCAGAACCCGCCCCCGTCGAATCCACCGCCGCCCCCGAAGTCGCCGCCGCCCCCGCCGTCGAAGCCTCCGCCGTCGAAGCCCGACGGGTCGAAGTCGGACCCGGAGAAGTCGCCGCCGCTCCAGTCCCCGCCGGAGCCGAAGTCGCCGCCGCCGTACTCCACCGCGTACGCGGGACTCGACAGCATGGAGCCGAGCACCGTGCCGACGAGCAGGCCGGGGAGCAGGCCGCCGCCGAAGTAGCCGCCCGCCCAGGGACCGTACGCCGGACCCGCCTCCCAGTACGGACGGCGGCCCTCGCCGGTGTCGACGGTGCGGCTCAGCGGCTCCTCGCCCTCGCGCAGCCGGAGCTCGTCCGCCGCGCAGACCGGGACCTCGCGCGCCGCGCCGCCGGAGGGGGACCACCGGACGTCGGCGACCGAGGGGCCGTGGCGCGGGTCGAAGAAGCACGGCGGGCGGCGGGCCGGCAGTTCGCCGCCGGTGCGGCGGGCCTCCAGTACGGCGAGGGAGAAGCGGCCGTCCTCCAGGGCCCGGGTGACCCCGCGCACGTCGGACGGATGCCGGGCCCTGTCCATCCGGGTCTTCGCGGTCTCGTACGAGTCGAGGGCCCGCTCGTAGTCGGCGCGCATGGTGTCGTCGGCGCCCCGTTCGGCCGGGTGGAAGTCGAGCCGGTCCAGGGTTTCGCCGTACGCGGTGATGTCCTCGTCCACGACGATCCGGAGCTTGTCGAGGGCGGCCCGCTCCTCGGTCTCCTTGCGCCTCCGGTTGCGGCGGACGAGCGCGTAGGCCGTGCCGCCGCCCAGCACCAGGATCGCGCCGGCCGTGATCAGCCCGACGGCGGACGAGGGCCCGCCGCCCCCGGACGAGCCGCCCCAGGAGGCGGGGGCGCTGCCGCGGGCCTGCTCCACGGCCCGGTCGACGAAGGCGTTCAGTTGCGTCGCGGCGTCGGTGTCCGCGCCGGGCGTCTTCACCGCGGCGGTGAGGTTGTGGACCGCCCGGGTGGACATCACCTGGGGGTCGGCGCCCGCGTCGAACCCGTTGCCGAGGCGGACCGCGTAGACACCGGTGATGCCGGTGTCGGTGCGCAGGGTGGTCAGCAGGGTCTTCGCGGGGAACGCGGAGGTCGGCGGCAGCACCGCCACGAACACCGGCTTGTCGGCGTCCTTGATCTTCCTCGTCAGGGCGGCGGCCTGGCCCGGTGAGAGCTGGTCGGACGCCGCCGGGTCCACGTACACCGGGCCCTTGCGCAGCGCCTGCGCGACGTCGTCGACGGTGGACGCGGCGACGGTGGCTGCTCCCGCCGGCGCCGGCGCGCCGGGTGCCATGCCGAGGACGGCCGCCGCCAGGATCAGCAGCAGGCCGGCCAGCAGGGTCGGGAACAACCTGTTCCGCATACTTCGAAGCTAACCCGGACGGGTGAGGCGTGCGACAGCCGTCGCGCGCGGTGCTCACCGGCTCCGGGTGAGCCGGATGGTGTCGCGGTACCACTTGGCGCTGTCCTTGAGCGTCCGCTCCTGTGTGTCGTAGTCGACGCGGACGATGCCGAACCGCTTGTCGTAGCCGTAGGACCACTCGAAGTTGTCCATCAGCGACCAGGCGAAGTAACCCCGGACGTCGGCCCCCGCGGCGCGGGCCGCGGCGACGGCGGCGATGTGGTCGGCGAGATAGGTGGTGCGGTCGGCGTCGTGGATCTGCCCGTCCTCGGAGACGGTGTCGTCGAACGCGGCGCCGTTCTCGGTGATGACCGTCGGGACGCCGTACTCCTTCTCCAGGCCCACCAGCAGGTCGGTGAGGGCGGTGGGGGTGATCTCCCAGTCCATCGCGGTACGCGGCAGGTCGCGCTCCACGCCGCGGGTGACCGGCAGTCCCTCGGCGTCCACCGGGGAGCCCTCCTCCGTGACGCCGGAGAAGAGGGTGCCGCGGTAGAAGTTGACGCCGAGGATGTCGATCGGGGTGGAGATGATGTCCAGGTCGCCGTCCCGGACCGGGAGCTCGGCGTTCCGCAGGGCGAGGTCGGCGACGACGTCCTCGGGGTAGGCGCCCTTGACCAGCGGGTCCAGGTAGAGGCGGCGGCCCGTCCCGTCGGCGCGGCGGCAGGCCTCGGCGTCCTCGGGGCTGTCGGTCTCGGGGGTGGCGGTGCCGAGGTTGAGCGTGATGCCGAGTTCGAGTTCGTTGCCGCGGGCGGCGGCCGTCTCACGGATGTACCGCGCGGCGAGGCCGTGGCCGAGGAGCAGATGGTGCACGGCCCTGATCGCGTCGCCGAAGTCCTGCCGGCCGGGCGCCTGGTTGCCGTACGCGTAGCCGAGCATGGCCGAGCACCACGGCTCGTTCAGCGTCGTCCAGTGCTTCACCCGGTCACCGAGCGCGTCGTAGGCGAGCGCGGCGTACTCGGCGAAGCGGTGGGCGGTGTCGCGGGCCGGCCAGCCGCCCCCCGCGATGGAACCGCTGATGTCGCCGGTCTCCAGCTCCTGCGGGAGGTCCCAGTGGTAGAGGGTGATCCAGGGGGTGATGTCCCTGGCCTCCAGCTCGTCGACCAGGCGCTTGTAGAAGTCCAGCCCCTTCGCGTTGGCCGGTCCGCGCCCGCCCGGCTGGATGCGCGGCCAGGACAGCGAGAACCGGTACGTGTCGACGCCCAGGTCCGCGATGAGCCGCACGTCCTCGGGCATCCGGTGGTAGTGGTCGCAGGCCACGTCGCCGTTCTCGCCGCGGACGACCATGCCGGGCACCCTGCAGTACGTGTCCCAGATGGACGGGGTCCGGCCGTCCTCGGCGGCGGCGCCCTCGATCTGGTAGGCGGCGGTGGCGACGCCCCAGCGGAAGTCGGCGGGCAGGCCGGGGACGGCCGCGGCGGCGATCTCGCGCGCGTATTCCTCGGGGGTGGTGACGGGGGTGACGATGTTCATGGGTCTCCTGTGGTGTGCGTCGGTCGCTACGAGCGGATTGCGTCGGCCGCTACGAGCGGTGTGCGTGAGGTCGCTACGAGCGGGGGGTCGCGGTCGCCGCCGTCGCCGGTACCGGCCGGTGGAGCCAGCAGGCCACCGTGCGGGAGCCGTCCGCGCCCGGCGCGGCGAGCACCGGGACATGGGCGGCGCAGGCGTCGAGCGCCTTGCCGCAGCGGGGGTGGAAGGCGCAGCCGGCCGGCATCGCGGACAGGTGCGGGGGCGAGCCGGGGATGCCGGTGAGTTCGCGGCGGGCGCCGTGCAGCGCCGGGAAGGAGTGCAGCAGCCCGTCGCTGTAGGGGTGGCGGGGCTCCTGGTAGATCGCGGAGGCACCGGCCTCCTCGACGATCCGGCCGCCGTACATGATCGCGATCCGGTCCGAGAATTCGATCAGCAGCGAGATGTCATGGGTGATGAAGACGACCGAAAAGCCCAATTCCTCGCGGAGTCTGACCAGTTGGCGAAGGATCTGGCGTTGCATGACGACGTCCAGGGCCGTCGTCGGCTCGTCCATGATGACGATCTCGGGCTCCAGCGCGAGCGCCATCGCGATCATCACGCGCTGGCGCATCCCGCCGGAGAGCTGGTGCGGGTAGGCGGCGAGCCGGTCCGCGGAGATGCCGACGAGCTCCAGCAACTCCTTGGCACGGGCTGTCCGCTGGGGCCGTCTCAGGTCCGGGCGGTGGGCCCGGAGCACGTCGGTGAGCTGGCTGTGGACGGTGTGCACCGGATTGAGCGAGTTCATCGCGCCCTGGAACACGATCGACAGCTCCTGCCAGCGGAAGGCCCGCAGCTCGGCGGCCGACAGGGCCAGCAGATCGAGCGCCTGGCCGTCCCGCCGGTGGTAGTGGACCTCGCCGCCGGTGATCACCCCGGGCGGCGACAGCAGCCGGGTCACGGCGTACGCCAGCGTCGACTTGCCGGAGCCCGACTCGCCTGCCAGGCCCAGGACTTCGCCCCGGTGCAGGGTGAGGTCGATGTCGCGCAGCGCGTGCACGGCGCCGTCCCCGGTCCCGTAGTCCACGTTCAGTCCGCGGACGGTGAGGACGGGCTCGCTGCCGCTCATGAGCGGGTCTCCTTGTCGTGCGTACCGCGTGCCGGGGACGTGTGTGACACGGATGCGCGCGCCACGGGGGTGAAGCCGACCCGCATCCGGACCTTCCCGGACGCGCCGGACTCCGTACGCAGGCGCGGGTTGACGAACTCGTCGATGCCGAAGTTGATCAGGGCGAGCGACATGCCGAGCAGGGCGATGCAGAGCCCGGCGGGGACGAACCACCACCACGCGCCCTGGGCCAGGGCCTGGTTGGACTGCGCCCAGAACAGGACGGTCCCCCAGTTCCAGTCGGAGATGTCGGCGACGCCGATGAAGGCGAGGGTGATCTCGGAGAGGATCGCGAAGATCACGGTGCCGACGAAGCCGGAGGCGATGACGGCCGTCAGGTTCGGCAGGACCTCGAAGAAGATGATCCGCCAGGTCGACTCACCGGTGGCGCGGGCCGCCTCGACGTAGTCCCGGCGGCGCAGCGACAGCGTCTGGGCGCGCAGCACCCGGGCTCCCCAGGCCCAGGAGGTGAGGGCGATGACGGCGGCGATGAGCAGATCGCCCGCGTCGGAGACGAAGCTGGCGATGATGATGATCAGCGGCAGTCCCGGGATGACCAGGAAGACGTTGGAGAGCAGCGAGAGCAGCTCGTCGGCCGTGCCGCCGAGGAAGCCGGCGCTGACCCCGATCAGTACGGAGAGGATCGTCGCGAGTGTCCCGGCGACGAAGCCGACGACCAGGACTCCCCGGGTGCCGACGAGGATCTGCGAGAGCACGTCCTGACCGGTCTGCGTGGTGCCGAACCAGTGGGCTCCGGAGGGTGGTTGGAGCAGCTGGTCGCTCATCGTGTCGGGGTCGTACGGGGCGATCCACGGTCCGAGGACCGCGATCACGACGAAGAAGGCGAGGATCCCGAGACCGACGACGGTCTTGCGGCCGCGCAGAAAGCGCAGCCTGCGCCTGCTGGGCGCCGGGCTCCCGTTCGGGTCGGTCCCGGCCGGGTCGGTCGCGGCGACCTCGGCGGTGGCGACGGCCATGTCCTAGGCCTCCCTTCGGGTACGGGGGTCGAGGACCATGTAGATGACATCGGCGAGGAGGTTCGCCGCGAGGACGGAGAGCGTGATGATCAGGAAGACGCCCTGCATCAGGGGGTAGTCCTTGGCACCCACGCCCTGGAAGAGCTGGTAGCCGATGCCGGGGTAGGAGAAGACCATCTCCACCAGCAGGGTGCCGCCGACGATGAAGCCCAGCGACAGGGCGAAGCCGGAGATGTTGGGGAGGATCGCGTTGCGTGCGGCGTACCCGAACATCACCCGGCGCTCGGAGAGCCCCTTGGCCTGGGCGACCATGACGTAGTCCTCCGAGGACACCGTCACCATCATGTTCCGCATGCCGAGGATCCAGCCGGCCACGGCGCTGAGCACGATGGTGAGGCCGGGCAGCGCCCCGTGGTAGAGCGCGCTGGAGATGAACGGCCAGTCGAAGGCGGGCACGAGCGAGCTGTCGTAGCCCCCGGCGGCCGGGAAGAGCGGCCACTTCACGGCGAACAGGGCGATGGCGATGAGCCCCAGCCAGAAGTACGGGATGGCCGAGATGAAGGTGGTGACGGGCAGCAGGCCGTCCATCCAGGAGCCGCGCCGCCAGCCGGTGAAGACGCCGATGCCGGTGCCGAGCAGGAAGCTGATCAGCGTGGTGATGCCGACGAGCGCGAGCGTCCACGGCAGCGACTGGGCGATCACCTCGCTGACCGGTGTCGGGAAGAAGGTGAAGGAGAGACCGAGGTCGCCGTCGAGCAGATGCGACCAGTAGTCGGTGTACTGCTGCCAGAGCGACTGGTGCTTGTCGAGGCCGAAGAGCGCCTTGAGCGAGTTGACGGCGTCGGTGTCGAGCTGGCCCTGGAACCGGGAGAGCAGCGCCTGGACCGGGTCGCCCGGCATCATGCGCGGGATCAGGAAGTTGATGGTGATCGCGGCCCAGGCGGTGACCAGGTAGAAGGCGAGCCGTTGGAGCAGATATTTCACTTCGCGCTCTCCTTCCGGTGCTCGTCGGCCGTCTCCGCACCGTCCGCGTACAGCCAGCAGGCCGCCCACTGGCCGTCTTCGAGGTCGAAGCGGGGCGGTGGTTCGGTGCGGCAGCGCTCCATGGCCTTCGGGCAGCGGGGGTGGAAGCGGCAGCCCGCGGGCGGGGCGATGAGCGAGGGCGGTTCGCCGCTGCCGGTCTCCTCCTGTTCCGCCTCGGCGACCACCCGGTCCGGGTCGGGCGCCGAGGCGATGAGGAGCTGGGTGTAGGGGTGGGCGGGGCGCTGGGTGACTGTCTCGCTGTCCCCGCCCTCGACGATCCGGCCCGCGTACATCACCAGCGTCGTGTCCGCGAAGTAGCGGGCCGACGCGATGTCATGGGTGATGTAGAGGATCGCGAGGCGCAGCCGGTCCTTGAGGTCCTTCAGCAGGTTGAGCACGCCGAGCCGGATCGAGACGTCCAGCATCGAGACGGGTTCGTCGGCGAGCAGGACCTGGGGATCGGCGCCGAGTGCGCGGGCGATGGCCACGCGCTGGCGCTGTCCCCCCGACAGCTCGTGCGGGAACTTGTCCAGGTACTGGTGCGGAGGAGTCAGCTGGACACGGTTCAGCAGGGCGGTCAGGTTCTCCTCCAGTTCCGCCTCGCCGCTGCCCGCCCGGCCGTGGATCCGCAGTGCCCGGGTGAGGTGGTAGCGCACGGTGTGCACCGGGTTCAGTGAGGCGAACGGGTCCTGGAAGATGAGCTGGACCCGGCGTACGTAGCCGCGGAAGGAGCGGCCCCGTCCGGCCTTCACGGCTGTGCCGTCCAGCAGGATCTCGCCCTCGGTGAGCGGATGGAGCCGGGCGAGCAGCCTGGCCACGGTGGACTTCCCGGAGCCCGACTCCCCCACCAGCGCGGTGACCGTGCCGCGCCGCAGTTCCAGCGAGACGTCGTCGACGGCGTGGACGGTGCGGCGTCGGCCCGCGAGGAGGTCGCGTCCGGTGCGGCGTACGGGGAAGTGCTTGGTGACGGAGCGTGCTTCGAGCACGACATGGTTCTGTGCGGGCTGTTTCGACATGGCCGGTCCCTGTGTCCCGTATCCCTGGCTCTACTTGGCGGGCTGGAGCTTCAGCACGATCTGCAGCGCGGACGGCTGGGTGTGCTGCGGCGGGGCGTACGGGTCGGCCTCGGTGGGCCAGCCCACCCAGTTCTTCGTGGAGTACTCGGCCCCGATGGGGGCGGCGGCCGTCGGGATCAGCGGCGCCTGCTCGACCGTGATCTTCTGGAGGGTGTTCATGGCCTCGGTGCGGGCGGAGTCCTCGGTGGCGCCGGCGAAGTCCTTGAGCGCCTTGGTGGCCTCGTCGTTCTTGAAGCGGCCGAAGTTGCCCTGCTGGGAGGCCTTGCCGACGGGCTGGAGCAGCGCGCCGTCCATGATGTTCTGGTACATGTCGTACGGGGTGGCGCCGCTGTTGGTCCAGTGCAGGGTGGCGTCGAAGTTGCCGTTGGCGACGTCCGCGCCCCAGGCCTCGGCGGTCTGCGTCCTGACCTTGGCCTCGATGCCGAGCTGCTTGATGTTGTCCTTGATGATCGCGAGACCGGTGATGTAGTCGTTCCAGCCGGCCGGGTCGGTGAAGGTGAGCTTCACCGGCTTGCCGTCCGGATCCTTCAGTACGCCGCCGCTGAGCTCGAACCCGGCGTCGGCGAGGATCTTCTTGGCGCCCGCCACGTCCGGTGCGGTGGTGGCGCTCTTGTACTCGGGCGCGAGGAAGGACTCACCGGCGGGCAGCGGGATGCCGGTCGGGTTGGTGATCTCCGGGTAGAGCGTGGCCTCGGCCTGGATGTGGATCGCCTTGCGGTCGACGGCCATCGCCATGGCCTTGCGCAGCGCCGGGTTGTCGAAGGGCTTGCGGGCGGTGTTGAACCACAGTCCGTGGATGCCGAGCCCGGAGGGGAACCACAGCTTGTGGTTCCTGGGGTCCTTGCTGATGAACAGCTGCTTGTAGTTGGGCATGAAGACGAACGACCACTCGACCTTGCCGTTCGCCAGCGCCGTGGTCGCCGCACTGTTGTCGTTGTACGCGGTGTAGCGCAGCTCCTTGACCTTGGTCGCGCCCTTCCAGTACGTGGGCGTGGCGGTCAGCGTGGTGGTCTGCGGGGTGAACGTCTTGAGCTTGTACGGGCCCGAGCCGACGGGCGTGCGGTTGGGCCAGGTCTCGGGGTTCTTGACGCCTTCCCAGATGTGCTTGGGCACGACGAACTGCTGGATGATCTTGTTCTGGTTGACGTACTGGGACTCCTTGAAGGTCAGCACGACCTGCTTGCCCCGCACTGCGATCCCGTCGAAGGGGATGCCGTTCCAGTTGAGCGCCGTGTGCTTCTTGAGCAGGTCGAAGGTGTACGCGACGTCGTCGGCGGTCAGCGGCTTGCCGTCGGCCCACTTGGCCTTGGGGTCGAGGGTGAAGGTGACCTTGGTGAAGTTGGACTCCCACTTCCAGTCGGTCGCCAGCCACGGAGCGGCCTTGTCCGCGGGCCGGATCTGGTTCGTCATGGCGAGGGGCTCGTAGATCATGTAGCGGTAGCCGAGCGTGGCGCCCGCCGAGGTGTTCAGGAACGGGTTGCTGTTGTCGGTCTGCGGCCCGTCCGGCTTGCCCAGGGTCAGCACGCCGGAGGCGCCGCCCCCTTTGTTGGCACCCGAGTTGGCGGACGAGCAACCGGCGGCGAGCGCGACCACGGCGGTGGTGATCGAGAGCGCTCTCAGGATGGCGTGACGTCGTGCGGACATGGCGACTCCAGGAGGTACTGCGGTCGGGGAGATCCGGAGGGTACGAAGGAGCGGGCGGCCGGAGGCTCCGGCCGGACCGCTACGGCGCCGAGCGGCGCACGACCAGTTCGGTGGGCAGCACGACCGGTGCGTCGGGCACCGGCGTGCCGCCGAGGTGGGCGAGCAGCATCCGTGCGGCCGTCTCACCCATCCGCCGGGTGGGCTGGCGCACGGTGGTCAGGGGCGGTTCGGTGTGTTCGGCCATCGGGATGTCGTCGAAGCCGACCACGGCGATGTCGTCCGGCACCGACCGCCCGGCGGCGCGCAGCGCCCGCAGCACGCCCGCCGCGCTGATGTCGTTGTGCGCGAAGACCGAGTCGAACTCCGCGCCGGAGGCGAGGAGTCGCTCCACGGCCAGCCGGCCGCTGCGTTCGGTGAAGTCGCCGTGGACGACGAGATCGGTGGGCAGGACCGTACGGAATCCGTCCAGCCGGTCACGTACGCAGCCGAAGTGCTGGGGACCCGTGATGACCAGGGGCCTGGCGCGTCCGGTGGCGAGCAGATGACGGGCGGCGCTCGCGCCCCCTTCGCGATTGGTGGTCACGACGGAGGGGAACTCGGGGTGGTGGCCGCGGTCGTCGATCAGCACGATCGGCAGACCGCCGCGGTGCAGCGCGGTGAGGTGGTCGAGGGTGTTCTCGGGTTCGACGACCAGGAGTCCGTCGAAGGCGCGCGCCGACACCTGGCCGGTGAAGCGCTGTACGGACTCGGCGCCGCGGTTGCAGGTGAAGAGCAGCAGCCCGTAGTCGGCGGCCTCGACGGTGTCCACGACGCCCTGGAGCACTTCGCCCATCCACGGCCAGGTGAGCGAGGGCACCAGCATGCCGACCGTACGACTGCTGCCGCGGGCCAGTCCGACGGCGCCCGAGCTGGGCACGTAGCCGAGCTGTGCGATCACTTCACGAACGCGGGCGGCCGTGGAACCGTCCACTTCGCCCTTGGTGTTGATGACCCGCGACACGGTCGTCTTGCTGACGCCGGCCGCACGGGCGACATCGGCCATGGTGACACGCATCGGGGGCCTCCGGGGCAAGGCATGAGGGACAACTGGAACCGGTACCGCAACCGGTTCCGGAACCGGTACCGGCGTTGCGGCGTGAGTTAACCCCGCCGGAACAGTGCCGTCAATACTTCACACCGACATTGGTCCGTACCCATCCGGGACCTCATCTCCCTTGCGGGCAGGGCATGTTGTTCGTTCACTTCCTGAACGCGTCGCACTCTCTTGACGCGACCGGCTCGGAAGCGATTCACTCTCGGCCCGATCGACAACTGCCGCCCGGGACTGGGCCGAGGGATGGTGCGCGGAGCGCGGCGCGGGCCGGATCGACATACGGCTCACCGAGCCCGCCGGTGAGCCGTTCGACGATTACGGCGTCCGCGGGCAGCTCAGGGCGCGGCGCGTGAGTTCCCCGCCGGAACCCGTCGACGACGTCACCGCCCGGCCGATGACGCAGGCCGAGTATCCCGAGTGGCTCGCCTCCGAGAAGGCCTCCTACGCCGGCGACATCATCCGGGCCGGAGCCCTGGACCACGAGGAAACCGTGCTCAAGTCCGACCGCGACATCGCGCAGCTGCTCCCCGAGGGCCTGGCCACACCCGACAACACGTTCCTGGTGCCGGCGGCGGCGGGCGAGCCCATCGGCACCGGCTGGTTGAGGCACGGGCACCTTCCGGGGGTCACGTACGGCTACTCGCTGCACGTCCAGGAGCGGCACCGCGGCAAGGGGTACGGCCGGGCGGCGATGCCGGCCGGCGAAGGGGCGACGCTCGCGGCCGGCGACTCGACGCTGATGTTCACCGTGTGGGGCGGCAACGAGGTGGCCATGAACCTGTACCCGAGCGCCGGTTACCGGGTCGTGGAGGAAATGCGCTCCCTCACCCTTCCGCGCTCCGCCGCCTGAGCGGCACGACCGGTCCGGCGGGCCCACGGCGAACGTGCAGTGGGCCCGCCCCCGCCCGCACTACTCCGTGGGCTCGATACCCGCCCGCAGCAGACCGTAGGTGTACGCGTCCTCCAGCGCCTGCCAGGACGCGGCGATGACGTTCTCCGCGACGCCGACCGTCGCCCAGTCGCCGGCGCCGTCGCCGGTGGTGATGAGGACGCGGGTGGTGGACTCGGTGCCGGTGCGGCCTTCGAGGATGCGGACCTTGTAGTCGATCAGCTCCAGCTTGGCGAGCTGGGGGTAGATCCGTTCCAGGGCGACCCGCAGCGCCCGGTCGAGGGCGTTGACGGGGCCGTTGCCCTCGGCGGTGGCGACGATGCGCTCGCCCTTGGCCCAGAGCTTCACGGTCGCCTCGTTGGCGTGCGTGCCGTCGGGGCGGTCCTCGACGATGGCGCGCCAGGACTCGGTGCGGAAGTAGCGGCGTACCCGGCCCTCGGCCTCGGCGCGCAGCAGCAGCTCGAAGGAGGCGTCCGCGGCCTCGTACGTGTAGCCCCTGAGCTCGCGCTCCTTGACCCGCTCGACGACGCGGCCGACGAGCTCGCGGTCGCCTCCGAGGTCGATGCCGAGCTCCTTGCCCTTGAGCTCGATGGAGGCGCGGCCCGCCATGTCGGAGACGAGCATCCGCATGGTGTTGCCGACCAGGGCGGGGTCGATGTGCTGGTAGAGGTCGGGGTCGACCTTGATCGCGGAGGCGTGCAGTCCGGCCTTGTGGGCGAAGGCGGAAACACCCACATAGGGCTGGTGGGTGGAGGGAGTCAGGTTGACGACCTCGGCGATGGCGTGCGAGACACGGGTCATGTCGGCGAGCGCGCCCTCGGGCAGGACGGTCTTGCCGTACTTGAGCTCCAGGGCGGCGACGACCGGGAAGAGGTTGGCGTTGCCGACCCGCTCGCCGTAACCGTTGGCGGTGCACTGGACGTGGGTGGCGCCCGCGTCGACGGCGGCGAGGGTGTTGGCGACCGCGCAGCCGGTGTCGTCCTGGGCGTGGATGCCGAGCCGGGCGCCGGTGTCGGCGAGCACCGTGGAGACGACGGCCTGGACCTGGGCGGGAAGCATGCCGCCGTTGGTGTCGCAGAGGATGACGACATCGGCGCCGGCCTCGGAGGCGGCGCGCACGACGGCCTTGGCGTACTCGGGGTTGGCGCGGTAGCCGTCGAAGAAGTGCTCGCAGTCCACGAAGACCCGGCGGCCCTGCTCACGGAGGTAGGAGACGGTGTCGACGACCATCTCCAGGTTCTCTTCGAGGGTGGTGCGCAGCGCGAGTTCCACATGGCGGTCGTGGGATTTGGCAACCAGCGTGATCACCGGGGCGCCGGACGCCAGCAACGCCTTGACCTGGGGGTCCTCGGCGGCCTTGCCACCGGCCCTGCGGGTCGCGCCGAAGGCGACCAGCTCGGCGTTCTTGAACTCGATCTCCTGCTGCGCGCGGGCGAAGAACTCGGTGTCGCGGGGGTTGGCGCCGGGCCAGCCGCCCTCGATGAAGCCCACGCCGAAGTTGTCCAGGTGCCGGGCGATGGTCAGCTTGTCCGCAACCGTCAGGTTGATGCCTTCACGCTGGGCCCCGTCGCGCAGTGTGGTGTCGAAGACATGGAAACCGTCGTCGGTGGCCTTGGCCTTGGTGGTCATGCTGGTCTGACTCCTGTCGGATGAGCGGATCCGGACGATCTGGCTCCACTTGCCCCCATCATCCCGCGCGCGTCTCGCCCCGGCCGAGGTGAGGGCCGGAAAACGAAAAAACCCCTCGCGGGTGCGAGAGGTCTGCGCGCGGGTCTGGGGCACGGTGGCCGTGCCGCACGTGGTGGTGCGGAACGGTCACTGCGGACCGGCGCGCCTGCTGCCAATAATCATGACGGACGAGGACACGGAAGCAGTCTTGCACAGGGCCGCCTCCGTGCCCCGCCCCGTCTCAGGATGCGGGCGTGACGCTGGTGGCTCCGGACGGCTCCGTGCTCGCCCGGTCCGCGTCCTTGGCGCCGACCCGGCCCAGGTCGATGTCGCGGGTCTCGCGCATGGTCAGGTAGACGACCAGGGAGACCGCCGCGCAGCCCGCCACGTACCAGTAGAAGCCGGACTCGACGCCCGCCTTCTTGAACCAGAGCGCCACGTATTCGGCGGTGCCGCCGAAGAGCGCGTTGGCGATGGCGTACGGGAGGGCGACGCCCAGGGCGCGGATGCCGGTCGGGAAGAGCTCCGCCTTCACGCAGGCGTTGATCGAGGTGTACCCGGTGACGACGACCAGGGCGAGCAGCGCCAGGCCGAAGGCGGGCCAGAACGTGCCCGCGTGCTTGAGCATCGTCATGATCGGCACGGTCAGGAAGGTGGAGCCGACGGCGAAGGTGATCAGCAGCGGGCGGCGGCCGATCCGGTCCGAGAGCATGCCGGCCAGCGGCTGGATGCACATGAAGACGAACAGGGCGCAGAAGCTCACGAGCGAGGCGGTGGGCTTGTCCATGCCGGCGCTCTTGGACAGGAACTTGGAGAGGTAGGTCGTGTACGTGTAGTACGCGACGGTCCCGCCCATGGTCAGCGCCATCACCAGGAACGCCTCGCGCTTGTGCCGCCACAGCGCCTTCAGCGTGCCGCGGTCGTCCTGCTCGGCCGCGCCGGACTCCGCGTACACCTCGGTCTCCAGCATCGAGCGGCGCAGATAGAAGACGATCGCGGCACCGAGCGCACCGACGATGAACGGGATGCGCCAGCCCCAGCTGTGCAGGGCCGCCTCGGACATGTTGCGCTGCAGCACGATCTGGAGGCCGAGACCGACCAGCTGTCCCGCGGTCATGGACACGTACTGGAAGCTGGAGGCGAAGCCGCGCCGATCGGGTGCGGACGCCTCGGTGAGGTACGTGGCGCTGGCGGCGTACTCGCCGCCGACGGACAGGCCCTGGAGCAGCCGGGCCACCAGCAGGACGGCGACACCGCCGTACCCCGCGACGTCGTACGTCGGCGCGATGGCGATGAGGATCGCGGAGGCCGACATCAGCGTGACGGTGAGGGTGAGCGCGGCCTTGCGGCCCCTGCGGTCGCCGATCCGGCCGAGCAGCCAGCCGCCGACCGGCCGCATGAAGAAGCCGACGGCGAAGATGCCCATGGTGTTCATGAGATTGGCGGTCTCATTGCCTTCGGGGAAGAACGAATCCGCGAAGTAGACCGCGAAGGTCGCGTACACGAACCAGTCGAACCACTCGACCATGTTGCCGGCCGAACCGACCCAGATTTTCTTCCACTGCTCTCGTCCCATGGTCCGTCACCGTGCCCGAACAGCGGGGACCGGAACAAGGGCGCAATGCGCAACGATCGCGCGTACTTACGTGCGTTTCGTTCACGGCCCGGCGGCCGCTACCGGACGGCGAGCGATTCCTCGATGAACTCCCCGACCTGCGCGAGGACTTGGGAACGGCCGGTGCCGGGGAGGCCGACCGCGACATGGACGCTGAAGCCGTCGAGCAGGGCACGCAGCCGGGTCGCGAACCGTTCGGCGTCGACGGCGTGGAACTCCCCCGCCGCCGCACCCCCGTCCAGCAGGGCCACCAGGTCGCGGTGCCAGGCGTCCTCGATGGCGGCCTGCCGGGCGCGCGCGTCGTCGTCCGCGTTCTGCGAGCGGTTCCACACCTCCAGCCAGAGCGTCCAGTGCGGATCGCGGTGGCCGTCGGGGAGGTACAGGTCGATGTACCCGTCGAGCCGTTCGCGGGCCGTCCCCGGCCCCGACAGCAGGGCGCGACGCTCCGCGCCGAGCCGTCCCTCGCTCCACTCCAGGGTCTGGAGCAGCAGCTCGTCCTTGGTACGGAAGTAGTAGAGGAGGTGTCCGCTGCTCATCTGGACCTCACGGCCGAGTCCGGCCATGGTGAGGCCGTCGAGCCCCCGTTCGGCGATGGTGGCCATGGCGGCGGCCAGCAGTTCCTCGCGGGGCGGGGCGGTGTTGCGACGGCGTGGCGCGGGGGGCACGGTTCAGACCTTCGGCTGCTGTTGCGTGATGCAGTGGATGCCTCCACCGCCGGCAAAGATCGTACGGGCATCGACGAGGGTCACCGTACGGTCGGGGAACAGCTCGCCGAAGATGGCCGCCGCTTCCTTGTCGCGCGGGTCGTCGAAGGCGCAGAGGACCACACCGCCGTTGCAGAGGTAGTGGTTGATGTAGGAGTAGTCGACCCACTCCCCGTCCGCCCGCAGCACGGTGGGCGCCGGGACCTCCACCACGTTCAGGGAACGGCCCCTGGCGTCGGTGGCGGCGCGCAGGATGCGTACGGTCTCGCGGGTGATCTCGTGGTCGGGGTGGGCCGGGTCCGGCTGGACATGGGCGACGACGGTGCCGGGGCGGGCGAAGGCGGCGACGATGTCGACATGGCCGAGGGTGCCGTACGTGCCGTAGTCACCGGCCAGTCCGCGCGGCAGCCAGATGGCCTTCTCGGTGCCGAGCCGGGCGTGGATCTCGGACTCGACCTGCTCGCGGGTCCAGTCGGGGTTGCGCTCCTTGCCGAGCTGGACGGTCTCGGTGAGCAGTACGGTGCCCTCGCCGTCCACATGGATGGCGCCGCCCTCGTTGACCAGCCGGGAGCTGCGCACGGGTACGTCGGCGAGTTCGGCGACGGAGCGGGCGATGTGCTGGTCGTGCTCCCAGCGGGCCCAGTCCTGGGCACCCCAGCCGTTGAACGTCCAGTCGACAGCGGCCAGTTGCTGTCCGTCGGTGACGAAGGTGGGGCCGATGTCCCGCATCCAGGCGTCGTCGAGAGGGCGGACGGCGAGCTCGATGTCCGGGCCCAGGAGTGCGCGGGCGCCGTCCTCCTGGCCGGGTCCCACCACCATCGTGACGGGTTCGAAGCGGCGCACGGCGCGGGCGACAGTGGCCCAGGCGGCGCGGGCCTCGTCCAGTTCGGCGTCGGTGTCGAAGGTGGGGTTGGGGCCGGGCCAGGCCATCCAGGTGCGTTCGTGCGGGGCCCACTCGGGCGGCATGCGGAAGGTCACGGGGGTCCTTAGAGGAAGTAGAGGCGGTTGAGGGAGACGGAGTCTGCGGGCTCGGAGCGCAGCGGGTCGCCGTCCAGGGTGACCAGCCCGCTGCGGGCGTCCACGGCGACCTCTCCGGTGCGGGAGTTGTGGATCAGGTCGCCGGGGCCGATGCCCCGGGTGCCGCGCACGCCGACGCGGCGGCGGCGGGTGGGCATCGAGTCCGCGCCGAGCTGGGTCGCCGCCTGGGAGACGAAGGCCACGGAGAGATCGGCGGCGGTGGCTCCGTACGCCCCGAACTGCGGTCCGAGGACCAGGGGTTCGCAGGTGTCGGTGGCGGCGTTCGGGTCGCCCGTGACCCCGTACGCGGGGAAGCCGGACTTCAGTACGAGCTGCGGCTTGGCGCCGAAGAACTCGGGCCGCCACAGCACGATGTCGGCGAGCTTGCCGGTCTCGATGGAGCCGATCTCGTGCGCGAGACCGTGGGCGATGGCGGGGTTGATGGTGAGCTTGGCGATGTAGCGCAGCACCCGGGCGTTGTCGTCCGCGGGACCGTCGCCGTCCATCGGGCCGAGCTCGGCCTTCATCTTCCCGGCCATCGCGAAGGTGCGGCGCACCGTCTCGCCGGCCCGCCCCATGCCCTGCGCGTCGGACGAGGTGATGCCGATGGCTCCCAGGTCGTGCAGCACGTCCTCGGCGCCCATCGTCCCGGCGCGGATGCGGTCGCGGGCCATGGCGGCGTCGCCCGGCAGGTCGGTCTTGAGGTCGTGTACGGAGACGATCATCCCGTAGTGCTCGGCGACGGCGTCCCGGCCGAAGGGCAGCGTCGGGTTGGTGGACGAGCCGATGACGTTCTCGACGCCCGCCATCTTGAGGACGTTGGGGACGTGCCCGCCGCCGCAGCCCTCGATGTGGAAGGCGTGGATCGTGCGGCCCTCCAGGACGCGCAGGGTGTCCTCGACCGACAGGCACTCGTTCAGCCCGTCGCTGTGCAGGGCGACCTGTACGTCGTGCTCCTCGGCGACCCGCAGCGCGGTGTCCAGGGCGCGGGTGTGGGCGCCCATGTCCTCGTGCACCTTGAAGCCGCAGGCCCCGCCCTCCGCGAGCGCCTCGACCAGCGGAGCCTGGTGGGAGGACGAACCGCGGCCCAGGAAGCCGATGTTGACCGGCCAGGCGTCGAACGCGTTGAAGGCGTGGCGCAGCGCCCAGGGCGAGTTGACGCCGACGCCCCAGACCGGGCCGAACTCCTGACCGATGATCGTGGTGACGCCGGAGGCGAGCGAGGCCTCCATGATCCGCGGCGAGAGCAGATGGACATGGGTGTCGACGGCGCCCGCCGTCGCGATCATCCCCTCGCCGGAGACGATGGTGGTGCCCGTGCCGACGACGACGTCCACACCGTCGAGGGTGTCCGGGTTGCCGGCCCGGCCGATCGCGGAGATCCGGCCCTCGCGGATGCCGATCGACACCTTGCGGATGCCCTGCACGGCGTCGATGACCAGCACATTGCTGATGACGACGTCGCAGGTGTCGCGGACCGCGGCGGCCTTGAGGTGCAGCCCGTCGCGGGCGGTCTTGCCGAAGCCGGCGAGGAACTCCTCGCCGTACTCCTGGGCGTCGGACTCGACGCGGACGGTCAGCCCGGAGTCACCGAGCCGGACCCGGTCCCCGGCACGCGGGCCGTGCACGGAGGCGTACTCGTACGGATCGATGCTCATCGTTCAGCTCCCAGGTATCCACAGGCCGCGGCGCGACGCAGGGCCTCTTCGCGTGCGCCGGGGGCGTCCAGCGGGCCGTCGACCAGGCCCGCGAAGCCGATCGCGATCCGGTCGCCGCCGATGGGCACCAGACCCACCTCGACGGTTTCGCCGGGGCCGAAGCGGACGGAGGACCCGGCGGGGACGCAGAGCCGCATCCCGTAGGCGGCCGCGCGGGCGAAGTCGAGCCGGGGGTTGGCCTCGAAGAAGTGGAAGTGCGAGGTCACGGAGACCGGCACGGTCGCGGTGTTGTGGACGGTCAGCCGCACCGCGGGCTCCGGCTCGGGCGTGGCGGGCCCGGGGACGACGGCCCCGGGCGCCTCGTCGCCCAGCCCGTCGCCCAGCGGCCGGGAGACCACGGCGAGCCGCGAGCCGTCGTCGAAGACGGCCTCCACATGGACCTCGGTGACGACATCGGCGACGCCCGGCAGCACGTCGTCGGGGCCGAGCACCGACCGGGCGGCCTCGATGGCCTCGGCCAGCCGGCGCCCGTCCCGGGCGGCCTCGCAGACCGTGTCCGCGATCAGCGCGGTCGCCTCGGGGACATTGAGCTTGAGCCCCCGGGCGCGGCGGGCGCGGGCCAGTTCGGCGGCGCCGAAGAGCAGCAGCCGGTCACGTTCCGTCGGAGTCAGTCGCACGTCTCCACACCTCTCGGTTAGAGCAGCACTCTAACTCATGGTTAGAGCGGCACTCCAAGGATGTGGGACGGCGCACTCCGTGAAGCGGGAGAACAGGTCCCGGCCCATACGAAAGCCGCGCCCGGCGGGGAGCTGGGCGCGGCTTTTCGTCGTACGGGGTCCGCCGGGAGGGCCAGGGGCCTCAGCCGAGGGGGTGCATCCAGCCGTGGGTGTCCTCGGCGACGCCGCGCTGGATGTCCAGCAGGCGCTCGCGCAGCTTCATCGTGACCTCGCCGGGCGTGCCGTCGCCCTGGATCCACTCGCCGCCCTCGGACTTGACGGTGCCGACCGGGGTGATGACGGCGGCGGTGCCGCAGGCGAAGACCTCGGTGAGGGTGCCGTTCGCGGTGTCCTCGCGCCACTGGTCGATGGAGACGCGGCCCTCCTCCGACTCGAAGCCGAGGTCACGGGCGACCTTGAGCAGCGAGTCACGGGTGACACCGGCGAGCAGGGAGCCGGTCAGGGCCGGGGTGACGATCTTGTTCCCGTACACGAAGTACAGGTTCATGCCGCCGAGCTCCTCCACCCACTTGTGCTCGACCGCGTCGAGGTAGGCGACCTGGTCGCAGCCCTTCTCGGCGGCCTCGGCCTGGGCGAGGAGGGACGCGGCGTAGTTGCCGCCGGTCTTGGCGTCGCCCATGCCGCCGGGGACGGCGCGCACCCGGTTCTCGGAGAGCCAGATCGAGACCGGCTTCACACCGCCGGGGAAGTACGCACCGGCCGGCGAGGCGATCACCAGGAACAGGTACTCGTTGGCGGGCCGCACACCGAGACCGACCTCGGTCGCGATCATGAACGGGCGCAGATAGAGGGACTCCTCGCCGCCGTGCGCCGGAACCCAGGCCTCGTCCTGCTTGACGAGCGCGTCGCAGGCCGCGATGAACGTCTCGACGGGCAGCTCGGGCATGGCCAGTCGGCGGGCGGAGGCCTGGAAGCGCTTGGCGTTGGCCTCGGGGCGGAAGGTGGCGACCGAACCGTCGGGCTGGCGGTACGCCTTGAGGCCCTCGAAGATCTCCTGCCCGTAGTGCAGGGTCATGTTGGCGGGATCGATCGAGAGCGGTGCGTACGGCACGAGCTGGGCGTCGTGCCAGCCGAGGCCCTCGGTCCATCTGATCGTCACCATGTGATCGGTGAAGCGGCGGCCGAATCCGGGGTTGACCATGCTCGCCTCGCGCTCCGCGTCGGACAGCGGGTTCGAGGAGGGCTTGAGCTCGATCGTGGGCGTCGTCATGAGTGCGTGTCCTTCACCGTTGTGTGTGTTGGACCGCGCTCACGCCGCTCCCAGACAAGTGCTAGGACGTCCGAGCTTTATCGCAAGCCACGGCCCCGTTCGATTATCGCTCCCGGGTGGCCGTGCACGAAACGGCGTGTTTGCGGTCCAGTGGTCGATGGTGGCACCCGGGGCCGCACACGTGAAGCCGCCGGGTGCGGCTGCTACCCGGCGGCTTCGAAACGGAGTCGTCGGGTCAGTTCGCTACGCGTACCGCGAGCGCGTCGCCGATCTGATCGGTCGTACGGTTCGTCGCCCCTCCCCCAGAGCCCGAAAGGCCTGGGAGGTGCCCCCCTCGCTCCGCGAGGTCGGCGGAGACGGCGTCCTCGATGCGCACGGCCTCGGCCTCGTAGCCGAGGTGGCGCAGCAGGAGGGCGACGGAGAGGATCGTGGCCGTCGGGTCGGCCTTGCCCTGGCCCGCGATGTCGGGGGCGGAGCCGTGGACCGGCTCGAACATCGACGGGAAGGTGCCCGTCGGGTTGATGTTGCCGGACGCGGCCAGGCCGATGCCGCCGGTCACGGCAGCGGCGAGGTCGGTGAGGATGTCACCGAAGAGGTTGTCGGTGACGATGACGTCGAAGCGCTCCGGCTGGGTGACGAAGAAGATCGTCGCGGCATCGACGTGCAGATAGTCGGTGGTGACCTCGGGGTACTCGGTCGCGACCTCGTCGAAGATGTTCTTCCACATGTGGCCGGCGTACACGAGGACGTTGTTCTTGTGCACCAGCGTCAGCTTCTTGCGCGGGCGGGCGTTCGCCCGCTCGAACGCGTCACGGACGACGCGCTCGACGCCGTACGCGGTGTTCACGCTGACCTCGGTGGCGACCTCGGCCGGCGTACCGGTGCGCAGCGAGCCGCCGTTGCCCGTGTACGGGCCCTCGGTGCCCTCCCGGACGACGACGAAGTCGATGTCCGGGCGGCCGGCCAGCGGGGTCGCGGTGTTCGGGAACAGCTTGGACGGCCGCAGGTTGATGAAGTGGTCGAAGGCGAACCGCAGCTTCAGCAGGAGCCCGCGCTCCAGGACGCCCGACGGCACGGAGGGGTCGCCGATCGCGCCGAGCAGGATGGCATCGTGGCCCTTGAGGGCTTCGAGCTCCGCGTCCGGGAGGGTTTCACCGGTGCGGTGCCAGCGCCGGGCACCAAGGTCGTACTCCTTGGTCTCCAGCTTCACGTCCTGCGGGAGAACAGCGTTGAGGACCTTGAGGCCCTGGGCCACGACCTCCTGGCCGATACCGTCACCGGGGATCACTGCGAGATTGAGGCTGCGAGACATGCCCGCACCTTACTGCGCGTCCCACCCCATGACACGTAACGTCCACCATACGGACACATGGGGAGCTGTACGTGTACCGTTCACCTACTCGACGGTGCGGGGTCAGGCGGCGGGTGGATGTTCTGGTCCATGGACATCCCCCGTTTCGGAATCCCCGAGAAGCTCGCCGACCGCATGAGCATGGCAGAGCAGCACGACTACCTGCGCGCCCGGCTGACCCGGCGTGGCGTGCTGCGTACGAGCGTGGCGACCGCGGCCGTCGCCGGCGTCGGTCTCGGCACCGGGCTCGCCGCCTCGCCCGCCTACGCCGCCCCCACCGTGCTCACCTCGCGCCGCACCTCCACCCAGGTGGACGGTTCGCTGGTGGCTCCGTTCGGCCGGCACCTGTCCTACGGCGCCGACCCGAGGACGCAGATGGCGGTCTCCTGGCAGGTCCCGTTCGCCGTGAAGCGGCCGTACATCCGGATCGGCCACAAGCCGTGGGCGCTGAGCCGCCGGATCGACGCCGAGGTGCGCCATCTGACCACCCCCGAGCTGAACGGCGGCAAGATCGCGGCCGCCGAGCAGTTCTACCTGCACGCGAGCCTGGAGCGGCTGCAGCCCGGCACGACGTACTACTACGGCGTCGGCCACGACGGCTTCGACCCCGCCGACACCCGCAACCTGGGCACGCTCGGCACCTTCACCACCGCGCCCTCGCGCGCCGAGGCCTTCACCTTCACCGCCTTCGGCGACCAGGGCGTCAGCTACCACGCGCTCGGCAACGACCAGCTGATCCTGGGCCAGAACCCGGCGTTCCACCTGCACGCGGGCGACATCTGCTACGCCGACCCGTCCGGCTCCGGGCAGAGCACCGACACCTACGACGCCCGCACCTGGGACCAGTTCCTGGCGCAGACGGAGACCGTGTCGAAGACCGTGCCGTGGATGGTGACCACCGGAAACCACGACATGGAGGCCTGGTACTCCCCGGACGGCTACGGCGGCCAGAACGCCCGCTGGACGCTGCCCGACAACGGCCCGGACCCGGTGAACCAGCCCGGCGCCTACTCGTTCGTGCACGGCAACGTGGGCGTCGTCGCCCTCGACGCCAATGACGTCTCGTACGAGATCCCGGCCAACTTCGGGATCAGCGACGGCCGCCAGACCCGCTGGCTGGACCGGCGCCTCGGCGAGCTGCGGGCCCGCCGCGACATCGACTTCGTCGTGGTCTTCTTCCACCACTGCGCCTTCTCGACGACCAACGCGCACGCCTCCGACGGCGGGGTGCGCGAGGCATGGGTCCCGCTCTTCGAGAAGCACCAGGTGGACCTGGTCATCAACGGCCACAACCACGTCTACGAACGCACCGACGCGATCCTGAGGAACGCCGTCCGGCGCAAGGTGCCGATCGGCGAGCGGACCGACCCGACGCGGGACGGCATCGTGTACGTCACGGCGGGCGGCGCGGGCAAGGCGCTGTACGACTTCCCGGCGCCGGACACCTACGAGGGGCACGTCCAGGATCTGGACAGCGTGGACACGTACCACGTGGTCAAGGGCGGCGGAAAGGCGACCGAGACCGTGGAGTGGTCCCGGGTGCGCTACACCGGCTTCTCGTTCCTGGCGGTGGAGGTGGAGCCCGGCCGGCACGCCCGGATGAAGGTCACCGCGCTCGCCGAGTCGGGCGAGCGCATCGACCACTTCGAGATCAGGCGGGGCTGAGGCGAACCGGTCTCAGTGACCGGTGGAACCGCCGTTGTCCCTGCGGTCGAGGGCGCGCTGCAGGGCGGCGGCGGCATTCCGGCGCTCCGACTCGGTCGGGCGGGGGGTGTGACGGACACGGCGGACAGTCGTCTGGACCATGATGGATCGACTCCTTGAGATCGCGAGGATTTCGAGATCGAACATCGTGAAGATGATTTCGAGATCGGGATTTCGAGGCGCCGGAGGGGCGGGGAGCGGGCACCGCAGGGGTTACCTGCACAAGGGCGCGCACTCACGACCGCCATTCGCTGGATCTAGCGTGACGTTCGGCTTCTACAAAGCTAGGGCAGCTCGGCCGGTCTGTCTCCACAATTACTCGGACTTCCTACTATCTGAGACGGAGGTTTGAGCCCGGCCGCCCGCGCCACCCGGACGAGGACCCGGATTTCCGGCAATCGTGCCTGCTCAGGGGCGGTGAAACGGCCGACGGACCGCGTCCGGCGCTCTCTTCGCGCAGATGTCGCTCACATCACGTCCCCGTCCCGCCAGTCGAAGACCAGCGTCCCGGAGCCGACGGGCAGCACCCGGCCGGCCGCGCCACGGACGTAGGTGCTGCCCTCCTCGTCCGGCAGCCGCTCCACCCCGTACCGCGCCTGTACGGCGATCCGCCCCGGCCACACCCGCCAGCCGCGCCCGGCGTACAGCGCCGCCCCGGCGGCCGACGCGGACAGGGCGCCGAACGCGTACGCCCCGTCGACGACCTCCTCCAGCGCGGCCATGATCCGCCCGCCGAGCCCTTCCCGGCGCCGGTCCGCGCGGACCGCCACGGCCTCCACGTAGCCGATCCGGTACGAGCGGCCCAGGTGGACGACCCGGCGCTGGATCACGCTGCCGTGCGCCAGCAGCAGCCCGCTGCTGTCGCGCACGCACGCGTGGATGCCGCCGAGACCGTGGTCCCAGTCGTCGTCGCTGAAGTCGCCCTCGAAGGCGGTGTCCAGCAGCGCGCGGATCTCGTCGAGTGCGGCCGGGGCCAGCCGGCTGGTGTGTGCGGTACGCAAGGTCGCCTCGGTCATACGTCCCAGCCTCTCAGGCACCACGGCCACCAGGTACTCAGCCGGGATATAAGTACCTGCCACGTGTCGAAAGACTGTGCGTCGCAAGAGAGTTGGGCCCATGAACGGCCTCTACGCTCTCAAGCCCTGGTACGCGGACCGGCTCTCCGGTGTCCGTGCCTCGCTGGTCCGCCGTGAGGTGTCGCCCGACACCCTCACCTCGGCCGGTGTGGTCTCGGCGGCCGGTGCCGCCGCCGCGCTGGCCTGGCTGCCCACCGGCCTCGCCGCCCTGCCGGTCGCCCTGCTGCTCGCCGCCCGGCTCGCCTTCGCCAACCTGGACGGCGCGCTGGCCCGCGACACGGGCCGGACGACCAGGCGCGGCGCGGTGCTCAACGAACTCGGCGACCGGGTGGCGGATCTGGTCGTGCTGGCCGGTTTCCTGGCGCTCGCCCCGCTTTGGCTGGTGGCGGCGGCCGGGCTCGCGGCGACGCTGCCGTCCTGGGTGTCACTGGCCGGGGCGGCGGCGGGCGCGCCCCGGCGCAACGGCGGCCCGGTCGGCAAGACCGAGCGCTGCCTGCTGGTCGTGGTCGCGGCGGCGAGCGGCTGGGCCGTGCCCGTCCTGATCGTGATCGCGGCCGGTTCGCTGCTCACCGCGGCGCTCCGGCTGGCGGGCCTGTTGCGGGAGCTGGCATGAGCGCCGTACTGATCGCGGAGGAGGCCGCGGCGCGGGCCGTGCCGCTGGTCGCGGGGGTGCTGGGGGCGGGCGGTGTCGCCGTCGCCGTGCTGCCGTCGAAGGTCCGGATGCGGGCCGAACTGCGCAAGCGGTGGCGTACCTGGGCGCTGGTGGCGCCGGTCTTCCTGGGGGCGTACTTCCTGGGCGGCGGCGGGACGTTCGCGCTGGCCGCGGGGCTCGGGGTGGTCGCGGCGGGCGAGTTCGCGCGGATGGCGGGGCTGCGCCGGGGCGACCTCGCGGTGCTCGTGGCGGCCTCGGTGGCGCTCCCCGCGCTGGCGTGGTCGGCGCCGCGGCTCCTCGACGTCCGGGCGGCGGCGCTGCTGCCGGTCGTGGCCGCGCTCGTGCCGGTGCTGGGCGGGGACGACCGGGCCGGCTTCACCCGCACCGCGCGTACCGCCTTCGGGCTGCTGTGGATCCCGGTCGCCCTGACCGGTCTGGTGACGCTCGGGGACACGGGTGTCGCGGTGGGGCTCGCGGTGGCGCTCGGCGATGTCGGCGCCTGGTGCGGCGGTACGGCCCTGGGCCGCCGGGGCCCGCTCGCCCGGCCGCTGTCGCCGCTCTCCCCCAACAAGACCTGGGCGGGGGTGCTCGGTGCGGCGGTGGCGACGGCCGCGGGGCTGCTCGTGCTCGGCGAGTTCGCGTTCCCGCTGTGGGCCGCGGTGCTCGGCGGCTGTGTCCTGGGCGACCTGATCGAATCGATGGTCAAGCGCGAGTCGGGGGTGAAGGACGCGGGCAGCTGGCTGCCCGGCTTCGGCGGCCTCCTCGACCGGATCGACTCCCTGCTGGTGGCCCTCCTCCTGGCGATGGTGATGACATGACCCCCACCTCTGCGCGCGTCCGCGAGCGGGTCGCGCTGCCCGTACGCTCCCGGTTCACCGCCGCGCTCCGGCGCGGTCTGTGGTGGGGCGTCCTCAGCCTCACCGGCGGGGTGGAACGGCGTGGCCGGCTGCCGCGCGGCGGCTGTGTCGTCGTCGCCAACCACTCCTCGCACGCGGACACGGCGGCGCTCCTCGCCGCGCTCGACGCCCGGCACACCCCGGCGATCGGCGCGGCGGCCGACTACTGGTTCGCCTCGCCGTGGCGGCGCCGGATCTGCCGCAGGCTCGCGGCCGGATTCCCGGTGCGGCGCAGTGGCGGCGGCCTGGACGACCTGCTGTCCATGGCGGACGAGCTGCGCTCCGGCCGGGCGGTCGTCCTGTTCCCGGAGGGGACCCGGGGCAAGGACGGCGAGCTGGGCTCCTTCCACCGCGGCGCACTGGTCCTGGCCGAGCGGGCCGGGGTCCCGGTCGTGCCGGTCGGGATCGCGGGCACGGACCGGCTGCTGCCCAAGCACGGCCGACTGCGCTCGGCGCTGGTGCGCGTGTCGATCGGTGACCCGCTGCCGTCGACGACCGGTCCCCGGGAGGCCCGCGACGCGGTGGTCGCCCTGCACGCGCGCACGGTCGCCGAGCCGCTGAAGGACTCCGCGACGCGACGCCGGGTGGCCGCGGTCGTGACCTCGCGCCGGGGCGTCGCACTGGCCTTCTGCTGGGCGCTGGCGGAGGCGCTGAGCTGGCCGCTGATGCCCGAGCTGCTGCTGGCCGCGGTGTGTGTGGCGGTGCCGCGGGCGGCGCCGAGGATGTCGCTGGGCGCGCTCGCCGGCAGCCTGGCCGGTGGCCTGCTCGCCCTTCAGCTGGCCGCCGCGGGCGTGCACCTGCCCGCTCCGCTGACCACCGACCGGATGCGGGCCGAGGTCCGGGCCGAGCTCGCCGTGGAGGGCGCGTCCGCGGTGCGGCACCAGCCGTGGAACGGCATTCCGTTCAAGGTGTACGGGGCCGAGGCGGGCCGCGCGGGTGTCCCCGCGCTCGACTGGCTCGCCGCGTCGGCGACGGCACGGGGTTCCCGGACGCTCACCGTGGGGCTCGGCTTCGCCGCCTTCGGGCTGCTGATGCGCCGCCACCGCCGCCAGTACGGCCGCTGTCTGGTCCTGCTGGGCGGCGGGTTCACGGCGGGGCTCTCGCTGATCGTCGCGGGCTGGAGCTGACCGGACACTGACCGACGGACGTACCGGTTCTGTCCGACGGCACCCTGGTCCGGACCAGTCCTCGCCCGCCACACTGCCGACATGTCCGACACCACAGCCGTACCCCCGCAGTGGACGCCCATCCATGGCGCGCCCTACCAGCCGGTCCCCTACCGTCCCGAACGGATCGCGGCCGACGAGTCGCTCGCACGTGCCGCTCGCCTGCGACAGCTGATGGCCGGACGCAGAACCGTACGCCGGTTCTCGTCCGATCCCGTTCCCGAGCAGGTCGTGAAGGACGCCGTCGCCTGTGCCGCGACCGCCCCGTCCGGCGCGCATCAGCAGCCGTGGACCTTCGTCCTGGTCAAGGACCCGGAAGTGCGCCGGCGCATCCGCGAGGCGGCCGAGCGCGAGGAGCGGATCAGTTACGACGGCAGGCTCGGCGAGGAGTGGCTGGCGGCGCTGCGACCGCTGGGCACGGATGCGGTCAAGGCCCATATGACGGACGCCCCGGCCCTGGTCGTGGTCTTCCAGCAGCGGTACTGGGTGGGCGAGGACGGCACCAGGCACAAGCACTACTACGTCGACGAGTCGGTCGGGATCGCCGTCGGCATGCTGCTCTCGGCCCTGCACCTCTCGGGCCTGGCGGCGCTGATCCACACGCCGAGCCCGATGCGGTTCCTGCGCGAGGTGCTGGACCGCCCGGCGAACGAGAAGGCGTTCGCGGTGATTCCGGTCGGGTATCCGGCCGACGACTGCCAGGTGCCCGGCCTGGTGCGGAAGTCGCTGGACCAGGTGCTCAAGGAGATCTGACGCCCTCGGCGGGACGGCGCGGGACCGGCCCCGGAATGGAAACCGCCTCCCGGCCGGCAGGGGAACCGGGCGGGAGGCGGAATTCGTGGCGGGGCGCCGGGGTGGGGCGCCCCGAGGGGTGTCAGCCCTGGTGGGGGTAGGTGTAGTCGGTCGGCGGAACCAGCGTCTCCTTGATGGCCCGGGTCAGGGTCCAGCGCTGCAGGTTCTGCGGGGCGCCCGCCTTGTCGTTCGTACCCGAGGCACGGCCGCCACCGAAGGGCTGCTGGCCGACGACGGCACCGGTCGACTTGTCGTTGATGTAGAAGTTGCCCGCGGCGTACCGCAGCTTCTCCATCGTGTACGCGGCCGCGGCGCGGTCGTTCGCGATGACGGAGCCGGTCAGCGCGTAGTCGGAGACCGACTCCATCTGCTCCAGCATCTCGTCGTACTTGTCGTCCTCGTAGACGTGCACGGCGAGGATCGGGCCGAAGTACTCGGTCGTGAAGACCTCGTTGGCCGGGTCGCTGCACTCGATGACGGTCGGGCGGACGAAGTAGCCCACCGAGTCGTCGTACGTGCCGCCCGCGACGATCGTGCAGCTCGGGTCGGACGCGGCACGGTCGATCGCGGCCTTGTTCTTGGCGAACGAGCGGTCGTCGATGACGGCGCCGATGAAGTTCGACAGGTCGGTGACGTCACCCATGCTGATGGCGTCGACCTCGGCGGCGAACTTCTCCTTGAAACCGGAGTTCCAGATGGAGGCCGGGACGTAGGCACGGGAGGAGGCCGAGCACTTCTGGCCCTGGAACTCGAAGGAGCCACGGGTCAGCGCGGTCTTCAGGACGGCGTGGTCGGCCGACGGGTGGGCGACGACGAAGTCCTTGCCACCGGTCTCGCCGACGAGCCGCGGGTAGGTGCGGTAGTTGGCGATGTTGTTGCCGACCGTCTTCCACAGGTGCTGGAAGGTGGGGGTCGAGCCGGTGAAGTGGATGCCGGCCAGGTCGCGGTGGTTCAGGGCCACCTCGGAGACGGCGATGCCGTCACCGGTCACCAGGTTGATGACGCCCTTGGGCAGACCGGCCTCTTCCAGGAGCTGCATCAGCAGCACGGCGGCGTGGGTCTGCGTCGGGGACGGCTTCCACACCACGACGTTGCCCATGAGGGCGGGGGCGGTGGGCAGGTTGCCCGCGATGGCCGTGAAGTTGAACGGCGTGATCGCGTAGACGAAGCCCTCCAGCGGGCGGTGGTCCATGCGGTTCCACACGCCCGGCGAGTTGGCCGGGGGCTGCTCGGCGAGGATCTGGCGCGCGTAGTGCACGTTGAAGCGCCAGAAGTCGACGAGCTCGCAGGGGGTGTCGATCTCGGCCTGCTGCGCGGTCTTGGACTGGCCGAGCATCGTGGACGCGGCCAGCGTCTCGCGCCACGGGCCGGACAGCAGCTCGGCGGCGCGCAGGATGATCGCGGCGCGGTCGTCGAAGGCCATCGCGCGCCAGGCCGGGGCGGCGGCGAGCGCGGCGTCGATCGCGTCCTGCGCGTCCTTCTGCGTGGCGCCCGCGAACGTACCGATGACGGCCTTGTGGTTGTGCGGCTGCACGACGTCGAAGCGCTCGCCGCCGCCCATCCGCTTCTCGCCACCGATGGTCATCGGAAGGTCGATCGGGTTCTCGGCGAGCTCCTTGAGCTTCACCTCCAGGCGGGCACGCTCCGGGGAGCCCGGGGCGTAGGAGTGGACCGGCTCGTTGACCGGCGCGGGGACCTGGGTCACAGCGTCCATGGGTTCCGTTGCTCCTTGGGTAGAGAGGTGGAGGGGGGCTCAGCCCTTGGTGAGGATGGAGCGGCCGAAGAACAGCAGGTTCGCCGGCTTCTCCGCGAGGCGGCGCATGAAGTAGCCGTACCAGTCGGTTCCGTACGCCGTGTAGACGCGCATCCGGTGGCCCTCGGCCGCGAGCCGGAGGTGCTCGTCGCTGCGGATGCCGTAGAGCATCTGGAACTCGTACTCGTCCAGCTTGCGCCCGGCCTTGCGGCCCAGCTCCTGGGCGATGGCGATCAGGCGGGGGTCGTGGGACCCGATCATCGGGTAGCCCGCGCCCTCCATGAGGATCCGCAGGATGCGGACGTACGCCTTGTCGATCTCGGCCTTGTCCTGGTACGCGACGGAGGCGGGCTCCTTGTAGGCGCCCTTCACGATGCGGACGCGGCTGCCGGCGGCGGCCAGGCGGCGGGCGTCGTCCTCGGTGCGGAACAGGTAGGCCTGGATCACACAGCCGGTCTGCGGGTAGTCCTTCCGCAGCTCCTCGTGGATGGCGAACATCGAGTCGAGGGTGGTGTGGTCCTCGGCGTCCAGCGTGACCGTGGTGCCGATCTCGGCGGCGGCCTCGACGACCGGACGGACATTGGCGAGCGCCAGCTCGTGGCCGCCGTCCAGCGCTTGGCCGAACATGGAGAGCTTGACGGACATCTCGGCCTTGGTGCCCAGGCCCAGGTCCTTGAGGCGGCCGATCAGTTCGAGGTAGGCGTCGCGGGCGTCGGAGGCCTGCTCGGGGGTGGTGATGTCCTCGCCCACCACGTCGAGGGTGACTTCGAGGCCCTTGTCGGCGGCGTCCTCGATGATCGGGACGACCTGGTCGACGGTCTCACCGGCGATGAACCGGTCGACGACCTGCTTGGTGCCAGGTGCGGCCGAGATGAAACGGCGCATCTTGTCGCTGCGGGACGCGGCGAGAATCACGGGACCCAGCACGGGGCACCTCCACGGAAAGTACGAACGAAGGCCATACCGGAAATCGGGGAACAGACCGGTACAGCACGGAGAACCACCGTGAAATCTAAGGATCTCTCCGATCCTGTGCCATCGACAGCTGTCACGCATCCGTTCCCCGGTTCTCAGACATATGTCTGAAGGGGTGCGAGAATGGCCGGGTGAAGGGCGATTACCAGGAGCTGGTCGACGAGATCTCCGGGCTGCTCGGCGCCCCCGCGACGCTGGAGAACCGGGACTTCGGCCTGGTCGCCTTCGGCGCCCATGACAGCGACGACGACACCACGATGGACCCGGTCCGCACCCGCTCGATCCTGACCCGCCGCTCCACACCCGCCGTCCGTGCCTGGTTCGAGGGCTTCGGCATCACCCGCGCCACCGGCCCGGTCCGCATCCCGGCGGCCCCGGAGGCCGGCGTCTTCCGGGGCCGGATCTGTCTGCCGGTACGCCATCGGGGGGCCGTGCTGGGTTACGTCTGGCTGCTCGACGCGGACCCCGGGCCGACCGGCGAACAGCTGAAGGCGGCGATGGAGGTGGCGGCCCGGATCGGGGCGCTGCTCTCCGAGGAGGCGCGGGCGGGCACCGACCTGTCCCGGGAGTTCGGCGCGGTCCTGACCGCCGGGCGGGGCTGGCAGCACGACATGGCGGTGGCCGCGCTGGACGAGGCGCTGGGGCCGGACGCGAAGGGGCTGCACACGCTGGTCTGCGTGACCCCGTGGCCGGACGATCCGCCGTCGGTCCGTACGGTGCCGTCGACGGCGGCGCTCGCCCCGGTCCCCGTGACCGGGGGGCTTCCCTCCCTGGCCGCGCTGGTCCGGCTGCGCTCCGCCGATGTGCTCGACCCGGCGCTCCTGGCCGCGGACCGGCTGCGTGCCGCCGCGGGCCGGGGCACCACCGCCGGGGTCGCGGTGCCCCGCCGGGGACTGGCGGACCTGGCCGCGGCCTGGCGCGAGGCGGTGGCCGCCGCCCGCGCGGCGACGGCCGAGTCACGGTTCGGCCCGGTCGTGGAGTGGTCGGCGATCGGGCCGTACCGGCTGCTGACCGCGCTCCCCGCGGAGGCCTCCGCCGACCCTGCGGTCCGTACCCTGCTCACCCCGCCGCACAAGGATCTGGCCCGCACCGCCGAGGTGTTCCTCGACTGCGCGGGCCAGGCGTCCCGGACGGCCGCCGCACTCGGCGTCCACCGCCAGACGCTCTACTACCGGCTCTCCCGGATCCAGCAGCTCACCGGCCTCGATCTGAGTGACGGCGAGGACCGGCTGCTGCTGCACATGGCACTCAAAGGCGCGCGGCTCGGGGGCTAGGGCGTGTTTGGATCATGCCGGGCTCGCGGGGTCCGGCCTGATCCGAACGGAAGGCCCTGGGGCCTGTCCGCCCGGCCCTCCAGCATCACTTTCAGACCGTCCGTCAAATCCTGTGCGGACGGGGCGGATTCACTGTCCATCATCCACTGGACCATCACGCCCGCGAGCAGCGCCTGACAGAACAGCCCGGCCACCCGCGCCTTCTCCGGGTCCTTCTCCGGGTCGATGCCGAGCATGTTCTCGGCGAGCCCGTCGCGCCCTTCGCGCTGCGGGCCCATCAGGGCCTTCCGCAGCTCCGGGTCCTTGTCGATCCGGGAGACGACCTCCATCTGGAGCTGCCAGACGGACCGGGTCTCCGGGTAACTGTCGATCACCCGCTGCCAGGTGTCACGGAACTGGTCGAGCGGCGACCGGGACTCTTCGCCGGCGTCCGCGCCCTCGTCCGGCTTCTCGGTGAGCACGTCGCCCCACTCCTCCGTCACCTTGAGGAAGGCGAGGTTGAGCAGGGCCTCCTTGGAGCCGTAGTGGTAGCCGATGGAGGCGAGGTTCGTACCGGAGGCGGCCACGATGTCGCGTGCCGTCGTCCGGGCGTACCCCTTCTCCAGCAGGCAGCGCTTGGCGCCTTCGAGCAGATCCTCACGGTGTCCCATGACAGCAGCGTACCCGGCATGCAGACGCCCGTGTAAGACGCGCGTCTAGATGCCGGGTACGTGGAAACGCCGCGACCGTCAGTCGGTCAGGTTCACCGTGCGGGCCGAGGCGGCACCGATCTCCGAGGAGATATCGGCGAGCACCGAGGCCGGGACGTCGTCGTCGACGGTGAGCACGACCAGCGCCTCGCCGCCCGCGCCCGTCCGCGAGACCTGCATGCCCGCGATGTTCAGACCGGCCTCACCGAGGATCCGGCCGACCGTGCCGACGACACCGGGACGGTCGTCGTAACGCAGCACCACCATGTGGTCGGCCAGCGCCAGGTCCACGTCGTACTCGCCGACGGCGACGATCTTCTGGAGGTGCTTGGGCCCGGCCAGCGTGCCGGAGACCGAGACCTCCTCACCGCCCGAGAGCGTGCCGCGGACGGTGACCACATTGCGGTGGTCCGGCGACTCGGAGCTGGTGGTGAGGCGGACCTCGACACCGCGCTCCTGCGCGAAGAGCGGGGCGTTGACGTAGGACACCGTCTCGTCGACGACATCCTCGAAGACGCCCTTGAGCGCGGAGAGTTCGAGCACCTTGACGTCGTGCTGGGTGATCTCGCCGTACACCTCGACATCCAGGCGGACCGCGACCTCGCCCGCGAGCGCGGTGAAGATCCGGCCGAGCTTCTCGGCGAGCGGCAGCCCGGGGCGCACGTCCTCGGCGATCACGCCGCCCTGGACGTTCACCGCGTCCGGCACGAGCTCACCGGCGAGGGCCAGACGCACGGACTTGGCGACCGCGATGCCCGCCTTCTCCTGGGCCTCGTCGGTGGAGGCGCCGAGATGCGGGGTGCAGACGACCTGGTCGAACTCGAAGAGCGGGGAGTCCGTGCAGGGCTCCTTCGCGTACACGTCGAGGCCGGCGCCGGCGACGCGGCCCTCCTTGAGGGCGGAGGCGAGCGCCGCCTCGTCGACGATGCCGCCGCGCGCGGCGTTGACGATGCGGACCGAGGGCTTCACCTTGTGCAGCGCCTCGTCGCCGATCAGGCCGAGCGTCTCGGGGGTCTTGGGCAGGTGCACGGTGATGAAGTCGGCGACCTCCAGCAGCTCGTCCAGCGTGAGGAGCTTGACGCCCATCTGCGCGGCACGCGCGGGCTGCACGTAGGGGTCGTACGCGACGATCTTCATGCCGAAGGCGGACATGCGCTGCGCGACCAGGACGCCGATGCGGCCGAGGCCGACGACACCGAGGGTCTTCTCGCTGAGCTCGACGCCGGTGTACTTGGAGCGCTTCCACTCGCCGTTCTTGAGGGCGGTGTTGGCCTGCGGGATGTTGCGCGCGGTGGCGACCAGCAGACCGCAGGCCAGCTCGGCGGCGGTGACGATGTTGGAGGTCGGCGCGTTGACCACCATCACGCCGGCCTTGGTGGCGGCGGAGACGTCGACATTGTCCAGACCGACGCCCGCGCGGGCGACGACCTTCAGCTTCTTCGCGGCGGCGATGGCCTCGGCGTCGACCTTGGTGGCGGAGCGCACCAGGATGGCGTCGACCTCGGTGATCGCGGGGAGGAGCTCGGCGCGGTCCGCGCCGTTGCAGTGCCGGATGTCGAAATCCGGGCCCAGCGCGTCCACCGTGGCGGGCGACAGCTCTTCAGCGATGAGTACGACAGGTTTCGAGCTCACGTGAGTCCTCACAGGTCCAGTGCGGACGGCCGTCCCGACGGCCGCAGGCGGTGGAGGGGCTTGCCGCGTGGAAGACGCACGACACTGTGGGCCTGACGCGTGTATGTGTGGAGAAGTGTAGTCATGCGCCAGGACGCATACTGCGCCCCGTTGGAAGGATCACCCACACGGGGGTGGACGACTTGTACACACGTACGACGCCGCCTCTTCCAGCGGTGAAGCGGGGAAACGCCCCGGGGACGGATCCGTGGACCCGCCCCCGGGGCGTCGGTGTTACGCGTCCTCGTCGTTGACCCAGCTCATGAGCTTGCGCAGCTCGCGGCCGGTGGTCTCCAGGAGGTGGTCGCTGTCGGCCTTCTTGTACTCGTTGTACTTGGGCAGACCGTTGTGGTACTCGGCCATCCAGTTCTTGGCGAAGGTGCCGTCCTGGATCTCCGCGAGGACCTTCTTCATCTCGGCCTTGGTGGCGTCGGTGATGATCCGCGGGCCGGTGACGTAGTCGCCCCACTCGGCGGTCTCCGAGATGGACCAGCGCATCTTCTCCAGACCGCCCTCGTACATCAGGTCCACGATGAGCTTCAGCTCGTGCAGGCACTCGAAGTACGCGATCTCCGGCTGGTAACCCGCCTCGGTCAGCGTCTCGAAACCGGCCTTGACCAGAGCCGCGGTGCCACCGCACAGCACGGCCTGCTCACCGAACAGGTCGGTCTCGGTCTCCTCGGTGAACGTCGTCCTGATGACGCCGGCGCGCGTGCCGCCGATCGCCTTCGCGTACGACAGGGCCAGCGCCAGGCCGTTGCCCGAGGGGTCCTGCTCGACGGCCACGATGCACGGAACACCACGGCCCTCCTCGTACTGACGACGGACCAGGTGACCCGGGCCCTTCGGCGCGACCATACAGACATCCACATCGGCCGGCGGCTTGATGAAGTCGAAGCGGATGTTCAGGCCGTGGCCGAAGAACAGCGCGTCGCCGGCCTTGAGGTTGTCCTTGATGGACTCCTCGTAGACCTGGGCCTGGATCGGGTCCGGGACCAGGATCATGATGACGTCGGCCTCGGCGGCCGCCTCGGCCGGGGTCACCACGCGCAGGCCCTGCTCCTCGGCCTTCGCCCTGGACTTCGAGCCCTCGTGCAGACCGACCCGGACGTCGACACCCGAGTCACGCAGCGACAGCGCGTGGGCGTGGCCCTGGCTGCCGTAACCGATGACCGCGACCTTGCGGCCCTGGATGATGGACAGGTCGGCATCGTCGTCGTAGAACAGCTCGGCCACTGGGTCTCTCCTTGGTGTGCAGGTGTTGCGTCCCACCGTACGGCGGGGTGCGTCAATTACGTTTTCGGGTCTCGCCATACGAGCGGCGAGGCGGCGGTTACTACGCCGTACGGTCGAGGGCGCGCAACGACCGGTCGGTGATCGAGCGCGCGCCGCGCCCTATGGCGATGGTGCCGGACTGGACGAGCTCCTTGATGCCGTACTGCTCCAGCATCTTGAGCATGGCCTCCAGCTTGTCGGCGCCGCCGGTCGCCTCGATCGTGACGGCCTCCGGGGAGACGTCCACGGTCTTGGCGCGGAACAGCTTGACGATCTCGACGATCTGGGAGCGGGTCTCGTTGTCGGCGCGGACCTTCACCAGGACGAGTTCGCGCTGGATCGCAGCGGAGTGCTCGAGTTCGACGATCTTCAGGACGTTGACCAGCTTGTTGAGCTGCTTGGTCACCTGCTCCAGGGGCAGGTCCTCGACACTCACCACGATGGTGATGCGGGAGATGTCGGGGTGTTCGGTGGTACCGACCGCGAGCGAGTCGATGTTGAAGCCGCGGCGGGAGAACAGGGCGGTGATCCGGGCGAGGACACCGGGCTTGTTCTCGACCAGGACGGAGAGCGTGTGCTTGGTGGACATGAGTCGGTCTCTCTCTGTCTCTCAGTCGTCTTCGTTGTCGCCGAAGTCGGGACGGACCCCGCGGGCGGCCATGACCTCGTCGTTGGAGGTGCCTGCGGCGACCATCGGCCACACCATGGCGTCCTCGTGGACGATGAAGTCCACCACGACGGGCCGGTCGTTGATGGAGTTGGCCTCTTCGATGACCTTGTCCAGGTCGGCCGGGTCCTCGCAGCGGATCGCGTAGCAGCCCATGGCCTCGGACAGCTTGACGAAGTCCGGGACGCGGGTGCCCTTCGCCGGGACTCCCTCGGTGTCCGCGCCGGAGTGCAGCACGGTGTTGGAGTACCGCTGGTTGTAGAACAGGGTCTGCCACTGGCGGACCATCCCGAGCGCGCCGTTGTTGATGATCGCGACCTTGATCGGGATGTTGTTGAGCGCGCAGGTGGTGAGTTCCTGGTTGGTCATCTGGAAGCAGCCGTCGCCGTCGACCGCCCAGACGGTACGGTCCGGCATGCCGGCCTTGGCGCCCATCGCGGCCGGGACCGCGTACCCCATCGTTCCGGCACCGCCGGAGTTCAGCCAGGTGGCGGGCTGCTCGTACTGGATGAAGTGCGAGGCCCACATCTGGTGCTGGCCGACGCCCGCCGCGAAGATCGTGCCCTCGGGGGCGAGCTGTCCGATGCGCTGGATGACCTGCTGCGGCGAGAGGCTGCCGTCCTCGGGCAGGTCGTAGCCGAGCGGGTAGGTGTCGCGCCAGCGGTTGAGGTCCTTCCACCAGGCGGCGTAGTCGCCGACGTGGCCCTCGGTGTGCTCGGCCTGGACGGCCTGGACCAGGTCGGCCAGGACCTCGCGGGCGTCCCCGACGATCGGGACGTCGGCGGCGCGGTTCTTGCCGATCTCGGCGGGGTCGATGTCGGCGTGCACGATCTTGGCGTACGGGGCGAAGCTGTCCAGCTTGCCGGTGACGCGGTCGTCGAAGCGGGCTCCGAGGGCGACGATCAGGTCGGCCTTCTGCAGCGCGGTGACGGCGGTGACCGCACCGTGCATGCCCGGCATTCCGACGTGCAGCGGGTGGCTGTCGGGGAATGCGCCGAGCGCCATCAGTGTGGTGGTGACGGGCGCTCCGGTGAGCTCTGCGAGGACCTTCAGCTCGGCGGTGGCCCCCGCCTTGATGACACCGCCGCCGACGTACAGCACCGGCCGCTTGGCCTGGGTGATCAGCCTGGCGGCTTCGCGGATCTGCTTGGCGTGCGGCTTGGTGACCGGGCGGTAGCCGGGCAGGTCCAGGGTCGGCGGCCAGCTGAACGTGGTCTGCGCCTGGAGGGCGTCCTTGGCGATGTCGACGAGGACCGGTCCCGGACGGCCGGTGGAGGCGATGTGGAAGGCCTCGGCGATCGTGTGCGGGATGTCCTCGGCCTTGGTGACCAGGAAGTTGTGCTTGGTGACCGGCATGGTGATGCCGCAGATGTCGGCTTCCTGGAAGGCGTCCGTACCGATCGCCTTGGAGGCGACCTGGCCGGTGATCGCGACCAGCGGGACGGAGTCCATGTGGGCGTCGGCGATCGGGGTGACCAGGTTGGTGGCGCCGGGGCCCGAAGTTGCCATGCACACGCCGACCTTGCCGGTGGCCTGCGCGTAGCCGGTGGCCGCGTGCCCGGCGCCCTGCTCGTGGCGGACCAGCACGTGGCGGACCCGGGTGGAGTCCATCATCGGGTCGTACGCCGGAAGGATGGCGCCGCCGGGAATGCCGAATACCGTGTCGGCCCCCACCTCCTCAAGGGAGCGGATGAGGGACTGCGCACCCGTGACGTGCTCAACGGTGGCGGCGTTCGATCCGCCGTTACGGGCCCGCGGCTGGGGATGGTGGGCCCCGGTGGCCTGCTCGGTCATCGGCATTCTCTTCTCGAAGCTGAGGGTTTCTGCGGGTGTTTTGCAACATTTTGCGTGGTGCCGGTGCAACAAAAAACCCCTCGTGCCGCGAGGCAAGCGAGGGGAGCGCGTCGGTGTGGTCTGCAGAGTGCCTGGGAGGACTCCGCTTCAGCCGACGCGCTTTCCAAGTACGAGAATTCGGGTGCGCATGGCAATGACCCTCTCTCCGACGCACTCGACGTGTCAAGTGGGTGGGATGGGCGTCTCAACATGTGAGCCGCTGAGGAGGGGGATCGAGCCACCGGTCAGGACCGGCTGAGCCATGGCGCTGCCGGGCACCGGGAACTCGCCGCGGTCCAGGGCGCGGCGCAGCCGGTACTCGTCGAGCGGCCCGGAGAAGGCCATTCCCTGGCCGTGCGTACAGCCCATGGCGCGCAGTGCGAGGACCTGCTCCGGTACGTCGACGCCGTCGGCCACGGACTGCATGCCGAGGTCGCAGGCGATCCGCAGGAGGCCGCTGGTGATCTTGTGCAGCCGGGCGGACTCCACCACACCCTCGACCAGACCGCGGTCCAGCTTGAGTACGTCGATGGGGAGCCGGCGCAGGGCGTTGATCGCGGCGTAGCCGCTGCCGAAGCCGTCGAGCGCGATGCGGACACCGATGCGGCGCAGGGCCACGAGACGCTGCTCCAGTTCGTCGAAGGAGATCCGGGGGTCGCTGTCGGAGACCTCGATCATCAGCGCCCCGGAGGGCAGGCTGTGCCGGGTCAGCAGCGCCTCGACGGAGCCGAACGGCATCCCCTTGTCGAGGAGCCGGCGGGCGGAGAGGCGCACGGCGACGGAGACCGGGTGTCCGGCCCTGGCCCGGTCGGCGGCCTGCTCGACGGCCTCTTCGAGGAGCCAGCGGCCCAGCTCGGCGGTGCGGTCGCTGTCCTCGGCGACGCGGAGGAACTCGGCCGGGGTGAACAGGATGCCCTGGGCGGAGCGCCAGCGGGCCTGGGCGGCGACGGCGGCGACCGTGCCGCTGGCGAGATGTACGACGGGCTGGTGGAGCAGGGCGAACTCGCCGTCGCGCAGGGCGGTGCGCAGCCGGGTCGCCAGCTCGGAGCGGCGCACCACATCGGCCTGCATCTGCGGGGCGTACAGCTCGACGCGGTCCTTGCCGCCCGCCTTGGCGCGATACATGGCGAGGTCTGCGTTGCGCATGAGGTCGCTGGGGGTGATGCCGGGCTCGGCGAAGGCGACCCCGATGGACGCGGCGACCCGGACATCGCCGCCGCCGATCCGGTACGGCTGGGAGAGGGTGAGGCGCAGCCGGTCGGCGATCTCGTGGACCTGGCACTCCCGGGCGGGCTGGTCGCGGGTGCCGTCGCCGAGGATGATCGTCGCGAATTCGTCGCCGCCGAGGCGGGCCGCGGTGTCACCCGCCCGGACGGATTCGTGGAGGCGGCGGGCGGCCTGGACAAGGAGCTCGTCGCCCGCCTGATGGCCGAGGCGGTCGTTGACCGCCTTGAAGCCGTCGAGGTCGATGAAGAGCACGGCGGTGCCGGAGTCACCGGAGCGGCGGCCACCGAGGGCCTGGCGGACCCGTTTGGTGAACAGGGCCCGGTTGGGCAGGTCGGTGAGCGGGTCGTGCTCGGCGTTGTGCTGCAACTGGGCCTGCAGCCGGACCCGTTCGGTCACATCGCGGCTGTTGAGGATCAGCCCGCCCTGATGACGGTTGACCGTGGATTCGACATTGAGCCAGTCCCCCGTACCGGATCTGAAGCGGCACTCGATCCGGGTGGTGGGCTCCTCGCTCGGTGGGGCGGCGAGAAACCGGCGCACCTCGTGGACCACCCGCCCCAGGTCCTCGGGATGGATGATCGAGGCGAGCTCGGCGCCTACCAGGTCGTCGGCCTCGCGCCCGTAGACCCCGGCCGCGGCGGGGCTGACGTAGCGCAGCACACCGGTGGGGGCGGCGATCATGATCACGTCGCTGGAGCCCTGCACCAGGGAGCGGAAGTGGTTCTCCTTCTGCGCCAGCTCCTGGGTGAGGGCGATGTTGTCGACGAGCATGATGCCCTGCCGGACGACCAGGGCGAGCACCACCGTGCAGCCGGTGAAGATCACGACGCGGTCCACCCGGCGGCCCTCGATGGCGTTGTAGAGAATGCCGAGGGTGCAGACGGCGGCGGCGAGATAGGGCGTCAGCGCGGCCAGCGATCCCGCGATGGGGCGGCTGGTGGGAGGCGCGCCGCACGGCGGGAAAGCGTTGTCCGCGGCCCTGTTCGCGCCCCAGGGGGCGTAGGCGAGGAGCAGCGAGCCGGCGAACCAGCCCGCGTCCAGCATCTGACCGGAGTGGTAGGTCTGGCGCAGCAGCGGTGAGGTGAACAGGGCGTCGGACAGGACCGTCAGGGCGAGCGCGGCGACGGCGGTGTTCACCGCGGAGCGGTTGACGTTGGACCGCCGGAAGTGCAGGGCCAGCACCATGGAGACCAGCACGATGTCGAGCAGCGGATAGGCCAGCGCGAGCGCCGCGCGGGCCACGCTCACGCCCTCGGCGTCCACCAGATGCGCGGTGTGGGCGAGGGCGAGGCTCCAGGAGAGCGTGAGGAGCGATCCGCCGATCAGCCAGGAGTCCAGCGCGAGGCAGAGCCAGCCGGCCCTGGTGACGGGGCGCTTGGCGAGGACCAGCAGCCCGACGATGGCGGGCGGTGCGAAGCAGAGGAAGAAGACATCGGCCAGGGAGGGGGTGGGCACCGGGAGCCCGAGCACGACCTCGTACCAGCCCCAGACCCCGTTGCCCGCGGAGGCCATGAACGAGGAGAGCGAGAACAGCAGCCAGGCGGGCCGGAACCGGCTGCTGCCGGCCCGCGCGTAGCGGTAGCAGGAGACGGCGGCGATCAGCGCCGCCGCACTGAGACCGAAATCCCCCATGACAAGGGCCAGTTGCGGCGAACCCCAGCCGAAGGCCGCCCCTGCGGCATAACCGGCCCAGACGATGCCGAGAAGGATCTGCCAGACCAGCGCGGACGTGCCGCCCACGGCCGTCCTCCGGGAGAGGAGCGCCCCGAGCGCGTCGGCCGGCGCGCTCACCGGGGCGCCCCCGGTGTCGTCGGGTGCGCTCGCACCCGGCGTCCCGCCGGTCCCCGTCGGCTGTCCGGTGGTGTCGGATCATGCGCCCATCGGCCGTACATCGCCCGTCGCCCCCTCGCGTGTCGCGTCCTCCCCGGCGCCTTCCCTTCCACGGCGCAGCGCCCCTTTCGGGACGATACACCAGACTCGTCACGCAGGGACATAGTTCCTCTACTCTCCGTGACGACCTGGGGGTTGTCCGGAACGGTGTGCGACCGAGGGCCTCCGCAGCGTGGTCAGCCGATGGTGCGTACCACGTTCCGCACCGGCTCTCCCGCGGCGAACCGGCTCAGCTGTCCGGCCAGCAGACGCTTGGCGCGCGGCAGGAAGGCCGACGTGCTGCCGCCCACGTGAGGAGTGATCAGGACGTTCGGAACATGCCAGAGCGGGTGGCCGGCGGGCAGCGGCTCCGGGTCGGTGACGTCGAGGGCGGCCCGCAGCCGGCCGGACTCGAGTTCGCGCAGCAGCGCGCCGGTGTCGACGACGCCGCCCCGCGCCACGTTCACGAGCAGCGACCCGTCCGGCATCGCGGCGAGGAACTCCGCGCCGACCAGCCCCTGTGTGGACGGATTCAGCGGGGTGGACAGCACGACGACATCGGCCTCGGGCAGGAGCGCCGGCAGGTCGTCGAGCGTGTGTACGGGGCCGCGTGCGGTGCTCCGCGCGGAACGCGCGACGCGCGCCACCCGCGCGCACTCGAAGGGTGCGAGCCGGTCCTCGATGGCGGCGCCGATCGACCCGTACCCCACGATCAGCACGGACTTGTCGGCGAGCGCGGGGTAGAAGCCGGACCGCCACTCCTCCTTGTCCTGGCCGTGGACGAACCCGGGAACGCCGCGCAGGGAGGAGAGGATCAGGGTGAGGGCGAGCTCCGCGGTGGATGCCTCGTGGACCCCCTTGGCATTGCAGACCAGCGCCCCGTCCGGCAGCAGACCGAGTCCGGGCTCGACGTGGTCGATGCCCGCGGAGAGTGTCTGCACGACCTGGACGGCCCCCATGCCGCCGAGCGGACGTACCGCGACCTCGGCGCCCTTCATGTACGGCACGACGTAGAAGGCGCAGTCGGCGGGGTCGGCGGGGTAGTCCGGTTCGCCGTCCCAGAGCCGGTAGTTGAGCCCCTCGGGGAGCCCTTCGATCTCGTCGGCCGGGAACGGCAGCCATACGTCGGGCGTCTTCGTCACGTCGGGAGTGCTGGTCGAAGTCATGGTCAGGAGGCTAATCGGCGGAGGCCGTGCGAGGCCGGGCGGGCGGCAGAGGTTACTTTGGGGTGCGGTGCGGTCCCGTGACGGCGGGGCATGGGCCCGGTTCGACGGCGGGGCCTGGGGAGGGTCGGGGAGTTGGAGCGCAGAAGTCTCGGTGCGGCGGCGCTCGCCGTGGGGGCGGTCGGTCTCGGCTGCATGCCGATGAGCTGGGCGTACAGCGCGTCGCAGCAGCGCGGTGACCGTGCGTTGCGCACGGTGCACGCCGCGCTCGACGCGGGCGTCCAACTGCTCGACACGGCCGATATGTACGGCCCGTTCACCAATGAGCTGCTGGTGGGGCGGGCGCTGAAGGGCCGCAGGTCGGACGCGTTCGTCTCCACCAAGTGCGGACTGCTGGTGGGTGATCAGCACATCGTGGCCAATGGCCGCCCCGGCTATGTGCGGCGGGCCTGCGACGCCTCGCTGCGCCGGCTGCAGACCGATGTGATCGATCTGTACCAGCTGCACCGGGCCGACCCCGAGGTGCCGATCGAGGAGACCTGGGGCGCGCTGGCGGAGCTGGTGACCGCCGGAAAGGTGCGGGCGCTCGGGCTCTGCGCGGTCGGGGCGCGGGCTTCGCGCCGATCGGGTTCCCGGATGTACGACGAAACGATCCGTCAGCTGGAGCGGGTGCAGCAGGTCTTCCCGGTGAGCGCGGTGCAGGCGGAGCTCTCGGTCTGGTCGCCGGAGGCGCTGGAGTCGTTGCTTCCGTGGTGCTCGGCGCGGGGTGTGGGGCTGCTCGCGGCGATGCCGCTCGGGAACGGCTATCTGACGGGCACGCTGACGCCGGGACAGGGCTTCGAGCCGGAGGATCTGCGCGCCCGGCATCCCCGGTTCACGGCGGAGATGATGGCGGCGAACCAGCCGGTGGTCGTGGGGCTGCGGCGGATCGCCGAACGGCACGGGGCGACCGCCGCGCAGGTGGCGCTGGCCTGGGTGCTGCGGCAGGGGCCGCATGTGGTGCCGGTGCCGGGGACCAAGCGGGAGCGGTGGGCGGTGGAGAACGCGGGGGCGGCCGGGCTGGCCCTGACCCCGCGGGATCTGGCGGAGATCGCCGGACTGCCCCGGGCGCGGGGGTCCTGGGACTGAGATCCGCCCCGCCGGTGGACACCGGTCGGCGGAATCGGCGGGTATCGGGAACCCCGGGGCGGGCCGCGGTGTAAGAACAGTAGTCAGGTGGCCGTCGAAGGGATCGGTGCTGTGCGCGGAGTTCTGTTCGGATCTGTACGGGGCCCCGCCGGGCCCCGGGGCCCGCGTCGGGCCCTGCGCCGCGGGACGGTGGCAGCGCTGGCCGCCGGCTCGTTGGCGCTGACCGCGGGGTGTTCCTCGGACGGCGGCTCCGGCAGCACGGCGGGCGTCGGGAGCACGCCGCGGGTCTCCCGCTCCTCCCCCGCCGCCCCGGCCCCGTCCGCCTCGCCGTCCCTGCCGCCCGCGAAGGGCTCGGTGAGGGTGGTGTCGACGCTCACCGAGGGGCTGGACTCGCCCTGGGGGCTGGCGGCGCTGCCCGGCGGCGATCTGCTGGTCTCCTCCCGCGACAAGGGCACGATCACCCGGATCGACGGAAAGACCGGCAGGAAGACCCTGCTGGGCGCGGTGCCCGGGGTGTCGCCCGCCGGTGAGGGCGGACTGCTGGGGATCGCGGTCTCCCCCACGTACGGCACGGACCATCTGGTGTACGCGTACTTCACGACCGAGTCCGACAACCGCATCGCCCGGATGCAGTACGACGAGAACGGCACGGTGCCCGGCCGGCTGCTGGGCGCGCCGGACACGATCCTGCGCGGCATCCCCAAGGGGTCGATCCACAACGGCGGGCGGATCGCCTTCGGCCCGGACCACATGCTGTACGCGGGCACCGGCGATACGGGCGACGACGGCCTCGCCCAGGACAAGAAGTCGCCGGCCGGAAAGATCCTGCGGATGACCCCGGACGGGCAGCCGCTGCACGGCAATCCGGCGGCCGACTCCGTGGTGTATTCGTACGGCCACCGCAATGTGCAGGGGCTGGCCTGGGACGGGCAGCAGCAGCTGTGGGCCTCCGAGTTCGGGCAGGACACCTGGGACGAGCTGAACCGGATCGTGCCGGGCGGGAACTACGGCTGGCCGGAGGCCGAGGGCAAGGCGGGGAAGAAGGGCTTCATCGATCCCGTGGCACAGTGGAAGACGTCCGAGGCGTCCCCGAGCGGGATCGCCTTCGTCAAGGGTTCGATCTGGATGGCGGGCCTGCGCGGCAAGCGGCTCTGGCGGATTCCGCTGTCCGGCGAGGCCGGCAAGGAACCTCTCGCGGCCCCGCAGTCGTTCCTGGAAGGAAAGTACGGCCGTCTGCGCACCGTGCTCGCCGCGGGCGGCGACAAGCTCTGGCTCGTCACGAGCAATACGGACACCCGTGGCACCCCGAAGCCGGGAGACGACAGGATCCTGGTGCTGGCGGTGCGGTAGCGGCTACAGCAGGTGAAGGGGCGTGCGGCCGGTGTTCAACTTCTTCGAGGAACTCTTCGCACCGGGCCGCAAGCATGCCGCCGAGGAACAGAAACGGCTGGAGCTGACCCGGGTGGATCTCGGCGTCGGCGACCCGGGGCGCGGGCCGATAGACCTGGCCTCCGGGAAGGTGGTCGTCAGGGCCTTCGGCGCGGGCACCGACGCGGACACGGACGCGGGCACCGACCGGGGGCCCGACCAGGAAACGGCCCCGGAAGCGGACGCCCCGGACGCTCAGCCGTGAGCGAGCGGGACGGGCCGGATCCGGCCGGTCCCGGTCAGGTGGTGTTCCCGGCGGGGTACAGGCGGAGCCGGTGGGCGAGGGCTGCCGCCTCGCCGCGGCTGGAGACGCCGAGCTTGGCGAGAATGCTGGAGACGTGCACGCTCGCGGTCTTGGGCGATATGTAGAGCTCCTCGGCGATCCTGCGGTTGGTGTGGCCGGCGGCGACCAGCCGGTGCACATCCTGTTCGCGCCGTGTCAACCCGAAGGACTCCACCGCGGCCGCGGCCGCCTCGCGCAGACGGTCCTCGGTGCTCTCCCGGTCCGTGGCCTCGTCGCCGGCACCGTCCTCGGCGGGGACGGTGACGGCGGCCGGGATCTCGTGTGCGGCGCCGCGGTCCGGCGCGGTGAGGGCGATGCGGGCGCGGCCGGCCAGCAGCTCGATGGACTCGGTCAGCGGGCGCGCGCCGAGCCGCACGGTGGTGCCGTGGGCCTCGCGCAGCAGGGCGGTGACCGTGGACCGGTCGCCCGCGGCGACGAGGAGGGCCTCGGCCCAGCGGTGCTGGATCTGGGCCAGCTCGTACGGGCGGTGCAGCGGCGCGAAGGCGGCAGCCGCGCGGGACCAGTCGCCGGGGGTGTCGAGGCCCTCGGCCCTGGCCAGCTCGGCATCGATCAGGAGACCGTGGGCGGCCCAGACGGGGACGAGCATCGGCAACCGCTTCAGGTGGCTGCGGATGGCGGCGAGAATCGCCGGTCGGCCGGGGTCGGCGGCGGGCAGGCCCCTGGCATCGGCCTCGGCGGCGGCCGCGACATGCAGCAGCGGCAGGGCGTACCGCTGGGTGCCGGGCGGGAAGCCCTGCTCCGACCGGGCCTCGAACTCGGCCCGTGCCTCGGCGAGCCGGCCCTGCTGCGCGGCGAGGGCCATGGCATGGCGTGCGGGGGCGATCACATGCTGGGGCTGCGGGTCACAGGATCCGAAACTGCGCCGGGTCAGGGCGAGTTGCATCTCGGCCTCGGCCAGGTCGCCCCGGGCCAGGGCCAGTTCGGTACGGCGCGAGGCCACGATCCCCTGCGCCTTGACGGATCGGGCGGCGCGGGCCGCCGCGTCGGTGGTGGCCCGGCTCTCGTCCCAGTGCCCCAGGGAGAACAGCGAGGTCGCCCGGTTGCAGCTGACCCAGGCCTCCATGTCGGCGATGCCGTGGCTGCGGCTGATCTCGATGCCGTGGTCCGCGGCGGCCACGGCCTCCAGGGAGCGGCCCATGGATTCGAGGGTGGAGGGGAGGTTGATGCCGGCCCGGCTCATGATGCCGACCAGGTGCAGTTCGTCGGCGCGGTCGCGGACGGCGTACATCTCGGCGATGCCCTCGTCGACGCCGCCCGCCTCGGCGGTGAGCCAGCCGCGGGTGAGCCGGGCGTGCAGCTCGATGTACTCGTCGCCGACGAGCCTGGCGTACTCCACCGCCCGGTCGGCGGCGAGCAGTGTCTCGGCGCCGGGGCGGTGCAGGGCGCCCCATCCCGCCACGCTCATCAGGACGTCGGCGTGCACGGCGGACGGGGGCAGGCCCCGGACGAGCTCCTGGGCGGTGGCCAGTTCCTCACGGCCGTCGCCGCGGGTGAGGTCCTGCACCAGCCGGGAGCGCTGCACCCAGAACCAGGCGGCGCGCAACGGGTCGTCCTCGCCCTCCAGGACCCGCATGGCCTTCTTGGCAATGGCCAGGGCGCGTTCGCGCTCCCCGCCGAACCAGGCGGCGACGGTGGCCTCGGCCATCAGGTCGAGATAGCGCAGCGGGGTGGTGTCGGGGTCGCAGCCGCAGCCCGGGTAGCTCTCGGCGTAGTCGATGGGGCGCAGGGTGCGGCGCACGTCGTCGGGGGCGTCGTCCCACAGTTCCATCGCCCGTTCCAGCAGGCGGAGTTGTTCGGAGAAGGCGTAGCGGCGGCGGGCCTCGACGGAGGCCTTCAGCACCGCGGGCAGGGCCTTGGCGGCATCGTGCGCGCCGTACCAGTAGCTGGCGAGGCGAGTGGCGCGCTCTCCGGCGCGGACGAGGGTGGGGTCGGTCTCCAGGGCCTGTGCGTAGCGCCGGTTGAGCCGGGAGCGCTCGCCGGGCAGCAGGTCGTCGCTGACGGCCTCGCGGACCAGGGAGTGCCGGAAGCGATAGCCGTTGCCCTCCGGGGTGGTGAGCAGCAGGTTGGCGCCGACGGCTGCCCGCAGCGCCTCGATGAGTTCGTCCTCGGTCAGCCGGGCGACCGCGGCCAGCAGTTCGTACTCGACGGTGGAGCCGCCCTCGGCGACGATCCGGGCGATCCGCTGGGCGTTGTCGGGCAGCGCTTCGACGCGTACGAGCAGGAGGTCGCGCAGCGAGTCGGAGAGCCGGGAGTGGTCACCGCTCTCCAGGCTGCAGGCGAGTTCCTCGACGAAGAAGGCGTTGCCGTCGGAGCGTTCGAAGATCTCGTCCACCAGGGCGGCCTCGGGGGTGGCGGCAAGGATTCCGGTGAGCTGGCGGCGGACCTCGGCGCGGTTGAAGCGGGCGAGTTCGATCCGGCGGACGGTGCGCAGCCGGTCCAGTTCGGCGAGGAGGGGGCGCAGCGGGTGGCGGCGGTGGATGTCGTCGGAGCGGTAGGTGCCGATCACCACGAGGCGGCCGTTGCGCACGGTACGGAAGAGATAGGCGAGGAGGTGGCGGGTGGAGGCGTCGGCCCAGTGCAGGTCTTCGAGGACGAGGACGACGGCGTGCCCGGCCGAGATGCGTTCCAGGAGTCGGGCGGTGAGCTCGAAGAGGCGGGCGGTGCTGTGCTCGTCGGTCGCGTCCCGGTCGGCCTCGCCGAGTTCGGGAAGCAGCCGGGCCAGCTCGCCCTCCTGCCCGGCGCAGGCCGCGGCGACCTCCTCGGGCAGGGTGCGGCGCAGGGCCCGCAGCGCGGTGGAGAACGGGGCGTAGGGCAGGCCGTCGGCGCCGACCTCGACACAGCCCCCGACGGCGACGACCGCGTCCCGGCGCACCGCCGCCGCGAGGAATTCCTCGACCAGCCGGGTCTTGCCGACCCCCGCCTCACCGCCGATGAGCAGCGCCTGCGGCTCGCCCGGAGCGCCGGCCCCGCCCGAGCCGTCGGCGCCCTCCGCGCAGGCGCGGGCGAGCGCATCGACGAGCGAGGCGAACTCGCCCTCGCGGCCGACGAACACGGGACTGACGGACCTGGTCTCCACGTCGCCGAGCATCGCATACGGGTCCGGCCACCCGGGCCCCGGACCAGAACCGCCGGGCCCCGGGCCAGAACCGCCCGGCCCCGGGCCAGGGGCGTCGGGCGTCGGTTCAGCAGCCATCGGTCCACCGGACATCGGACTGCCGGACATCGAACGACCGGACCTCGTACGATCGGACATCGGGCGCCGTAACCCGTCCTTCACGCGGCGTGGACGAATCGCTTCCGGTCCGTACTCACCGGCCCCTCGGCCTCCTTGGGCCCGGAGTGCCGGGCTGCCCTGCGGGCATCCCGGCGGACACGGGCGGCCACCCGGACGAGCCGCTCCTGCTCGGCCCGGCGGTGCAGTTCGGCCACGTGCAGTTTGTTGAGTTCGAACGCGTACATGTGCTTCTCCCGGAGGACGACGGCCCGTCGGGGCCTGGACGGCCCGTCGGTGCCTGATGGGGGCGGCAGTGCTTCTGCCGTGCCCCCACTGTCGTCTCCCAGGAGGTGTCGCCACATCGGGCAGGATCCGCATCTTCGCGGGGCGGAGGGCCTTAGGACGTCGCGGACAGCGCCGCATACGGGACGGGGTCGCTCGGGCGGATGCCTTAGGACGTCTTCGTGAGGTCCCGCCTGTTCCGTAGCCGCCCGTGTCCGCCGGCCGTCGTGCTCACTTGGCGACGCCCGTGGTCGGCAGCGGCACGATGAGGTCGAAGTACATGCCGATGGAGAGCACCAGGCCGAGGACGCCGAGCGCGATGCCGGCGGTCGCCACGGCGCGCACCCAGCCGGGCTGCGGGTGCGCGGAGGGTGCGCCGAAGGCCGGGCGGACCAGGGCGAAGATCCCGGCCAGCAGCGCGAGCAGCGCGAACAGTCCGTTGACCAGGGCGGTGGAGTGCCAGGCGTCGCCGTAGATCTCGGAGATCTGCTGCGCGGCGGTGCCACCGCCCGAGGTCTTGATCTGGCCGATCAGGGTCTCGCGCTCGGCAGCGACCTTGCCGGTCCAGGACCCGGTGAGCGCGACGACGCCGAGACCGGCCGCGGCCACCGCGGCGGCAGCCGCGCCGAGGCCGGAGGGCTCCTTGGCGGCGTCGTCGAAGTCGTCCGGCTCCAGGTCTTCGGCCTCCGCGAGTGCTTCCCCGGCTTCGTCGGCGGCCTTGTCCGTGTCGCGCCCGGCGTCCTCGGTCGCGGCGAGCTTGGTCACGGCGTCCTCGGTCGCGGTCTCCTCGGCATCGGATGCCGTGGGGGCAGTGGGGTCGGTGGGGTTCGCGGGAGTCGTGGGGTTCATGTTCCGCACGCTAGGCGGCCCGGATGAGAACCCCCTTAACGGCCGTACGCGACGCCGTCCGGTCTCAGTCCTTCCGCGCCCGCCACTCCGGGGCCAGCACCGACCAGATCTCCGAGTCGTGCCGCTCACCGCGGTACAGGTAGTTCTCGCGCAGCACCCCGTCGCGCGTCATGCCGAGCCGCTCGGCCACGGCGATGCTGGCGGTGTTCGCGGCGGACGCGTCCCACTCCACGCGGTGCATGCCGCGTTCGTACACCGCCCAGTCGATCAGCTTCCGGGCCGCCCTGGTGATCAGGCCGCGCCCCTCCCCCGCCGGCTCCAGCCAGCAGCCGAGCTCGCAGTTGCCCGACTCCGCGTCGAAGATCCGGAACAGGACACCGCCGACGAGCGTGCCCTCCAGCCAGATCCCGTAGATCCGCCCCTCGTCCGCCGCCTGCTTGTCCGCGTACCGCCGCAGCAGCGCACGCGCCGAGTCCAGGTCGGTGGCAAAGGAGGCGAAGGGGATCCACGGGTCGATGAGCTCCCGGGCCCGGTCCATGTGGTCGAGGAACTCCTGCGCCTGCCAGATCTCCAGCGGACGCAGTTCCGCTCCGTCGTCACCCAGGGATACCGCGAACATCATGCTCCTTCTCGAACCGCTTCCACCGCTTGCGCGGTCTGCGCCACCTCCGCGGGTTGCGCTGTCTGCGGGATCTTCGCATGCGACAGGCCGGATCCGGATTCGGGAGGCTCGATGCTGATCCGCGGCAGCAGCCGGTCCAGCCGGCGCGGCAGCCACCAGTTCGCCCCGCCCAGCAGATGCATCAGCGCGGGGACCAGCAGCGTACGGAGGACGAAGGCGTCCAGCATGACGGCCGCGGCGAGCGCGATGCCGAACATGGCGATGACCCGGTCCCCGCTGAGGACGAACGCGAGGAAGACCGAGATCATGATCACAGCCGCGGAGTTGATCACCCGGCCGGTCTCGGCGAGGCCCACCCGGACGGCCCGCCGGTTGTCACCCGTCTCCAGCCACTCCTCGTACATCCGCCCCACCAGGAACACCTGGTAGTCCATGGACAGCCCGAAGAGCACGGACACCATGATCACCGGCAGGAACGGTTCGATGGGTCCCGAGCTGCCCAGGCCAAGCAGTTCGCTCCCCCACCCCCACTGGAAGATCGCGACGACGACCCCGAACGAGGAGGCGACGGCGGCCACATTCATCACCGCGGCCTTCAGCGGAATGCCGATCGACCGGAAGGCCAGCAGCAGAAGCAGACAGCCGAGCCCTATGACCACGCCGACGAAGAGCGGGAGTTTACCGATGATGATCCGGGCGAAGTCGTCGTAGCTGGCGGTCATTCCCCCGACATGGGCCCGGAGCGAGGTGTTCTGCTCGGCCCGCGGCAGGACGTCCGTACGCAGCCGGTCGACGAGCGCGCTGGTCTCCTGGGACTGCGGCGACGACTTCGGTACGACGGTGACGAAGGCCGTATCGCCGCCGCTGTTGTACATGACCGGGCCGACCGAGGCCACGCCCTCGGTGGACCGCAGCGTGGCGGGCAGGCCGTCCATCGCGAGCCGGTCGTCCGCGCCGTCCAGCTGCGCGGCGATCGTCAGCGGCCCGTTGACGCCGGGGCCGAATCCGTCGGCCAGCAGGTCGTACGCCTGCCGGGTGGTCGACGAGGAGGGGTTGTTGCCCTGGTCGGAGCTGCCCAGATGCAGGGAGAAGGTGGGCAGCGCCAGTACCAGCATCACCACGGCGGCCAGCGCCCCGAGCAGCTTGGGGTGGCGTTCGACGAAGGCGGACCAGCGGGCGGCGAAGCCCGTGGGCGATTCGGGCCGCGGGCCGTGCTCGGCGAGCTGTCTGCGCTCGCGCCGGCTCAGCGCCCGTGTGCCGATGAAGGACAGCAGGGCGGGGAGCAGGGTCACGGAGGCGGCCACGGTCAGGACGACGGTGAGCGAGGCGGCAATCGCCACACCGTTGAGGAAGCCGAGCCGCAGGATCAGCATGCCGAGCAGCGCGATGCAGACGGTGGCCCCGGCGAAGACGACGGCGCGGCCGGTCGTCGCGACGGCGTTCTGCGCGGCCTCGGTGACCGACAGGCCCCGGCGCAGTCCGCTGCGATGTCGGGTGACGATGAACAGCGCGTAGTCGATGCCGACGCCGAGCCCGATCAGCATGCCCAGCATGGGTGCGAAGTCGGCGACGGTCATCACATGGCCGAGCAGCACGGTGCCCGCGTAGGCGGTGCCGACGGAGACGAGCGCGGTGGCGATGGGCAGCATGCTGGCGGCGAGCGAGCCGAAGGCGAGGAACAGGACGACCGCCGCGACGAGGACCCCGACGGCCTCGCTGAGGTGGGCGGAGGGCGCTTCGGTGAGGGCGACGGCGGGGCCGCCCAGTTCCACCTGGAGATGGTCTCCGGCGGCCGCCTTGGCGGTGTCGACGACGGCCCTGGCCTGCTGCACCGGGATGTCGTCGACCTGCTGGTCGAAGGTGATCGTGGCGTAGGCGGTGTGTCCGTCGCCGCTGATCTGTGCGGTGCCGGACGCCCCGTACGGTCCGGTGACCGCGCCGACCCCGGGCAGTTCCTCCACCGCGTGCAGGGTCCGGGTCATCGTCTGCCGGACGTCGGCGGCCCGCACGGTGGAGTCGGAGGTGTGCCAGACGATGGTGTCGGTGTCACCGCCGAGATCCGTGAAGCCGCTCCTGAGGAGCTCGGCGGCCCGGCCGGACTCCGTGCCGGGCACCTCGTAGTCGTTGGAGTACGCGGAACCCGCGAAGCCCGCCGCGGTGGCCGCGCCGCCGAGGGCGAACAGCCAGACGAGGACGGCGATGAGTCGGTGCCTGATGCACCAGCGGGCAATGGCAGCCAACGGACGTGCTCCCTGCTGGTTCGTGGTCCTTTGCCGGTACAAAACATGAATTACCCGCAAAGAAAGCATGACCTGAGAACCGTCACTCTGGCAGCCGAACGTGATCCTTTGTCCCTTTCGTGGCCTTACTCACAGCGGTCTCCGGAAGGTGACCCCCGGAATGCGGCTTGCGCGGGGCGCCGCGCCGTACGACGATCCACGGCGCCCCACCCGCCCGGACCCGGGTCAGCCCGAGACGCTCGCCCGGCCGTTCTCGATGTGCCCCATCAGCCGGCGCCGGAAGGCGGCGTCCCCGTCGACGGTGACGTCCAGGTCGTACCAGCCGTGCGCGTCGGCCGCCGAGTGCACCACGGTGCGGGTGCGCCCCGGCTTGACCTTGACGGTCCTGGTCCAGTCCCGCAGGTCCGCCTCGTCGACGTATCCCAGCGGCCGCACGGTGAAGGTGAGCGTCGTCCGCCCCGTGTTGCGCAGCGTGAGATGCAGATCGCGCTCATGGGCGTCGACCCGCGACGCGACCTCGGCCGCGGCACCGTCCTTCGCGGACCCGGCGAACTCGCGGCGGAAGCCGTTCGGCCCCGTCACCGTGAACCGGTACGCCGCCCCGGTGACGGGCACCGTCCACTGCGCCGTGCCCTTCACGTCCCGGTGCTGCGGTGCGGGGAACTCGCCCGCGTACGGATACAGCGCGAAGTGCGCCGACGAGCGCCCCGTGTTGCTGAGGGCCACCCGCACCGCGCCGTCCACCAGCTTCGCCTGCGCGTCCGGCTGGTACGGCAGCGCGCGGGCCGGGCGCGCGCCCGGCTCCTGCACGGGCATGTGCTGGACGAGCGGCGGCCTCGGCGACCAGCGGCCACTGAACGGCGGAATGGCGCCCGGCTGCTCCACCTCGGGCCGGCGACGCCCGCGCGAGAAGTCGAAGGCGGAGGTCAGGTCGCCGGTGACGGTGCGCCGCCAGTCGCCGATGTTCGGTTCCTTCACCCCGGTCCAGCGCTCCAGGAAGCGGATCACGGAGGTGTGGTCGAAGACCTCGGAGCAGACGTAGCCGCCGATGGTCCACGGCGACACGACGAGCATCGGCACCCGCATGCCGAGACCGGTGGGCTTGCCCTCCCACTGCTCCTCGGTCACCTCGGGCGGGGCGACCGGCGGCGGCACGTGGTCGAAGAAGCCGTCGTTCTCGTCGTAGTTGATGATGACGGCGGTGTGCCGCCACACGTCGGGGTGCTTGCCCAGCGCGTCCAGGACCTTGTAGACGATCGTCGCGCTGTGGATCGGCGAGGAGACGCTCGGGTGCTCCGAGTCGACGGCGGAGGGCACCAGGTAGGAGACCTCCGGCAGCGTGCCCGCCGCCACGTCCTTGGCGAACTCGTCGGCCAGCGTTCCGGTCTCCACCCGGCGCAACGCCCGCTCGAAGAGGCTGCGTTCGGCCTTGTCCAGGGTGGCGACGCCCTCCTCCAGCAGGCCGAACAGCCGCTCCCGCTCGGCTGCGTCCGCATCCCGCACGGCGGAGTAGAACGACTCCATGTACGTGTGCCCGCCGGTCTTCGCCAGCGCCTTGCGGGCGACGGCCTTGAAGGTGGCGAAGAACTCGATCTGGTTGTCGGTGAAGTTCTCCCACTCGGTGTACGTGCGCCAGCTGCGTCCGGCCTTCTCCAGCCGCTCCGCGTAGGTGCCCCAGTCGTAGCCCGGGTGGGTGCCCTCGTCGTACGCGTCGTTGCCGACGGCCCGCTTGCCGTTCGGCTCGTTGCCCGTCTTCCCGCTCCACAGGTGGTTGCGGTTGGGGCTGGTCGAGGAGTGGATGGAGGAGTGGTAGGCGTCGCAGACCGTGAAGGTGTCGGCCAGTTCGTAGTGCAGCGGGATGTCACGGCGGTCGTAGTACGCCATGGTGGCCGCCGTCTTCGCGGTCACCCAGCCGTTCATCCACCCGCCGGCCCACGCCTTGCCGCCGCCGCTCCAGGAGTGGTCGAGCGCACCGATGTACTGGAGGTCCTTCTTCTGCGTCTCGGCGGCGCCGCGCACCGGGAACGGCAGCACGGAGGTGCCCAGCGGTGCGGGCTGCTCGAAGACCGGCTTGCCCGAGGGCAGCTCGACGGCGTTGCGGTCACCGAAGCCGCGTACGCCCCGGAGCGTCCCGAAGTAGTGGTCGAAGGAACGGTTCTCCTGCATCAGGATCACCACGTGCTTGATGGCTCCGAGCCCGTCACGGCCTCCGGACCCCGCCGAGTGTGCCGGCTGCGCGGCTATCGCGGCCTGCAGCGAAGGCGGCAGCAGCGACCCCGCTGCCGCGGCGCCGAGCGCACCGCCGCCGAGCGCGAAGAGCCGTCGCCGTGAAATGTCCGTGGTCAAGTTGAGCCTCCCGAGTCCTGTCGTACAGCCGGGAAGCTAATGAAGCCGGGTGGCGCGGGGAAGGATTTCGTACGGCTTCGCGGTGAACGTCCAACAGGTCGTGCGGGAAAGTCCAACCGTGTACCCGGCCCCGGTTCCGGCGGCGGAATTCGGCAGCGGCGGCGAGGGGCGGGAGGGGGGCCCGGCCGACGTTGACCACGCAACCACCGGCGCGGCAGCCTTGGGAACCGTCAATTCCCTTTAATGGGGAACCAGTTGAACAGTGCGTCGCACCACATCGGGCCGGACAGCGTACCGGACGGATACCGCCTGCTCAATTCCATCGGACGGGGTGGCGACGGGGCGGTGCACCCACGGTCGTGGGTGCACCGCCCCTTCAGGGACCTGCCTCGGCCGCCCGCGTACGGACGGGCCCTGCGGGATCAGCCCTCGACGCCGAGCTTCTCCAGGATCAGCTCACGCACCCGGGCGGCGTCCGCCTGGCCCCGGGTGGCCTTCATGACCGCGCCGACGAGCGCGCCCGCCGCCGCGACCTTGCCGCCGCGGATCTTGTCCGCGATGGCCGCGTTGGCCGCGATGGCCTCGTCGACGGCCGTGGACAGCGCGCCCTCGTCGGAGACGACCTTCAGGCCGCGCTTCTCGACGACGGTGTCCGGGTCGCCCTCGCCCGCGAGGACGCCCTCGATGACCTGGCGGGCCAGCTTGTCGTTGAGGTCGCCCGAGGTGACGAGCTCGGCCACCCTGGCGACCTGCACCGGGGTGATCGGCAGCTCGTCGAGGCCGCGGCCGGTCTCGTTGGCGTTACGGGCCAGCTCGCCCATCCACCACTTGCGGGCCTGGTCCGAAGGGGCGCCCGCGTCGGTCGTGGCGACGATCAGGTCGACCGCGCCGGCGTTGAGGATGGACTGCATGTCGTGCTCGGAGACACCCCACTCCTCCTTGAGCCGCGCCCGGCGCAGCCGCGGCAGCTCGGGGAGGCCCTTGCGCAGTTCCTCGACCCACTCGCGGGCCGGGGCGACCGGTACCAGGTCGGGCTCGGGGAAGTAGCGGTAGTCCTCGGCGTTGTCCTTGATGCGGCCGGCCGTGGTCGAGCCGTCCTCCTCGTGGAAGTGCCGGGTCTCCTGCACGATCGTGCCACCGGAGGACAGCACGGCCGCGTGCCGCTGGATCTCGAAGCGGGCGGCACGCTCGACGGAACGCAGCGAGTTCACGTTCTTCGTCTCGGAGCGCGTACCGAACGTCTCGGTCCCGTTGGGGCGCAGCGACAGGTTGACGTCGCAGCGCATCTGGCCCATCTCCATGCGGGCCTCGGAGACGCCGAGCGCCTTGATGAGCTCGCGGAGCTCGGCGACGTACGCCTTGGCCACCTCGGGGGCGCGTGCGCCCGCGCCCTCGATCGGCTTGGTGACGATCTCGATGAGCGGGATGCCCGCGCGGTTGTAGTCGAGCAGGGAGTGGGACGCGCCGTGGATACGGCCGGTGGCACCGCCGACGTGGGTCGACTTGCCGGTGTCCTCCTCCATGTGGGCGCGCTCGATCTGCACCCGGAAGATCTCCCCGTCCTCCAGCTGGACGTCCAGGTAGCCGTTGTAGGCGATCGGCTCGTCGTACTGGGAGGTCTGGAAGTTCTTCGGCATGTCCGGATAGAAGTAGTTCTTCCGGGCGAAGCGGCACCACTGGGCGATCTCGCAGTTCAGCGCGAGGCCGATCTTGATGGCGGACTCGACGCCGATCTCGTTGACGACCGGCAGGGCGCCGGGCAGGCCGAGACAGACCGGGCAGGTCTGGGAGTTGGCGTCCTGCTTGAGCTCGGTGGAGCAGCCGCAGAACATCTTGGTCTTGGTGCCGAGCTCGACATGGACCTCCAGGCCCATGACGGGGTCGTAGGACGCGAGCGCGTCCTCGTACGACACCAGGTCGATGACAGTCACGGTGAAACTTCCCTCTCAGCCCAGCAGTACGTCGTCATCGCCGAGGCGCTTGAGCTCGCGCAGCAGCAGGGCGACACCGGTGGCGATGGCGGCGGCGGAGACAACGGCGTCGATCAGTCGGAGCGTGTCGTGCTCAGAGCGTGCCTTCTTGGCCTGCTTGAGCACGCCGACCGCCCCGAAGGCGGTGGTGCCGATGGACAGGTACGTACCGGTCTTGGACTTCTTGAAGCCCTTGGCCTTGGTCAGTGCGCTCACAACGACGGAGCCTCCTCCAGCAGCGGGTGACCCCACTTTTCCACGAAGGCGGCCTCGACGGCGGCTCCGACCTTGTAGAGACGGTCGTCCTTCATGGCGGGGGCGATGATCTGCAGCCCGACCGGCAGGCCGTCCTCGGGTGCCAGGCCGCAGGGCAGCGACATGGCGGAGTTGCCCGCGAGGTTGGTCGGGATGGTGCACAGGTCCGCGAGGTACATCGCCATCGGGTCGTCGGCGCGCTCGCCGATCGGGAAGGCGGTGGTGGGCGTCGTCGGGGAGACGATGACGTCCACCTGCTCGAAGGCCTTCTCGAAGTCCTGCGTGATCAGGGTGCGGACCTTCTGCGCCGAGCCGTAGTACGCGTCGTAGTAGCCGGAGCTGAGTGCGTACGTACCGAGGATGACGCGGCGCTTGACCTCGTCGCCGAAGCCGGCTTCGCGGGTGAGCGCGGTGACGTCCTCGGCGGACCTCGTGCCGTCGTCGCCGACGCGCAGCCCGTAACGCATGGCGTCGAAGCGGGCCAGGTTGGAGGAGCACTCGGACGGCGCGATCAGGTAGTACGCCGACAGGGCCAGGTCGAAGGACGGGCAGTCCAGCTCGACGATCGTGGCACCGAGCGACTTCAGCAGCTCGACCGACTCGTTGAAGCGCTGGACGACTCCGGCCTGGTAGCCCTCACCGGAGAACTGCTTGACGACACCGACTCGCATGCCCTCGACGCTGCCGTTGCGCGCGGCCTCGACGACCGGCGGGACCGGGGCGTCGATGGACGTCGAGTCCATCGGGTCGTGCCCGGCGATCGCCTCGTGCAGCAGGGCCGCGTCCAGGACGGTACGGGCGCAGGGCCCGCCCTGGTCCAGGGAGCTGGAGAAGGCCACCATGCCGTAGCGGGAGACTCCGCCGTAGGTGGGCTTGACGCCGACGGTGCCGGTGACGGCGGCGGGCTGGCGGATGGAGCCGCCGGTGTCCGTGCCGATGGCGAGCGGGGCCTCGTACGACGCGAGCGCGGCGGACGAGCCGCCGCCGGAGCCGCCCGGGATGCGGGTGAGGTCCCACGGGTTGCCGGTCGGGCCGTAGGCGCTGTTCTCGGTGGAGGACCCCATGGCGAACTCGTCCATGTTGGTCTTGCCGAGAATGACGACGTCGGCGGCCTTCAGCCGCTTGGTGAGGGTCGCGTCGTACGGCGGGATCCAGCCTTCGAGGATCTTGGAACCGACGGTGGTCGGCATGTCCTCGGTGGTGAAGATGTCCTTGAGCGCGAGCGGCACGCCGGCCAGCGGGCCGAGCTTCTCGCCGGCTGCCTTCTTCGCGTCGACGGCGCGGGCCTGCGCGAGCGCGCCCTCGCGGTCGACGTGCAGGAAGGCGTGGACCTTCTCGTCGACCGCGTCGATCCTGGCCAGGTGGGCCTCGGTGACCTGGACCGCCGTGAGTTCGCCGGAGGCGATCTTCGCGGCGATCTCGGCGGCGGTGAGCTTGATGATGGTGCTGTGGTCCGTCATGGCTGTTAGTCCTCCCCCAGGATCTGCGGCACCTTGAAACGCTGCTGCTCCTGGGCCGGGGCGCCGGAGAGCGCCTGCTCGGGGGTGAGCGACGGACGGACCTCGTCCGCGCGCATGACGTTGGTCAGCGGCAGCGGGTGGGAGGTCGGCGGTACGTCTTGGTCGGCGACCTCGGAGACGCGGGCGACCGCGCCGATGATGTCGTCGAGCTGACCGGCGAAGTGATCGAGCTCTTCGCCCTTCAGCTCCAGACGCGCCAGCCGGGCGAGGTGGGCGACCTCCTCGCGCGTGATGCCAGGCATGCAGCGATCCTCAGGGGTTGGTGTGTGGTTTTGGCCCAATCCTATGGTGTCGCCCGCCACCGCTCCCGCCACCCGGGCGAACGCCCTGGTCGGACGAGGATTTCCGGCTGCTCGGGCCGTTCCCGGCCCGGCCCGGCCCCTGGGTCGTCCCTCGCGTCCGAGGACGGAGGGGCCACCGGGCGCCGGGCCGGTGGCCTCCTCCGGCTCAAGTCGTCGCGGGCCGCGAATTGGCCGCCCGGCCGGGCGGCCGCTGCTCCAGCTCCGGTGACGTACGGGCCGCTGCCGCGGCGGCGGCTGCCGCGGCCGCCAGCTCGGCCGGCCGCCGCCAGCCGTGCTCGCCCCGTGCCCGGAGCCAGGCCGTGGTCTCCTGCGGCGGCATCGCGGCGGCGACCAGCCACCCCTGCACCGCGTCGCAGCGCAGATCCCGCAGCCGCTCCCAGGTCTCGTCGTCCTCGACCCCTTCCGCGACGACCAGCAGGCCGAGCGAGTGGGCCAGGTCGATCGTGCAGCGGACGATCTCCGCGTCCTCGTTGTCCACGGCCAGCCGGGCCACGAACGAGCGGTCGATCTTCAGCTCGCTGACCGGCAGCCGCCGCAGATGGACGAGCGAGGAGTACCCCGTACCGAAGTCGTCGAGGGACATCTTCACGCCGTGCCCGGTCAGTCCGGCGAGCGTGTCGGCGGCGCGCTGCGGGTCCTCCAGCAGCACGTGTTCCGTTATCTCCAGCTGCAGCGCCCCGGCCGGGACGCCGTGCCGGGCGAGGCGGGCCGCGACACCGCCCGCGAACCCTGGGGTGTGGACGTCGCGCGGGGAGACGTTGACCGCGACCGGGACGAACAGGCCCTGTGCCCGCCACCGGGCGACCTGGGCCAGCGCCGTCTCCAGGACGTACTCCGTGAGGTGCGGCATCAGGCCGGACGACTCGGCGATGGCGATGAACTCGTCCGGGGGGACCCTGCCGCGTTCCGGATGCACCCAGCGCACCAGGGCTTCGAGGCCGGCCACCTGGCCGTCGAAGCGGACCTTCGGCTGGTAGTGGAGCTCGACCTCGCCGGCGTCCAGCGCGCGGCGCAGATCGCCCAGGAGCCCGAGCCGGTCCGGAGTGTTGCTGTCCCGCTTCGACTCGTAGACCTCGACGCCCGTACGGTCGCGCTTGGCCTGGTACATCGCCACGTCCGCGCGCCTGAGCAGCCCTTCGGCGTCCAGCGCGTGGTCGGGGTAGACGGCGACTCCGGCGCTGGCCTCCAGCACCAGGGTCAGACCGTCGAGGTCCAGCGGGGAGGACAGCTCGGCGACGAGGTGGCGGGCGACCCGCTGGGCACTGGTGGTGGAGTCGGCGGTCGGCAGGAGCACCGCGAACTCGTCGCCGCCGAGCCGCGCGGCCTCCGCCCCGCGGGGCAGTGCGAGTCTGAGACGTTCCGCTATCTGCAACAGCAGCCGGTCCCCCGCCAGATGGCCGAGGGTGTCGTTGACCGCGCGGAACCGGTCGAGGTCGATCAGGACCAGAGCGGATCTCGCACCGACGGATTCGGCGTCCTCCAGAGCCGTCCAGGTGCGCTCCAGCAGCCACTGCCGGTTGGGCAGTCCGGTCAGCGGGTCGCGCAGCTGCTCCTCGGCCCGTGCCCGTGCGATCCAGAGGGCGGAGTCCAGGGCGATCAGCGGGACCGCGAAGAGCGGCAGGAGCAGGGGGGTGGCCATCGCGACCACGCAGATCAGCGGTGCGATGGCGAGCAGGGCGACCGCGACGAGGCCCTGGCGCAGCAGCGCGGTGCGGGCGATGGTCGGCAGCCCGCCGCCCTGGGGTGCCCGTGCGTACCACAGCAGGACCCGGGTGACCAGGAGGTAGGTGGAGGCGGCCAGGAGGACCTCCGGGACGGCGGCGATGCCCCAGTCGAGTGGCTGCCAGGGTGATTCGACGGTCTGCACCTCGCCGAACGCGGCGAGCACCAGGGCCGCCGCGCCTATCCCCAGGATGTCCACCGCGCCGTGCAGGAGCCCCTGCCACCAGCGGTGTCTGCGGGCGACGCCGACGAGGACCACGACGACCAGGCTGACCAGTCCGGCGGGCACCCAGCCGTAGAGCATCAGCACGGCCAGGGTGAGAGAGGCCCCGGAACCGGTCCCTCCCCACCAGCGGTCGCGTCCGAGCGCGACGAGATGACCGACGATGATCCCGGTGAGGACGGCGAGGGACCAGCCGGCTCTGCCGTCGGGGAAGAGCGCGTGTCCTTCGCTCACGGTCCGGTAGAAACCGGTCGCGATCTGAACAACGGCGATCACGATGACGACGGCACCCACTTTTGGCGTGAGGCCGACGAAACCTTGCAGCCGCGACACCGGTGCGGCGCTCTCGGTCGGTTTCATTCCGTCCCTCTCACAGCCGGCGGTGCCGATGTCACCTGATGGTTCCGTTCCCTGCCGCCACGACCCGGTTTCCCACCCCGCGGCCGGGCACGGCAGGTGCACGTCTCAACAGTAGGCCGCGGAAGGCTTCTACGGGCAGCGCTCCGACGCTCTTGCCCAAATGCGAACCGACCATCCGTCAGCATCTGCTATGCGCCGATCGGGTGAACCGGCCGCAGGGCGAAAACCTTGCCCCCGTCTGCCCCCTTACGCCCCCTATCCGCCTCCTTGTTCGCCACTCGCCCACCGGCCCGTCCCGGTCGACGCCCCGCCCCGATCCATCGGTCCGTGACAGGGATCTGTCCTATTCCGTCGGTTCTTCGATCGGCACAGCCGCCTCGCGCGCCACATCCGGACCCTGATCGAGCAGTACGGCGAAGCCGTCCTCGTCCAGCACCGGCACCTTCAGCTGCATGGCCTTTTCGTACTTCGAACCGGGGTTGTCACCGACGACCACGAAGGAGGTCTTCTTCGAAACGGAACCTGTCACCTTCGCGCCGCGGCTCTGGAGCGCCTCTTTCGCGCCATCCCTGGTGTGGCCGGTCAGCGTGCCGGTGACGACGACGGTCAGCCCTTCGAGCGGGCGCGGCCCCTCGTCCTCGCCCGTGCTCACGTCCTCCATCCGGACCCCGGCCTCGCGCCACTTGCGCAGGATCTCCCGGTGCCAGTCCTCGGCGAGCCACTGCTTCACCGATGCGGCGATGATGTCCCCGACCCCGTCGGCCTCGACCAGCTCCTGCTCCGTCGCCTCGTCGATCCGGTCCATGGAGCGGAACTGACGGGCCAGTTCCGCGGCGGCGACCGGGCCCACATGGCGGATGGACAGCCCGGTGAGGATCCGGGCGAGCGGCGCCTCCTTGGCCGCGGCGATGGCGTCGAGCATGGCGAGGGCGTTCTTCTTCGGCTCGCCCTGCTGGTTGGCGAAGACCCAGGCGGTCTTCTCCTCGCCGGTCTTCGGATCGCGCTTGGGCAGCCCGCTGTCCTGGTCCCGGACATAGGCCCGGATCGGCAGCAGTTCCTCGACGGTCAGCCCGAACAGATCGCCCTCGTCACGCAGCGGCGGATCGGCGGGCTCCAGCGGCTTGGTGAGGGCCGCGGCGGCGACATAGCCGAAGTGGTCGATATCGAGGCACTTGCGGCCCGCGAGATAGGCGATGCGCTCCCGCAGCTGGGCGGGGCAGGAGCGCGCGTTGGGGCAGCGGACATCGACGTCCGCCTCCTTCATGGGCTTCAGTTCCGTGCCGCACTCCGGGCAGTGCGTCGGCATCACGAACGCCCGCTCGGTGCCGTCGCGGAGGTCGACGACCGGGCCGAGGATCTCCGGGATCACGTCGCCCGCCTTGCGGAGCACCACCGTGTCCCCGATGAGGACGCCCTTCGCCTTCACCACGTTCTGGTTGTGCAGGGTGGCGAACTCCACCTCGGAGCCCGCCACTTCGACCGGCTCGACCTGGGCGTACGGCGTGACCCGGCCGGTCCGGCCGACGCCGACCCGGATGTTGACCAGCTTGGTGTTGACCTCCTCCGGGGCGTACTTCCAGGCGATGGCCCAGCGCGGCGCGCGCGAGGTGGAGCCGAGCCGGCCCTGGAGCGGGATCTCGTCGAGCTTGACGACCACGCCGTCGATCTCGTGCTCCACGGAGTGCCGGTTCTCGCCGAAGTACCTGATGAACTCCCGTACCCCGTCGAGGGAATCCACCACCTTGTTGTACTTGGCGGTGGGCAGACCCCATTCGCGCAGCAGCTCGTAGGCGTGCGAGAGGCAGTCGATGTCGAAGCCCTCACGGGCGCCGATGCCGTGCACCACCATGTGCAGCGGGCGGGTGCGGGTGACCTTCGGGTCCTTCTGGCGCAGTGAACCCGCCGCCGCGTTGCGCGGATTGGCGAACGGCTTGTCGTCGGCCTCGACGAGCCGGGCGTTGAGCTCCTCGAAGGCCTCCATCGGGAAGAAGACCTCGCCGCGGATCTCGACCAGCGCCGGAATCCGGTCGCCCTTCAGCCGGTGCGGGATCTCGGCGATCGTACGGACATTGGGGGTGATGTCCTCGCCGGTGCGGCCGTCGCCGCGGGTGGCGGCCCGGGTCAGCCGCCCGTGCTCATAGGTGAGGTTGACCGCCAGACCGTCGACCTTCGGCTCGCACAGGAAGTGGTAGTCGGTGGTGCCGACCTCCTTGGCGATCCGCTCGCCCCAGGCGGCCAGCTCCAGGTCGTCGAAGGCGTTGTCCAGCGAGAGCATCCGCTCGCGGTGCTCGACGGAGGTGAATTCCGTCCGGTACGGGCCCGCGACCTTCTGCGTCGGCGAATCCGGCGTACGCAGCTGCGGGTACGTCTCCTCCAGCGCCTCCAGCTCGCGCATCAGCCGGTCGAACTCGGCGTCGCTGACGACCGGCTGGTCGTTCACGTAGTACCGGAAGCGGTGCTCCTCGACCTGCTCGGCCAGGAGCGCGTGCTGCTCCCGGACCTGTGCGGGCACGCCCGTCTGCTGTTCGCCGGCCATCGTCTCGTCCTCCCGTTACCCGTTGCCCCGTTACTCAGGGTTGTCTGCGAGCGATCTCGCGGCCCGAGCGCAGTGGGCGAGCGCGGCGCGCGCGTACGCGGGCGAGGCACCCGCGAGCCCGCACGACGGGGTGATCACCACGGACTCCGTAAGAGTCCCCGGATTCAGCCCCAGCCTGCGCCACAGCGTCCTGACACCCATGACGCTACCGCCCGGGTCCGACAATCCGCCCGAGGCCGGGTCGGTGCCCGGCACCACCCCGAGGAAGAGCTGGGTGCCGCCTTCGACGGCCTCCCCGATCGCCTCCTCCTCACGCTCGGTGAGCAACGAGAAATCGAAGGAGATACCGCCGGCCCCGGCCCGGCGCAGCAGCGCGAACGGCACTTCGGGCGCGCAGGTGTGCACGACCGTCGCCGCGTCCCCGCCCGCCGCCAGGACATCGCGCAGAGTGCCCTCCACGACCTGGCGGTCCACGGCCCGGTAGGTGCGGTAGCCGCTGGCCGTCCTGATCCGCCCGCGCAGTACGCCGGTCAGCGACGGCTCGTCGAGCTGGAGGATCACGTCGGCGCCGGGCACCCTGCGGCGCACCTCCGCGAGGTGGGCGCGCAGCCCCTCCGCCAGTGAGCCCGCCAGGTCACGGCAGGCCCCCGGGTCGCCGAGCGCAGCCTCGCCGCCCCGGCGTTCCAGTGCGGCGGCCAGCGTCCACGGCCCGACGGCCTGGACCTTGAGCGGCCCCTCGTAGCCCTGGGTGAACTCCTCCAGGGCGTCGAGGTCCTCGCCGAGCCAGGACCTGGCCCGGCGGGTGTCGCGTCCCGGCCGGTCGCTGATCCGCCAGCCGCTGGGCTCGACGTGCCCGTACAGGTCGACGAGCAGCCCGATGGTTCGCCCGATCATGTCCGCACCGGGCCCGCGGGCGGGCAGCTCCGCCAGATACGGCAGGCCCTCGCCGTCCCCGAACGAGCCGGTGACGGTCTTCGCCGCCTCCCGTGCGTCTCCCCCGGGCATGGACCCGATTCCGGTGGCCGGACAACCGCTGAACTTGCTCTTCTCGCTCACACGGGAAGCCTAGGCCGTCGTTCCGGGAGCGGCGCCGCCCGGCCTGCGGGGGTCAGCGTCCGGGGCGCACCGTGAGGTCGTTGACCTCGGCGTCGCGCGGCAGGTCGATGGCCATCAGGATCGTGGTGGCCACCGACTCCGGGTCGATCCAGCGGGAGGGGTCGTACTCCTTGCCCTCCTGCTGGTGGACCTTGGCCTGCATGGGGCTGGCGGTGCGCCCCGGGTAGACGGAGGTGACCCGGACGCCGTTGGCGTGCTCCTCGTGACGCAGCGAGTCGGCGAGGGCCTTCAGGCCGTGCTTGCTCGCGGCGTACGCGCCCCACTCGGCGTGTGCCGCGAGGCCGGCGCCCGAGTTCACGAAGAGCACATGGCCCTGGGCGACGCGCAGCTGCGGCAGGAAGAGCCGGGTCAGCTCGGCGGGCGCGACCAGGTTGGCGTTGAGCTGGAAGTGCCAGGCCTTGGGCGTGAGGTCACCGACCTTGCCGAGCTCGACGACGCCCGCGATGTGCAGCAGCGAGTCGACCCGCTCCGGCACCGCCTGCTGGGCGAGCGCCCACGAGAGCCGGTCCGGGTTGGAGAGATCGCCGACGAGCGTGCGCGCGCCCGGGTGGAGCTCGGCCAGCTCCTTGGCACGGCCCGCGTCGCGGGCGAACAGCACGGTCTCGTCACCGCGCTCCAGCAGACGGCGGGTGACAGCGGCTCCGATGCCGGAGCCGGCACCGGTGATGACATGAGTGGGCATGCGCCCCATGATCGCACCCCGCCGCCCCGTCACCGCAGGCCGGACCACTCCTCAAGGTAGGCCAGCGCGCCCACGCCGTCCTTGGCGAAGAACACCAGGTCGGCCAGCGGGACGGGCAGGAAGCCCTCGTCCTCCATGCGCTGGAACTGCTGGCGCAGCCCGTCGTAGAAGCCCGCCGTGTTGAGCAGGACCACCGGCTTGTCGTGCTTGCCGTGCTTCTTCAGCTCCAGGATCTCGGTCGCCTCGTCGAGCGTCCCGGTCCCGCCCACCATGATCACGACCGCGTCGGCCTTCTCCAGGAGCAGCGCCTTGCGCTCGGCGAGATCGCGCGCGATCACCATCTCGTCCGCGTTGGTACGCGCCTTCGCGGCCAGGAAGTCGACCGACACCCCCACCAGCCGCCCGCCCGACTCCTGGACCCCGTCGGCGACGACCTTCATCAGCCCGCTCTCCGAGCCTCCCCAGACCAGGGTGTGGCCGCCCTTGCCGAGCAGCTCGGCGAATTCGCGGGCAGGCCGGGTGTAGCGCTCGTCGAGGTCGGCGGCGGAGAGAAAAACACAGATCTTCATGGAGCAACCGTAAAGGCCACCACCGACACGACCGGCCACCGCGGAGGAACGGGGGGAAGGAACCGGGAAGAAACCGACCCACGATTCGGCTGTACCCGACATGACCTCCTCACCAGGACACCTCATCACGGTCGAGCCCGGCACCGAGCACGTACGGGTGATCCGCGACGGACAGGTGCTCGCCGAGAGCCGGCGCCCGCTCGTCCTGCGCGAGACGGGCTGTCCGGTCCGCTACTACCTGCCGCCCGAGGACGTCCGTACGGACCTCCTGACGGCATCGGACACCCGTACTCACTGCCCGTTCAAGGGAGATGCCTCCTACTGGTCACGGCCGGACGCCGCGGACCTCGTCTGGGCCTACCCGGAGCCGAAGCCCGAAGTCGCCGCCATCAAGGACCACTTCTGTTTCTACGACACCGAGACCGTCACCGACTGATCGTCAGGAGCGCCCCTGACCTGGGAGTTCGAAGAACTTCAAAAAACTTCGGCCGGAGCGATGAGTTTTCGCGGGCCCGGCGGTCCACCCTCGCATGGACAAGATTCTCTCCCGCGACGGCACCGTGATCGCGTACCGGCACCGGGGTGAAGGGCCGCCGGTGATCCTGGTGGGCGGCTCGCTGGGCACGGCGGCGACCGAGGCGCCGCTGGCGCGCCTGCTCGCGCCGCACTTCCACGTCGTCACGTACGACAGGCGCGGACGCGGCTCCAGCGGCGACAGCGGCCCGTACGCGGTGGAGCGCGAGATCGATGACCTGGCCACGCTCGTCACCGCGGTGGGCGGCCGGGCCTCGGTGTTCGGCATGGGAGCCGGCGGGGCACTCGCCCTGGAGGCGCAGGCCGCCGGGCTCCCCGTGGACCTGCTGGCGGTGTACGAACCGCCCTACACGCCGAGCGCCTCGGGCCTGCAGTACAAGGCGTGCTGCACCTCCCGCCTGCACCGGCTGCTGTCCACCGGGGACCGCGCGGGGGCCGTCGAGTTGTTCCTCTCCGTGACGGGCGTGCCGGCCGACATGATCGCCCGGATGCGCCGCGCCCCGCAGTGGAGCGACCTGGTGGCGATGGCCCACACCCTCGCGTACGACGACGCGCTGCTCGGCAACGGCGCGATCCCGGCCGCCCGGTTCGCCTCCGTCACGGCCCGCACCCTGGTGATCTGCGGCGGCTCCAGCCCCACCGGCGCACGTCTGTCGACCCGCGCTCTGACGGACGCACTCCCCCGCGCCCGCCACCGCACCCTGACGGGCCAGACCCGCGAACTGGCACCCCAGGCGGTGGCCCCGGTCCTCACGGAGTTCTTCGCCAGGTCCGTACCCCTGCGTCAGGCTTCCTGACCCACGACCCGCCCCGCGCGGTCCCGCCCGTACGGGGGTCGGACGCGACCGCGCGGGGCGCCGCCGTACCCGGGGCTCAGGCGCCGGGCGCGAGCTCGAACCAGACGGTCCTGCCGCCCGGCTGACCGTTTCCCGCGGTGCCGCCGCTCGGGCCCAACAGGACTGGGAAGACGACGTCTCCGCGGACAGCGCTCGACCGCGTGTGGCCCGAGAAGGGCGAACTCCATGTGCTGGGGCGCGAGGTTCGGCGGTCCGGGGCCGACGGTGCCGCGTGGGCAGTCGGGAAGCGGTGGGCATGGCTCCGGCGACCAGCCGGGACCGGTCAGCCGGACGCCGCCGCCGTCTCCCGCCGCACCGTCGTGGCGATCGTCGCCGAGCCGACCACGCGGGAGCCGTCGTACAGGACGACCGCCTGGCCGGGGGCCACGCCGCGTACCGGCTCGGTGAAGGTGACGTTCAGGGTGCCGTCGACGAGTTCGGCCGATACCTCGGTCTCGCCGCCGTGGGCGCGGAGCTGGGCGGTGTAGGTGCCGGGGGCGGTCGGGGCCGTGCCGCACCAGCGGGGCTTGATGGCGGTGAGGGCGGTGACGTCCAGGGACTCGGCCGGGCCGACCGTGACCGTGTTGTTGACCGGGGAGATGTCCAGGACGTAGCGCGGCTTGCCGTCGGGGGCGGGGTGGCCGATGCGCAGGCCCTTGCGCTGGCCGATGGTGAAGCCGAAGGCGCCCTCGTGGGTGCCGACCTTCGTGCCCGACTCGTCGACGATGTCGCCCTCGGCGGTGCCGAGGCGGCTCGCCAGGAAGCCCTGGGTGTCGCCGTCGGCGATGAAGCAGATGTCGTGGCTGTCGGGCTTCTTGGCGACGGCGAGGCCCCGGCGCTCGGCCTCGGCGCGGATCTCGTCCTTGGTGGTGAGGGTGTCGCCGAGCGGGAACATGGCGTGGGCGAGCTGCTTCTCGTCCAGGACGCCGAGGACGTACGACTGGTCCTTGGCCATGTCGGAAGCGCGGTGCAGCTCGCGGCTGCCGTCCTCGTTGAGGACGACGGTGGCGTAGTGGCCGGTGCAGACCGCGTCGAAGCCGAGCGCGAGGGCCTTGTCGAGGAGCGCGGCGAACTTGATCTTCTCGTTGCAGCGCAGGCACGGGTTGGGCGTGCGGCCCGCCTCGTACTCGGCGATGAAGTCGTCCACGACGTCCTCGCGGAACCGTTCCGCGAGGTCCCAGACGTAGAACGGGATGCCGATGACGTCCGCCGCGCGGCGGGCGTCGCGGGAGTCCTCGATCGTGCAACAGCCGCGCGCCCCGGTACGGAAGGACTGCGGGTTGGCGGAGAGGGCGAGGTGCACACCGGTCACGTCGTGGCCCGCCTCGGCGGCGCGGGCCGCGGCGACGGCGGAGTCGACACCGCCCGACATGGCGGCGAGCACACGGAGGGGGCGCTGGGAAGTCTCAGTCATAGCCCCACCAGAGTACGGGGCGCCGGGAACCGAACGCTCTCGGATATGCGTTGTGGCTCACATGGGGACCAAGGGGACATCGGGCGCCAAGAGCTCCGGGGGCGCGAAGTCCGGGCACGGCATCAGCCGGCGCGGGCTGCTGATCGGTGCCGCGGTCATGGCCGTGGGCACCGCCGCGCTGGCGCGGGAGGAGCTGGAGCATGCCTGGTGGCGGCTGCCGGGGGTGGACAAACCCCGCACGCCCGGCGAGGTGGATTACGCGCGAGCCCAGTGGATATCGGCCTCGTCGGCGAACTGGCGGAAGGCCGACCGCCCCGACGACTACACCATCGACCGGGTCGTCATCCATATCACCCAGGGCAGCTACCGGGGCGCGGTGAAGGTGTTCCAGGACCCGGGGCACGGAGCGGCGGCGCACTACGTGGTGCGCAAGGACGGCCATGTGACGCAGATGATCCGTGAGCTGGATGTGGCGTTCCACGCGGGGAACAGGTCATTCAACGAGCGCAGCGTCGGCATAGAGCACGAGGGCTTCGTGGACCGGCCGCAGGACTTCACGGCGGCGATGTACGGGGCCTCTGCGCGGCTCACGGCCGCGATCTGCGGGCGGTACGGGATGCCGGTGGACCGGGAGCACATCATCGGACATGTGGAGGTGCCGGGCACGGACCACACCGATCCGGGCAAGCACTGGGACTGGGACCGGTATCTGAAGCTGGTCCGCGCGGCGGACACCCGGTGACCGCGGGGCCCGCCCGATCGTCGGACGGGCCCGGCTGCGCCGGTTTCAGCTGAGTCCCGCCGTGCGCGCCCGCTCCACCGCCGGTCCGATCGCGCGGGCCACCTCGTCGATGTCCTGCTTGGTGGACGTGTGGCCGAGCGAGAAGCGCAGGGTGCCGCGGGCCAGGTCCGGGTCGGTGCCGGTGGCCAGCAGTACGTGGCTCGGCTGGGCGATCCCGGCGGTACAGGCGGAGCCGGTGGAGCATTCGATGCCCTGGGCGTCCAGCAGCAGGAGCAGGGAATCGCCCTCGCAGCCGGGGAAGGTGAAGTGGGCGTTGGCGGGAAGCCGGCCGCCGGGGGCCGGGTCGCCGCCGAGTACGGCATCGGGCACGGCCGCCAGCACGGCCGCGACCAGCTCGTCGCGGAGCCCGCCGATCTCGCGGGCGAACTCCTCGCGCCCGTCGGCGGCCAGCCGCCCCGCCAGGGCGAAGGCGGCGATGGCGGGCACATCGAGGGTGCCCGAGCGGACGTGCCGCTCCTGGCCGCCGCCGTGGAGCACGGGTACGGGGGTGTATTCGCGGCCGAGCAGGAGCGCGCCGATACCGAACGGGCCGCCGATCTTGTGCCCGCTGACCGTCATCGCGGCCAGCCCGGACCGGGCGAAGTCGACCTCCAGCTGCCCGAACGCCTGCACCGCGTCCGCATGCATCGGTACGTCGAACTCACGGGCCACCGAAGCCAGTTCGCGTACCGGCATGATGGTGCCGATCTCGTTGTTGGCCCACATCACGGTGACCAGCGCGACATCGGCGGGGTCGCGGAGGATCGCCTCACGCAGGGCGTCCGGGTGGACGCGGCCGTATCCGTCGACGGGGAGGTATTCGACGGTCGCGCCCTCGTGCTCGGCGAGCCAGTCGACGGCGTCCAGCACCGCGTGGTGCTCGACCGGGCTGGCCAGCACCCGGGTGCGGCGGGGGTCGGCGTCACGGCGGGCCCAGTACAGGCCCTTCACGGCGAGGTTGTCGGCCTCGGTGCCGCCGGAGGTGAAGACCACCTCGCTGGGGCGTGCCCCGAGGGCATCGGCGAGGGTCTCTCTCGACTCCTCGACGGTACGGCGGGCCCGGCGCCCGGCGGCGTGCAGTGAGGACGCGTTGCCGGTGGCGGCGAGCTGGGCGGTCATCGCCTCGATCGCTTCAGGAAGCATCGGCGTGGTCGCGGCGTGGTCGAGGTAAGCCATGGTGGGCTCGATTCTACGAGCCCGGGGCGGGGCGTACGGCGGGCGCATGGTGCCCCGGCACCCGCGCACGGCCCGGTGCGGTCTTCCTCGCCCCGTTCCCGGGCCGTCCGGGCGGGGAGGGCGTCGGGCTCCGCGCCCGGTTCAGCCGGCGAAGTCCCGGGCGACGAGGCCGTTGCCGGTGACGAGGAGGGGCTGCTCGGCCCCGGTGACTCTGCCGGTACGCGCGGTGGAACGCGCCGTGTCGTTTTGGCGACATGTCGCAAGCACGGCAGGGAAAAGGCTGGTGCGGCCGATCAGTGGGGCCCCAGTCTTGAGCCGCACCGCGTGTCCATCTCCTTGCCTCCTGGAAAGGTTCCGATGCACAGACGGTATCGCTCTGCCGCCGTACTGGCGGCAGGAGTCCTCATCACCACCTTGGCCCCCACCTCCTCCGGCGCGAGCGCCGCCCCGGCGCCCGCCTCCGTCGGCGCGAACTCCGCCGGCCGTCCCCAGGTCAGCTCCGTCACGCTCGTGACCGGTGACCGGGTGCGGCTGGAGACCTTCCCCGGCGGCCGGAAGGACGTCTCCGTCGAGCCGGCCTCGGGCGCCTCGCAGGCCGACTTCACCCAACTGGAGATCGACAAGCAGCTGTACGTGCTGCCCCGCGCCGCGCTCCCGTACATCGCCTCCGGCAAACTGGACCGGCAGCTGTTCAACATCACCTCCCTGGTCAAGCAGGGGTACGACGACGCCCACACCTCCGCCATCCCGCTGATCGCCCGCTACACCGGCGGCACGAACCCCACGTCCAAAGGGGCGCCCACCGGTTCGCGCAAGGGCCTGGTCATCAAGAGCCTGCGCGGCTCGGCACTGAAGGCGGACAAGAAGCAGGCCGGGCGCTTCTGGAAGGCCATCGACGACGACGCGCTCGCCAAGAGCAGCGCCGAGGGCGGCGCGAAGAACGCTGCCAAGAACTCTTCTTCCAAGAACTCTGCTTTCAAGAACGCGGCCTTCGAGGGCGGCGTCGAGAAACTGTGGCTGGACGCGAAGGTCCACGCCTCCCTCGATCGCAGCACCGCGCAGATCGGTGCGCCCGAGGCGTGGAAGGCCGGCTACGACGGAAACGGCGCGACCGTCGCCGTCCTGGACACCGGCGTCGACGCCACCCACCCCGACCTGGCCGGGAAACTCGGCGAAGTACGCAACTTCACCGACGAGTCCACCGCGAACGACGGCCACGGCCACGGCACCCACGTCGCCTCCACCATCGCCGGCAGCGGCGCCGCCTCGGGCGGCTCGCGCAAGGGCGTGGCACCGGGGGCACGGCTGCTGATCGGCAAGGTGCTCGACGACAGCGGCTCCGGCCCGTACTCCGCCATCCTGGGCGGCATGGACTGGGCCGCCCACTCGGGCGCCGACATCGTCAGCATGAGCCTGGGCGGCCAGCCCACCGACGGCACGGACGTACTCAGCCTCGTCCTCAACGGCCTCAGCGAGGAGACCGGCACCCTCTTCGTCGTCGCGGCGGGCAACACGGGCTCCGACTACTCAGTGGGCTCCCCGGGCGCCGCGGCGAGCGCGCTGACCGTGGGTGCCGTCGACCGCGACGACAAGCTGGCCCCCTTCTCCAGCCGCGGCCCGCGCGTCGGGGACAACGGCGTGAAGCCCGACCTCACCGCTCCCGGCGTCGACATCGTCGCCGCCCGCGCGGCCGGCACGTCCATGGGCCACCCGGTGGACGCGGCCTACACCGCCGCGTCGGGTACCTCCATGGCGACCCCGCACGTGGCGGGCGCGGCGGCGATCCTGGCCGGGCGCCACCCCGACTGGAGCGCCCAGCAGCTCAAGGACGCGTTGATGAGCACGACGCGTACCGCCCCCGACCAGACGGCCTACGAGCAGGGCACCGGCCGGGTGGACGTGGCCCGCTCGGTGCGCCAGCAGGTGCGCGCCACCGGCACCACCACCTTCGGCTCCCTGGCACCGGACGCGGGCCCGCGGCAGGTGAGCGTCACCTACACCAACGACGGCGACGCGCCCGTCTCGCTCACCCTGGACACCACCTTCGACAAGCTCTACGGCTCCCCGGCCCCGGCAGGCGCCATAAGCGCCCCCGCGCAGGTCACCGTGGACGCCCACGGCACCACCGACGTGACCGTGACCCTCGACGCGCCCGCGCTGCCGGAGGGCGTCTACAGCGGCCGCCTCACCGCGACCTCGGCCGACGGGCAGGCCATCGCGCACACCGTTCTCTCCGCGACGAAGGACCCGGTCACGCACAAGGTCACCGTGCGCGGCATCGACCGCGCCGGGCAGCCGGCGACCGTCTTCCCGCTGATCCTGCTGGGTCCCACGGGCCGCTTCGACGTCGTCCAGGAGGTGCCGGCGGGGCAGAGCCTGACGGTGGACGTGCCCGAGGGCATGTACTACCTGCACGGCGTCATCACGCAGATGACGGAGGACAACGTCACCAACAGCCTGGTGGTCAACCCCCACCTGCGGGTGAGCGGCGCCACGGACCTGGTGCTCGACGCACGCAAGGCGGTCCCCGTGGAGATCCGGACCCCCAAGCCGGCCGAGCAGCGGGGCCCGATGGTCTTCTCCACCCACTGGAAGACCGGCGACCGGGAGTTCGCCAGCTTCTTCGGCAGCGGACACAGCGGCGGACAGCTCCTCTACGTCACGCCCACCGAGGAGTTCACCGAGGGAACCTTCGAGTTCACCTCCCGCTGGCAGCTGACCGCACCGATGCTCCGCGCACGCGCAGTCTCCGCCACCGCCGCGGCCGGTGTCCCCGTCCGTCTGCTCCACAACTCCCCCGCCGTGGAAGGCGTGCGGCGCCTGCGGGTGGTGGACGCCGGTCACGGACGCCCCGAGGACTACGCGGCGCTGCGCGCACGGGGCACGGACGTCCGCGGAACGGCGGTGCTCGTGGAACTGGAGGGGGTGGAGTACGACGAGGCGGTGACCTCGGCCGCCCGAGCCGGAGCCGCGGCCGCCGTCACCACCGCCGGCGGCAACAGGTACGCGGCCGCGACCTGGCAGCCGGTGAGCCAGCGGCTGCCCGCGATCGGGCTGTACGCCTCCCACGCCACCGCGCAGCGGCTGCGCGCGCCGGGCACCGTACTGGAGTTGAAGGGGACCCCGGAAAGCCCCTACCTCTACGACGTCGTGCAGGTCGCCCAACAGCGCGTCCCCGAGCACGTGGTCCACAAGGTCGGGCCGAAGAACACGGCCACCGTGGTCTCGCGCTACCCGGACACGGGCGGGGCGCGCTACGTCGCGGAGGACCGGCCGTCCTGGCGTCCGTGGGAGGGTGAGGAAGTGCAACTCTCCATTCGGTCCCGGTACCTGCGCACCGGGCAGACGCGGACGGAGTACCTGAGCGGTCCCGCCGACACCCGGTGGCTGCACTGGGTCAACCCCCGCAACACCTGGGCGATCCAGGCAGTGGGGACCGGCATGTTCGGCCCCCTGCGCACCTACCGGCCCGGTGAGCACGCAACGGAGAGCTGGTACGCCCCCGTGGTGCGCCCGGCGATCCCCCGAGGTGTCGAGGGGCTCGCCCACCGCAAGGGCGACCAGCTGACCATAGGGATCCCCGAGTTCGCCGACACCGCTTCCGGCCACTACGGCTACGCTCTGCCCCGCAAGGACGCCGACACCCCCTACCCCGACGAGACCCGGGCCGTACTGCGTCGCGACGGCGAGATCCTCGCCGAAGGCTCCCGGGCGTGGGGCGTCTTCCCCGCAGGCGGGGACGACGGCCGCTACCGGTTGGACCTGGACGTGAAGCGCACCAGCCCCGAGGGCACCCTCTCGCGGGCCACCAGCACCCGCTGGTCGTTCACGGCCCCTCGCCCGGCCGAGGGCAAGGAGTCCCTGCTTCCCCTCCTCCAGCTCGACTACGACGTGGCCACCGACCTCCAGGGCTCCGCCCCTGACTCCGGGTCCTTCGCCTTCGGAGTGAGCGCCCGTCACCAGGACGGTCTGACGGGCCGTTCCGTGAAGGGCATGGAGGTGTCCGTCTCGTACGACGACGGCGGGCACTGGCGGGCGGCGAGGGCTTCCGCCCGGGGCGACGGCGCCTACCGCGTCCGGGTCACCCACCCCTCGACTGCCCGCACCAGCGGGTACGTCACGCTGCGGGTCCGCGCCTGGGACGACGCGGGCAACGAGGTGACGCAGGAGATCGAGCGGGCGTACGCGCTGAGGTAGTACGCGAGATCCGGAAGCCGCGACCGGCCCCGGTCGCGGCTTCCGTGCGTCCTAGGACAGCCAGTCGCGCCGCGCCGCCTGCCACACCAGCTGCGTACGCGTCGTCGCGCCCGCCCGCTGCATCAGCGCGGTGATCCGGCGCTGCACCGTGCGGTGGCTGACACGCAGCTGGGTGGCGATCGCCTTGTCCGTCACGCCCGCGACGACCAGGGAGAGCAGATAGCGCTCGTCGTCGGCGAGACTGCCGCCCGGCCCCATGCCGTCGGCGAAGTCGGCCAGCTCGCCCGCCTCCGTGACGTGCAGTGGGGTCCCCGCCGCCCACTGGATGTCGAACAGGGCGACGAGGGCGTCCAGGAGAGTGCTGCTGCGGATGATCGCGGCGGTCGGCTCGCCGCGGGCGCCGGTCGTACTGCCCGGCATCAGCGGGCAGACGGCGACAGAGCTGTCGACGATGACCATGCGCACGGGGAGTGCGCTGGTGGCACGGGCCACTTCACCGGCGCGGATGCCCTGGGCGACGTTGTCGACCATGCCGGGCTGCTCCAGGCAGTCCCGTTCGTAGATCGCCTCGTAGCGGATGCCCTGGGCGAGCAGCTCGAACTCCTCGTCGTTGTCCTGGGCGCGCAGCGCCACGGGATCGGCCTTGCAGAACCACCGCAGGTCACTGCGGGCCCCGTAGGCGAGTTGGCGCAGCTGCTGACGGATGGCGCCGGCCCCAGTGATCACCTCGACCAGTTGCCCGGCGTCATGGCGCCGGCCGCCCGCCCGGTACTCCTCGGCCAACTGCTCCACTCCACGCCGCGCCCACTCCAGCGCTTCTTGGCCGCGCGACAGCAGAGGCTGCAGCGCCACGTCCGGCGGGACGGGTACGTACCGCATGCCGCCGTCGCCCGGCAGCCGCCCGACCAGGCCTTTGTCATGCAGGGAGGACAGAAGCGACGCCGCCTCGCGTTCCCGGATGTGGAGCCGCTGGACGATCTCGTCCACGCCCGCACCTCGTACCTCCACCAGGTGGCGGTAGACCCGCTCCTCCGCTGCCTCGATCCCCGCTATCTCCAGCACGCACCCTCTCCCTCGCCGCAGCCCACCCCAGACGGACGCCCGCTGTGCCATCCATGATCGAACAGGATGCGGGCGGCCCTGTCGAGCGATCAGAAGACACCACAGATTCCGCGAGCCCGAGGCGGGGCGTACGGCGGGCACATGGTGTCCCGGGACCCGAGCACCGCGGCGGCGGGGTCCGCTCCGCCCGGTTCAGCCGCCGAAGTTCCAGGCGACGACGCCGTTTCCGGTGACGAGGAAGGCGAGGACCACGAGGTCGGCGGCGCCGAGCGCGAGCCCGAGCAGGGCGCGGCCGCGGCGGGAGGTGGACCGGACGAGGGCGAGGACCGCCATCACGATGGCGGCCGGGCCGAGCAGGATGTTCATCACCAGCAGGCCGACGAGCCCGAGCACGAACGAGGCCACGGCCAGTCCATCGGCGTCCCGGGTCCGGGCGCTGCGACTGTCGGTCCGGGGCCCGGCGGTGGCCACGTGCGAGAGGCCGGGCCCGGCGGCGGGCCTGTCATCCGCTTTGCGGCGGTGGACCGATGCGGTGAGCGTCATGGTGCGGGCTCCTTCGAAACTCTGGTCGGGACGACGGTCGAGACGGCGATCGACGACGGTCGAGACGGTGATCAAGACGGCGGTCAGCGCGAACGGCGCTGCGAGCAGGCCCACTCCCGCACGGCGAAGATCAGCAGCCAGCAGCCGATCACGGCAGCGAGCGCGAAGGTCAGCGGCAGCGGAATCTGGACCACCGCTCCGAGCACGACCCCGAGCAGGAGCAGGGCGGCGACGAGGACGACCATGTTCAGCCTTTCTGCGAGCTCTCCAGGAGCATTTGAGAGTACGACTGTTCACTGACTTGTCAGTCTAGACCCGTCGCCACTTCCCCGCCCCGGAGAACAGTTGTTTACTGAATGGCATGAGTCACACCGTCGGCGTCCGACAGACCCAGAAGCTGAGAACCCGTCAGGCACTGCTGGATGCCGCACTCGGACTCCTGGAGCACCAGAGCCTCAGCAGCCTCGGGCTGCGCGAGGTGACCCGGGTCGCGGGCGTCACGCCCACCGCCTTCTACCGGCACTTCGAGGACACCGCGGCACTCGGTGTGGCGCTCGTCGAGGAGGCGCTGGGCAGCCTGCACGGAATGATCGGCGCGGTCCTCGCCGAGACCGGCGACAGCGAGGAGCGCCTGGGGCGCAGCGTCGAGCTGATCCTGCGCCATGTCGGCGAACAGCCCGCCCACTTCCGCTTCATCGCCCGTGAACAGCACGGCGGCGTCGGCCCGGTCCGCGAGGCCATAGCGGCCCAACTGCGGCGGTTCGCCGAGGAGGTGGCGGCGGCGCTCGCCGAGGAGCCGGAGTCCCGGGGCTGGAGCGAGGAGGACCTGCTGATGCTCGGCGGCCTCTATGTCGACCACATGGTGATCACCGCGTCGGCGCTGCTGGACGCGGGGCCGGACGGCGAGCGGGAGGTGGCCGGGGTGGCCCGCCGCCGGCTGAGACTGGTCACCCTCGGCAGGCTGCACTGGCTGGACGACACGAGCGACACCGACGCCCCTTAGGGCGTGCCCGCATCCCCGTACAGCTCCACGACCGCCGCCGCGTGACGGAGGAGGACGTCCCGCGCCTCGGGCGGCGAGAGCACTTCGACGTTCGGGCCGAAGGAGAGCAGGGCACGGGCCCACTCGACCGAGTCGACGGCCAGCTCGGCCCGCAGCCACTCCCCGCCCTTCTCGGGCCGCAGCTCCTCGGGCCGCGGCTCCCCCGTCAGCGCGCCGCCGTGCAGGCGTACGAACAGGTCGAGCCGGGAGCGGTGCACGCGCACCCGCAGCCGCACCCGCCCCGGCCGTTCCTCGACCTGCCTGCGCAGCTCGTCCCACAAGTCCGCCAGCTCCACCCCGGGCCGGCGCACGACCGCATCGTCCTTGAGCGTGGCCCGCCGCACCCGGTCGGCCCTGAAGAGCCTGGGCACCCCGTCCCGGTCCGCGACCAGGTACCAGACGCCCGCCTTCACGACGAGGCCGTACGGATCGACGGTGTAGGTGCGCGGGTCACTCGTACCGCTGTGGCGGTAGCTCAGCCGCAAGCGCCGGTCGGCGAAGACGGCCTCGTGCAGTTCGGCCACGTCGACGGCCGGCTGCGGGCCGCTCATCCAGCGCACCGGGTCGACCAGGATCCGCCTGCTGGTCAGTTCGGCGGCGGGCCGGTGCGGTTCGGGCAGGGCGGCCATCACCTTGCGCAGTGCGGACCCGAGCGCCGCGTCGAGGCCGAGCGCGGCATGGGCGCCCTCGGCGGCGAGGACGAAGAGGGCGCGCGCCTCGTCGGCGGTGAGCCCGGTGACATCCGTACGGAATCCCGGCAGCAGCGCGATGCCGCCGTGCCGCCCGCGCTCGGCGTAGACCGGGACGCCGGAGGCGGAGAGCGCCTCGATGTCCCGGTAGATGGTGCGTACGGAGACTTCGAAGCGCTCGGCGAGCTCGGTGGCGGGCACCAGGCCGCGGGTCTGGAGCAGCAGGAGGATGGAGAGCAGCCGGTCGGATTTCACCTGACCAGCTTCCCCCGGCCCCGCCCCTGCCCCGGCCCCGGTCCCGGCCGTCAGGGGCGCGGTGCGCGCGCCAACTGGCGGGACTGGGCCACCAGCCGGTCCGCGCTGTCCCAGACGTCCGCGTCCTCCTCCAGGAAGCCGCCCGCGAGGTTGCGGGTGGTGATGGAGACGCGCAGCGGGCCGGGGGCGGGGCGGCAGCGGATGTGGGTGGTGAGCTCGATGGTCGGCGTCCAGCCCTTGAGGCCCAGCTCGAACGAGGTGGGCGGCAGTGCGTCGACGGCGAGCAGCAGCGAGAGCGGGTCGGCGTCGCGGCCGTCTGCGAGGCCGAACCAGCCGCGCATCTCGCCCTTGCCGGACGGCTGCCCGATGGCCCAGCCGATCGTCGCCGGGTCGAGCCTGATGTCGAGCCGTTCGGTGATGGCGGAGCTGCCGGGAATCGGGGCCGGGCCGTCGCTCGGGCCGAGGCAGTGCTCCAGCGGCGGGATGGCCGGCGGCTTCGCCGAGGTGCGGACCTCGTCGGAGAGGCCGTCCAGGTCGCCGTAGGTGGCGATGACCCGGATGCGCTCGACCTCGGTGCCGTCCTGCGCGTACTGGAAGAGGGACGCCTGGCCGGTGGAGAGCGTGCGGCCGGTACGGACGGTCTGGGTCCGGATGACCGCGGGGCCGGGGACGGACGCGGTGAGGTAGTGCGCGGAGACGGAGAAGGGGTCCGGGTGCGGCAGGGCCTCGCCGAGCGCGCGGCCGAGCATGGCCAGCAGATAGCCGCCGTTGACGGCATGGATGATCGTCCATCCGGCGGAGAGTTCGGCGTCGTAGACGCCCTCTTCTCGAAGGGTGACGGCGGTGTCGCGGTCGAACTCGCTGTCCCCGACGGTCGCCGGTCCGGTCTGCGCCGCCTGCTCTGCTGCTTGTGCCATGCGGTGCACCGTACACCGATTGTATTACTGAGCGGTAGCTTTTTAGCTGGAATCACAGCGCCGGCTCAGGTGGTCGCGGAGCTCTCCTCGGCCGTCGCGGACTTCCGGTTGTAGGCGCGCGGGGCCCGCCAGTGGTAGCGCATGGACAGCAGCCGCAGCACGAAGGCCGCGATCACGGCGGTGCCGCTGGTGAACGCGTTGAGCATCCCGAAGCGGACGCACAGGACGGTCATCGTGGCGCCGACGATGGCGGGCACCGCGTACAGGTCGCGGTCCCAGCGCAGCAGCGAGGGCACCTCGTTGGCCAGTACGTCACGCAGCACACCGCCGCCGACCGCGGTGGCGAGCCCCAGGGCCGCCGACGCGGTGAGGCCCAGGCCGTAGTCGTACGCCTTCACCGTGCCCGTGACGCAGAACAGCCCGAGGCCCGCCGCGTCGAAGACATTGACGCCCACCTGGATCCGCTCGACGTGCGGGTGCATGAAGAACACCAGGACGGCGGCGAGGAGCGGGGTGGTGAAATAGCCGAGATCCGTGAACGCCGCGGGCGGGACCGCCCCGATGACGATGTCACGGAACAGCCCCCCGCCCAGCGCGGTCACCTCGGCGAGCACCGCGATGCCGAAGACATCGAAGTTCTTGCGTACGGCGAGCAGAGCGCCGGAGATCGCGAAGACGAAGATTCCGACGATGTCGAGCGCATGCTGGACGGAGGGCGTGAACAGTTCGTTGAGCACCGGGCAATTGTGCCGGTACTACTCCTTCGGGCTGTCCTCCGGCGTATCGGGCGAGGCGGTGCCGCCTTCCGCCGCGGTCCCGGCAGCCGTGGTTTCGTCCGCCGCGGTCCCGTCGGCCGCTGCTTCGTCCGCAGCGGATTCGTCGGCCCCGGGCTTGCGCACCTCCACGATCTCGATCGCCTCGCGCGCCGCCGCCGTCACCGTCTCGCCGGGCACCTGGTCGGGTGCGTTCTCCGGATGGTGGCAGGCCACCTGGTGCCCGGTCTTCAGCGCGACCAGCGGCGGCTCCTGCGTCTTGCAGACCTCCGTCGCCTTCCAGCACCGGGTGTGGAAGCGGCAGCCGCTGGGCGGCGAGATCGGCGAGGGCACGTCGCCCTTGAGCAGGATCCGCTCGCTCTTTGCGGAACGGCGCTTCGGGTCCGGGATCGGAACCGCCGAGAGCAGCGCCTTCGTGTACGGGTGCATCGGCGCCTTGTAGAGCGACTCGCGGTCGGCCAGCTCCACGATCTTGCCGAGGTACATCACCGCGATCCGGTCCGAGACGTGCCGGACGACCGACAGGTCGTGGGCGATGATCACGTACGTCAGGCCGAGCTCGCTCTGGAGGTCGTCGAGCAGGTTCACCACCTGCGCCTGGATCGAGACGTCCAGCGCCGACACGGGCTCGTCCGCCACGACCAGCTTCGGGTTGAGCGCCAGCGCGCGGGCGATCCCGATGCGCTGACGCTGACCGCCGGAGAACTCGTGCGGGTAGCGGTTGTAGTGCTCGGGGTTCAGGCCCACGACCTCCAGCAGCCGCTGCACCTCCTTCTTGACGCCGCCGTCGGGCGTGACGCCCTGGAGCTTGAAGGGGGCACCCACGATCGTGCCGATCGTGTGCCGGGGGTTCAGCGAGGAGTACGGGTCCTGGAAGATCATCTGCATGTCCCGGCGCATCGGGCGCATACCGCCCACGCCGAGGTGCGTGATGTCCCTGCCCTCGAACTCGATCTTCCCCGCGGTGGGTTCGAGCAGCCGGGTGATCAGCCGGCCCATCGTCGACTTCCCGCAGCCGGACTCGCCGACCACACCCAGGGTCTCGCCCGAGTGCACCTCGAAGTCGATCCCGTCGACGGCCTTCACGGCACCGGCGTTGCGCTGCAGCAGCCCCTTCTTGATGGGGAAGTGCTTCTGCAGCCCGGTCACCTTGAGCAGCACCTCGCGGGAGGCGGTGTCACCGGCCGGCGCGCCGTGCCCGGCAGACCTCTGCGCGGGAACGTCCACGCCCTTGTCCTCGCTCGTCACGGCCTTGTCCTCGCTCACAGCTTGGGCGCAATCTCTTCGGTCCAGATACGCTCCCGCTGCTCCTGCGACATGTGGCAGGCCGCCCAGTGCCGGCTGCCGACCTCCTGCAGCTCGGGCCGTACGGTGCGGGTGACGTCGTCCTTGGGCACGTCCGCGTACGGGCAGCGCGGGTTGAAGGCGCAGCCCGACGGGATGTTGATGAGCGACGGCGGGGAACCCTTGACCGGGATGAGCCGGTCGGTCTGGTCGCGGTCGAGGCGCGGCATCGAGCCCAGCAGACCCCAGGTGTAGGGGTGCCGCGGCTCGTAGAACACCTTCTCGGCCGGTCCGCGCTCGACGCAGCGCCCGCCGTACATCACCAGGATGTCGTCGGCGAGCTCGGCGACGACGCCCAGGTCGTGGGTGATGATGATGACCGCGGAGCCGAACTCCTTCTGCAGGTCCCGGATCAGGTCGAGGATCTGCGCCTGGACCGTCACGTCCAGCGCGGTCGTCGGCTCGTCGGCGATCAGCAGTTCGGGGTTGTTGACCAGCGACATGGCGATCATCGCGCGCTGGCGCATGCCGCCGGAGAACTCGTGCGGGTAGCTGTCGACGCGCTTGTCGGGCTGCGGGATGCCGACCCGGTCGAGCATCTCGACCGCCCGCTTGCGGGCGGTCTTCTTGTCGACGCTGTGATGGACCCGGTACGCCTCCACGATCTGCTTGCCGATCGTGTAGTACGGGTGCAGCGCGGACAGCGGGTCCTGGAAGATCATGGCCATGTCGCGGCCGCGCAGCTTGCGCACCTCGTCGGGGTCGGCGGACAGCAGCTCCTTGCCGTCCAGCCAGATCTCGCCGGAGACCTGCGCCTTGCGCTTGCCGTACTGGCCCGTGGTGTGCAGGCCCATGATGCCCAGCGAGGTGACGGACTTGCCGGAGCCGGACTCGCCGACGATGCCGAGGGTCTTGCCCTTCTCCAGCTGGAAGTTGAGCCCGTCGACGGACTTGACCAGGCCGTCGTCGGTCGGGAAGTGCACCTTGAGGTCGCGCACTTCGAGGAAGGCGGTGGGAGCGGGCGAGCCGGCCGGGGACGGTTCGCCCAGCGCGGCACCGCTCTTGTGCAGTTCGGTCATCCCAGCCTCACTCGCGGGTCGATGACGGCGTACATGATGTCGACGACGAGGTTGGCGACGGCGATGGCGAGAGCCGCGAACAGGGTGACGCCGAGAATCACCGGCAGGTCCTTGTTGCTGATGGCCTGGACCGCGGCGAGCCCGAGTCCGGGCAGGTTGAACGTGGACTCGGTGAGGACGGCGCCACCGAGGAGCACGCCGATGTCGAGGCCGAAGACGGTGAGGATCGGCGTCATCGCGGAACGCAGCGCGTGCCGGGTGATGACGGTGCCCTCGCCGAGCCCCTTGGCGCGGGCGGTACGGATGTAGTCCTCGCCGAGCACTTCGAGCATGGTGGCCCTGGTGAGCCGGGCGTACATCGCCGCGTTCAGGAAGGCGAGCACGATCCACGGCAGGATCAGCGTCTGGAACCAGGTGCCGATGCCGTCGTCCGTGGAGAGGTTGTCGGCGATGTGGACCCAGCCGAAGTTGTGCACGAACAGGCCCATCGCGACCATGCCGGTGAAGAAGATCGGCAGCGAGACGCCGGCGAGAGCCGTGGTCATCGCGGCGCGGTCCCAGATGCTGCCGCGCCGGAGCGCGGACACCACACCGGTGGCGACACCACCGAGCAGCCACAGCACGCAGGCGCCCGCGGCGAGCGCGCCGGTGACCGGCAGCGCGTCCTTGAGGGTGGTCCAGACCGGTACTTCGGTACGGAAGGAGTAGCCGAAGCAGGGCGCGGCGCAGTGGGTGACGTCCGCACCGTTCGCGTAGTCGCGCCCCATCGGGATGCCCTTGACGAAGTCCCAGAACTGGACGAGGAGGGGGTCGTCGAGACCCAGTTTTATCCGGATGCCCTGGAGCTGCTCGACACCCGTGGCCTTGCCGGCGAAGAGGACTGCGACGTCCTGACCCGCCCACTTGGGCAGCATGAAGAAGATGGTGAACGTCGCGAGCAGTACGACGAGCACCATGATGACTACGGCGAACAGGCGCCGGATGAGATAAGCAAGCACTGTGTGCGGCCCGGCGGTGGCCGGGAACCCCTTGTGGGGGCTCCCGGCCATCGCCCCGGCCCTCACCTGCCCTTCGGACTGGCGGGTTTCGGCGGCGGAGGAGCAGTCAACCGGGTTGACTGCAAATGCTGTTGACTACAGCGACTACTTGACGACGCCGAGCGAGACGTAGTCGTAACGGCCGTTGTAGGCGTCGGACATGTAGGCGTTCGTCAGACGGCTGCCGCGCCAGGTGATGTTCTTCTCGTAGATGAAGGGCATCCAGTCGGCCTGGTCGAGGATCCGCTTGTCGAGCGCCTTGTAGATCTCGCCGGCCTTGACCGGGTCGGTCTCCGCGATCGCGTTGTCGAAGAGCTTGTCGACCTGCGGGTCCTTGATCTGCGACTCGTTGTAGTTACCGGTGTCCGAGAGGAACCGGCTGTCCCACAGCGGCTGACCGAAGCCCTGGCCGGACGGGAAGTCCGGGCCCCAGCCGCTCATCGTCATGCCGTAGCCGCGCTTCTTCACGACGGACGGCGAGCCGGTGATGCTGGACGCCTCGGCGCCGTCGAGCGGGTCGACCTCGACCTTGATGCCGACCTTGCCGAGCTGCTCCTGGAGCGCCTCGGCGGCGTCGACCTCGCCCGGGTTGTTGTTACGGGCGGTGAGCTTGGTGGAGAAGCCGGTCGGGTGACCGCACTGCTTCAGCTCGTCCTTGGCCTTGGCGACGTCCGGCTTGCCCTTGCGGGCGAGGACGCCGTACGGGTCGTAGTCGCTGTGACCCTTGATGGAGACCGGCAGAGTGCTGTTGGCGATCGCACCACCGGCGATCTCGCCACCGCGGGTCTGCTGGAGACCCGCGAAGTCGGTGGCGTAGAAGACGGCCTTGCGGCAGTGGACGTCGTCCAGCGGCTTCGCCGTGTGGACGAGCGCGACGTAGCGGACGAAGGACGTCTGCATGTTGTCGACGCTGTCCTTGTGGTCCTGGACGGCGGTGACGCGGCCGGACTGGGTCATGCCGGTGCCGTTGAGGTCGACGTCGTAGTCGCCCTCCATCAGCTTCTTGTCGTTCTCCTCCAGGTTGGCGGAGATCGTCACGGTGACCTTGTCCGGGAGCGCGGCGCGGATCGGGTCCGAGGCCTTTTGCCACTTGTCGTTGCGGACGAGCACGATGTTCTTGCCCGGCTTGTACGACTCGAACTTGTACGGGCCGGAGGAGAACGGGCGCTGGGTGTACTTCGCCCCGGTGTCCTTCTCCGCCTTCACGGGCGTGCCGGACGGCATGGCGAGGAACTGCTCGAAGTCACCGTTGGGCTTGGGCAGCTTGAAGATGATGGTGTTGTCGTCGGGCGTCTCGATCGACTTGAGGCCGAGCTTGTCCGCGGACTTGTCCTTGTAGGGGCCCTTGTACTCACCCTTGGGGTCCAGCGTCTGCTTCAGGTACTGCGGGCCACCGGTGATGGTGTCCGTCGCCCAGATGCGCTCGATGCCGTACTTGACGTCCTTGGAGGTCAGCTTGGAGCCGTCCTCCCAGGTCAGGCCATCACGCAGCTTGTACGTGTAGGTCTTGCCGCCGTCCGTGATCTCACCGGGGCCGGTGGCCAGGTCACCGACCAGCTTGGTGGAGGCCACACCCGGCTTGGCGTCGTACGTGACCAGCTGGCGGGTGTAGAAGCGCATGAAGTCCCAGGCCATGCCGTAGTAGGCACGCTGGGGGTCGGCGGAGTCGAGGTCCTGCTTGCCGACCATCTTCAGCGTTCCACCCTTTTTGGTGGACGGGTTGGCGACCTTGTTGAACGCCGCGTTGAAGCCGGCGCCCTTCGACTTGCCGCCGCCTTCGCTGTCGCCGCCGCCGCCGCACGCCGTGGTGGTCATCAGCGCCGCGACCACGAGGGCCGCACCAGCGGTGAGCCGTCGTTTCGAGGTAACTGTGGACATTTTCTCGTAACCTCCGAGATCGCGGTCCCAGGCCGTTGCTTGCCGGAGAACCATGGGAAAAGCCACCTGACGATGCGGCAGGGGCAAGTCGTGGGTTATCGGGTCCCCTTGGGGTCCAGGGCGTCACGCAGCCCGTCCCCGAAGAGGTTGAAGGCCAGCACGGTGATGAAGATCGTCACGCCGGGGAAGACCATGAACATCGGGTCGTGCTCATACGTTTCCAGTGCGTCCCGCAGCATCCCGCCCCAGGAGGCGGTGGGCGGCCGGACACCTGCACCGAGGAAGCTGAGGGCCGCTTCGGTGAGGATGTTGGTGGGGATCATGAGGGTCGCGTAGACGGTGATCGGCGCGACCAGGTTGGGCAGCAGCTCGCGGAAGAGGATGTGGGTCCGTCCGCCGCCGAGGCTGCGCGCCGCCTCCACGTACTCGCGCTCGCGCAGCGAGAGCGTCTGGCCCCGGACGATGCGTCCGACGTACGGCCAGCCGAAGAAGCCGATGACGGCGACGAGTACGGCGATGCGTACGCCGCTGCCGGTCAGGCCGAGCAGATCGTCGGGCAGGACCGAGACCAGGGAGATGATGAAGAGGAGCTGCGGGAAGGACAGCAGCACGTCCATGACCCGGCTGATCACCGCGTCCACCCAGCCGCCGAAGTATCCGGCGATGATCCCGAAGAGGGTGCCGAGGGCGACGGCGACCAGGGCCGCCAGGAAGGCCACGAGCAGCGAGATCCGGGCGCCGTAGACGATCCGGCTGAAGACGTCGCGCCCCTTGTTGGGCTCGACGCCGAAGAGATAGTCGCCGCTCACTCCGCCGAGGCTGCCCGTGGGGAGATTGGTCAGCGGGTCGAGCTTGTCCTGGTGGAAATCGTTCGGCGGATGCCCCAGCAGGCCGACGATGAGGGGCGCGAAGACCGCCACCACGACCAGGACGAGGACAACGATGCCACCCGTCAGAGCGACCTTGTCCTGCTTGAGGCGGTTCCAGGCGATCTGCTTGAGGGAGCGCCCCTCGACCTTCTTCACCCCGGAGTCGACTGCGGGACCGCCGGCCGCGATCGGATCCGCTTCCGTGGTCGGCTCGTGCAGTGGTGCCGTCATCGTGGCAAGGACCCCTCTCAACCGGCGGTGGCCGGGCCGAACTGGCCGCTGTGGCGGCGCGATCAGTCAGTCGTACGCAGAGGCGGCAAGACGCCCTTGCTGCGGGAGTCTTCATTGCCGTCACTACAGGTAGCCATACCGACAGGCGAATGGATGCCTAACCGTGATGCGGGCCTGGGTGTTCCGTTATCCGGACGGAAGTGAACGCCCCCCGAACACAGGTCAGTTGAGGCGGAAGGGGGCGGGAGCGCAGATTCGCGACGCTTTCACCACCAGACATGCCCAGCCCGGAAATCTCGGACACCGGCGGCCGGTTGCGGCACGGGGCAGATGAACACGCGCCGACATCGGGGGAGTTGATGACTTATGGCCGCGTTACGGAATTCCGGCACGCACACCCGCAATCCGGACTCCGGGGGGCGAACAGCCCCGGAAGGGTCAGTACGCGCCCTGCGGCGGGTAGCCGTAGCCCGCGACGGGGGCCGCCGGGGCATGCGCCTCGCGGTCGTAGAACGGGCGGGCGTTGGCGCGCAGCCACATCGCGACCGGGTCGTACTCGTCGGACATCGCGACGGTGGAGACGGGCAGCCCGTCCGGGACGGCGGAGATCGACTGCTGCATCATCGCGCGCGCCGCGTCCACCGAGGGCGGGCTGGTGTCGTAGAGGTCGAGACCGATGGTGAGGTACGGGACCCCGAGCGCGGGCTGCACCCAGGCGCGGCGCAGCGAGCGGATGGCCGGGGTGTGGTGGGCGTTCTGCGTGAGCAGGGCGTAGAACTGCGGGATCTCGATGGCCGGCTCGGTGAGCCGGAGCGGACCCGCGGGCATCCGGTCGAGACCGGTGGCGATCCGGCGCAGGTCCAGCCAGGGGATGCCGACGCCGCCGCCCGGGGCGTGCGGGTTGAGCCAGATGCCCCAGCGGTCGGGGAAGAGGGCGCGGGCGATGTCCAGGCCGCCGACCAGCTCATGGGCGCGGTTCCAGCCGCTGGCGGAGAGCTCCTGGGCTGAGGTCACACAGGGGGCGTAGCCGAGGCCGTCGACCTCCATGTTCCCGTACTGGGCGTCGGGCGAGCCCGCCTGGCCGTGCCAGAGGAGCATCCAGATCCGGCCGTTCACGAGGGCCTGCAGCAGCGCCTCGTACGCGTCGTAGCGTCCGGGCGTCACTTGGCGCAGCATGTGCTCGACCTGCCCGGCCGCCGCGGTGCCTGACGCACTCACCTGGTCCCGCCCCTCTTCGATCCACTGTGTCGGCCGGCCGCTCCCGGGCACACGGGTGCGGCATGATGCCGAGGCACCAGCCATGAAACCAGCTTATGCGCCGGTCCTGACACCGACTTGACGCCATGGGTCGAAGCGGTGCTCCACGCCGGTGCCCGCCGCGGGCGCCGCGCCGGGGGCTACTGGCCCGCCCGCTGGTAGAACGGCTGGATCTTCTCCCGTATCCAGTCGCCGACCGGGTCCTGTGCCACATCGAGCAGGACGAGATTGACCACCCAGGGCACCTCGACCCGGCCCAGAGCGCGGCCGAGGGCGTCCATCGGGGCATTGCGCCCCGCGCCTTCCCAGGTGGAGAACTCGACGCCGATGAAGAGGACGGGGTCGCCGCCCTCGATGCTGGCCAGCGCCCGGCGGGCGGAGAGCACGACACCGCTCTCCTCGAACTCACCGGCCGCCGCGGCGAGGAAGTCGACGGGCTCCTCCCTCCAGTCCGGTTCGTACAGCCGGACCCTGCCGCCGCTGGCCGGCCCGTCCAGCGGGGTGCGTCCGGCCCGGCAGAGCTCGGCCACGGCGGGGGGCGGCAGCGGCATCCCGACCGCGCCGCCCGGGTTCACGGCCATGCCGAGCTGCGGCGGCAGCCCGCGGGCGAAGTCGCGGGCGGGCGCGACGGTGAAGGACATATGGGTACCGACGCAGGTGAGGAACTGCTGTTCGGAGCTGAACACGGGGACGTACGGAGCGCCCTCGATCTCCAACGTCGGCAGGTCCAGGTCCGCCGAGTCGGGTCCGCCGCCATTGGGCAGGGGCACCCAGACATGGCTGCGTCCGAGCACCTCGACGAGCCGTCCGCCCGCCTCCGGGATGCCCACCGAGGCCATCAGCACTTCTTCGAGCTCATTGGCCGGCCATCCGCCCTGCGGATGGGACTGGACCTGTGCCGGAACGTCCACTGCTTCCCCTTCTCGCCCAAGCTTTCCGGCAGAAGATTAACGCCCGCCCCGACAGCTGCCCCGGCCCCGGCTACCCGGCCCCGGGCCGCCCGTCCGCGAAGGTGATCCGGCCGAGCCTCCCCGCCGCCTCCCGGTCCAGCAGCACCGCCGAGGCGCAGCCGGGCGGCAGCAGGCCCGTCTCAATCGCCCTCAGCAGCCTGCCCACCGCCCTGCGGTGCCGGGCGAAGGCGTATCCCGATACGCCGCGTCCGCGCTCGCGCTGGCCCTCCCTGGCCGTCTGCGGCGTGACGTCGAGCAGGACGAGGTGCAGGACCCGGCCCCGGCGCCGCGCGCCACGGGCCAGCCAGCCGCGCACCCAGGCCTGTGTTCCGCAGTCGTGGACGACGACGGACTCCCCGGAACGCAGCACCCGCCACAGCCCCCAGTAGTGGGCGGCGCGGACGAGCGGGCGGTAGAGGGCGTAGGGAACTAAGCGGGGCACGGCCCGCGCCCAGCGGTCACGGGTGTCCTGGGAGTCGATGGCGTGCGCCGTCGTCACCGCCCGCCGGATGAGCGTCGACTTGCCGCTGCCGGGCAGCCCGGAGACCACCACCACGTCACCGGCCGCGAAGCGCAGGCCGCGCGGGCTGTGCCCGGACCGCTCCCGGAGATCCCGTACGACGGGCGCGTGCGCGCCCGACGCCTCACTCTCCGGGGCCCCCGGCTGTGCGGGCATCGCGCCGTGCGCGACCCCCGCGGTCGTCGCGTACCGCTGCAACGTCATCGCCCTCCCCCTGTCGGCTCACCCCACGTATGCCCCTGAAGTGTAAAGAAAAGGTAATGCGGCACAACCGTCCACGCCGCTGATTTCCGGTGGGGGACCGAGGCCCCACTCCGGCGCGATGCGTGCGATGATGACCCGGCCAACTGCATAAAGGCCGTTCGAATCCGCGCGGGAGAGTTCCGGTCACTGCATGTGCCGGGCGCCGAAGGAGCAAGTTCCTCCCTTGAATCTCTCAGGCCCCGTACCGCGCGGATGAGGCAGATCTGAAAAGCGGGCCGCTGCGCGGCTCCACCCAAGGTGCAAGCCGAACCCTTCCGGGGCTCTCGGCGAACCTCTCAGGTTCCGATGACAGATGGGGAGGGATCGTCCTCGTCGTCATGCCCTGGGAGCCATATCCATGAGCACCGCCCCCCGTCTCACCGCCCTCGATGCCCTGCATCGCTCGCTGGGCGCCACGATGACCGACTTCGCGGGCTGGGACATGCCGCTGCGCTACGCCAGTGAGCGCGACGAGCACAACGCCGTGCGCACGAAGGCCGGCCTCTTCGACCTCTCGCACATGGGCGAGATCACCGTCACCGGCCCCGGGGCCGTGGCGCTTCTGAACTTCGCGCTGGTCGGCAACATCGGCACCGTCTCCGTGGGCCGCGCGCGCTACACGATGATCTGCGCCGAGGACGGCGGCATCCTGGACGACCTGATCGTCTACCGGCTCGGCGAGACGGAGTACATGGTCGTCGCCAACGCGGGCAACGCCCAGATCGTGCTGGACGCGCTGACCGCGCGGGCCGAGGGCTTCGACGCCGAGGTCCGCGACGACCGCGACGCGTACGCGCTGCTCGCCGTCCAGGGTCCCGAGTCCCCCGCGATCCTCGCCGCCGTCACCGATGCCGACCTGGACGGCCTCAAGTACTACGCCGGGCTGCCCGGCACGGTCGCCGGGGTCCCCGCGCTGATCGCCCGTACCGGCTACACCGGCGAGGACGGCTTCGAGCTGTTCGTCGCCCCCGTCCACGCCGAGCAGCTGTGGAAGGCGCTGACCGAGGCGGGCGCCTCCCGCGGCCTGATCCCGTGCGGGCTCTCCTGCCGCGACACGCTGCGCCTGGAGGCGGGCATGCCGCTGTACGGACACGAGCTGACCACGGCACTGACCCCGTTCGACGCCGGTCTCGGCCGGGTCGTGAAGTTCGAGAAGGAGGGCGACTTCGTCGGCCGCAAGGCCCTTGAGGCCGCCGCCGAGCGTGCCGAGACCGCTCCGCCGCGCAAGCTGGTCGGGCTGGTCGCCGAGGGCCGCCGGGTGCCGCGCGCCGGCTTCTCCGTCGTCGCCGTGGGCGGGACCGGCGCCGAGGTCATCGGCGAGGTCACCTCGGGCGCCCCGTCGCCCACCCTGGGCAAGCCGATCGCCATGGCGTACGTGGACGCCGCGCACGCCACGCCCGGCACGGCAGGCGTCGGAGTGGACATCCGGGGCACCCACGAGCCGTACGAAGTCGTGGCGCTGCCGTTCTACAAGCGCCAGAAGTGACGTCGGCGCTCCCGAAGAAGTGACGCAGTCGCGTCTCACACCGTAAGACCACCGTTCATCAGCACTCCCCCGCGTACAGGAGAATTCAGGTCATGAGCAACCCCCAGCAGCTGCGTTACAGCAAGGAGCACGAGTGGCTGTCGGCCGTCGAGGACGGTGTGGCCACGATCGGTATCACCGAGTACGCGGCCAACGCGCTCGGCGACGTCGTCTACGCCCAGCTCCCCGAGGTCGGTGACACGGTGACCGCGGGCGAGACCTGTGGCGAGCTGGAGTCGACCAAGTCGGTGAGCGACCTGTACTCGCCGGTGACCGGCGAGGTCACCGCGGCGAACCAGGACGTCGTGGACGACCCGTCGCTGGTGAACTCCGCTCCCTTCGAGGGCGGCTGGCTGTTCAAGGTACGTATGGCGGAGGAGCCGAAGGACCTGCTCTCCGCCGACGAGTACACCGAGTTCTCCGGCAACTGAAGACCCAAAGGGACCACCTGATGTCGCTTCTCAACTCCTCCCTCCACGAGCTGGACCCGGACGTCGCCGCCGCTGTCGACGCCGAGCTCCACCGCCAGCAGTCCACCCTCGAAATGATCGCCTCGGAGAACTTCGCTCCGGTCGCGGTCATGGAGGCCCAGGGCTCCGTCCTCACCAACAAGTACGCCGAGGGCTACCCCGGCCGCCGCTACTACGGCGGCTGCGAGCACGTCGACGTCGTCGAGCAGATCGCCATCGACCGCATCAAGGCGCTGTTCGGCGCCGAGGCCGCGAACGTCCAGCCGCACTCCGGTGCGCAGGCCAACGCCGCCGCGATGTTCGCGCTGCTCAAGCCGGGCGACACGATCATGGGCCTGAGCCTCGCCCACGGCGGTCACCTGACCCACGGCATGAAGATCAACTTCTCCGGCAAGCTCTACAACGTGATCCCGTACCACGTCGACGAGACCGGCGTCGTGGACATGGCCGAGGTCGAGCGTCTGGCCAAGGAGTCCAAGCCGAAGCTGATCGTCGCCGGCTGGTCCGCGTACCCGCGTCAGCTGGACTTCGCCGCCTTCCGCCGCATCGCGGACGAGGTCGGCGCGTACCTGATGGTCGACATGGCGCACTTCGCCGGTCTGGTGGCCGCGGGTCTGCACCCCAACCCGGTGCCGCACGCCCACGTCGTCACGACCACCACGCACAAGACCCTCGGCGGTCCGCGCGGTGGCGTCATCCTGTCGACGCAGGAGCTCGCCAAGAAGATCAACTCGGCGGTCTTCCCGGGCCAGCAGGGCGGTCCGCTGGAGCACGTGATCGCGGCCAAGGCGGTCTCGTTCAAGGTCGCGGCGACCGAGGAGTTCAAGGAGCGCCAGCAGCGCACCCTGGACGGCGCCCGCATCCTCGCCGAGCGCCTGGTCCAGCCGGACGTCACCGAGGTCGGTGTCTCCGTGCTGTCCGGCGGTACGGACGTCCACCTGGTCCTCGTCGACCTGCGCAACTCCGAGCTGGACGGCCAGCAGGCCGAGGACCGGCTGCACGAGCTGGGCATCACGGTCAACCGGAACGCCATCCCGAACGACCCGCGGCCGCCGATGGTCACCTCGGGTCTGCGGATCGGTACGCCGGCCCTGGCGACCCGCGGTTTCCAGACCGAGGACTTCACCGAGGTCGCGGAGATCATCGCCGCCGCGCTCAAGCCGTCCTACGACGCGGACGCGCTGAAGGCCCGCGTCGTCGCGCTGGCCGACAAGTTCCCGCTGTACCCCGGCCTCAAGTAGGTCACCCGCAGTTTGCATGCCGGGTGGGGGCACCGCGCACACTGAAGAGTGAGCACGGTGCCCCCGCCCTTGTCCCGCGCTCTTCGTACCCATCGGTCCGTCCCGCACCACCCGGCAGACGACGACGTCTACCAACCCTTGAGGAGTCCCCCGTGGCCATCTCGGTCTTCGACCTGTTCTCGATCGGCATCGGCCCGTCCAGCTCCCATACGGTCGGCCCGATGCGCGCCGCCCGCATGTTCGCGCGCCGGCTGAAGAACGAGGGCCTGATCGCCCACACCGTCTCGATACGCGCCGAGCTGTACGGCTCGCTCGGTGCGACCGGTCACGGCCACGGCACCCCCAAGGCCGTCCTGCTCGGCCTGGAGGGCGAATCGCCCCGCACCGTCGACGTGGAGTCCGCCGACGAGCGGGTGGAGCAGATCCGTACCACGGGCCGGATCAACCTCCTCGGCATGCACGAGATCGACTTCGACGCCGACGAGCAGCTGGTCCTGCACCGCCGCAAGGCCCTCCCGTACCACGCCAACGGCATGACGATCTTCGCCTTCGACCGCGAGGGCGCCCTTCTCCTGGAGAAGACGTACTACTCGGTCGGCGGCGGCTTCGTCGTGGACGAGGACGCGGTGGGCGAGGACCGGATCGTGCTCGACGACACCGTGCTGAAGCACCCCTTCCGTACCGGCGACGAACTGCTGCGGCTCTCGAAGGACACCGGCCTGTCGATCTCCTCGCTGATGCTGGAGAACGAGCGGGCCTGGCGCACCGAGGACGAGATCCGCTCGGGTCTGCTGGACATCTGGCGGGTCATGCAGGCCTGTGTCTCGCGCGGCATGTCCCGCGAGGGCATCCTGCCCGGTGGTCTCAAGGTCCGCCGCCGCGCCGCGAACACCGCCCGCCAGCTGCGTGCCGAGGGCGACCCGCAGGCCCACGCGATGGAGTGGATCACCCTCTACGCGATGGCGGTCAACGAGGAGAACGCGGCGGGCGGCCGGGTCGTCACCGCGCCCACCAACGGCGCCGCGGGCATCATCCCGGCGGTGCTGCACTACTACATGAACTTCGCGGCCGGCGGCGCCACCGAGGCGGAGAAGGAGGACGGCGTCGTCCGCTTCCTCCTCGCCGCCGGGGCCATCGGCATGCTCTTCAAGGAGAACGCCTCCATCTCCGGCGCCGAGGTCGGCTGCCAGGGCGAGGTCGGCTCCGCCTGCTCCATGGCCGCGGGCGCCCTTGCCGAGGTCCTCGGCGGCACTCCCGAACAGGTCGAGAACGCCGCCGAGATCGGCATGGAGCACAACCTTGGCCTGACCTGCGACCCGGTCGGCGGTCTCGTCCAGATCCCGTGCATCGAGCGCAACGGCATGGCCGCGGTGAAGGCGGTCACGGCGGCGAAGATGGCGCTGCGCGGCGACGGCAGCCACAAGGTCTCCCTCGACAAGGTCATCAAGACCATGAAGGAGACCGGTGCGGACATGAGCGTGAAGTACAAGGAGACCGCGCGCGGCGGGCTCGCGGTGAACATCATCGAGTGCTGAGAAAAGCGCCCCTGATCAGGTGTTTCTCGTCTTTCGGCTCTGTCGCGGCCTTTCCCCCTGTACGGCGGATCGTCGCCGAAAGGTCCCTCCGGCAGACGGGAGGTACACCTGCTGGATCCCGGTATGCAGCACGAACAGGATCCCGCACAGTGCCCGCCGGTCAGGCTCCCCCGGTCGGCCCGGCTTCAGCTCCGGCTCCGGCTCCGGCTCCAGCTCCAGCTCCACGGTTCACCCGGCCGTCAGCGTCCGACGTCGAGCCGGTCCGTCGCCGCAACCACAGGTCCCTGCATCCTGGGAGGGTGCGGCTCCCGTTCCTCCGCACCCGCGATCTGACGGAACAGTGCCGGTACCGCGATCAGACAGGCCACGGATGCAATCGCCACCCACAGCGCCGGTGCATAGGGGGTCACGGAAGCGGTGGCCCAAGCCATGAGCGCCGGCGTGAATCCCGCGAAGAGAGTTGCGGCGATGTTGTAGCTCAGCGCCACCCCCGTCGCACGCACGGCAACCGGGAAGGCCCGGGGCAGTACGGACGGCGCGACCCCGGCGAACGCGGAGACGCCCGCGCACAGCAGGCCGTGCACGACCAGCAGCACCGGGACGGTCGGCTGGTCGTGCAACCAGAGGAGGCAGGGCAGCGGTAGCACGAGCAAGGTGAGCGCACCGGCCACCACCACCCGCTTCGCGCCGAGCCGGTCGGCTGCCCGGCCGGCGGCCACGCAGCCCGCGATCAGGACGACATTGCCCACCAGCGATGCCAGGAACGTCTGTCGAGCGGTGAATCCCAGTCCGGTCTGGGTGCTCGCGTAATAGGTCGGCCCGTAGATGACGAATGCGTACACACAGATCGTCCACAGCACGGAGAACAAGAAGCCGGTCAGGATCTGTCCCCGGTACTCACGGACCAACCGCAGGACGGGACTTCGCTGCTCCTTCGCATCGGCGTTGTTCTGCTCGAATGCCTCCGTCTCGGGAAGTCGTCGGCGGATGTAGACGCCGACCGGGATGATCAGCAGGCCGAGCACGAACGGGAGCCGCCACGCCCAGTCGTTCACCGCCGACTCGGGGAGCACGGTGGTGATGGTGACCCCCGCGACTGCGGCGACGAGGTTGCACACCCCCATGGACCCCTGCAGCCACGCCGCGTACCGGCCCCGCCGGTCCGGCGGGGCGTGCTCGACGAGGAAGGCCGCGGCGCCCCCGATCTCCCCGCCCGCGGAGAAACCCTGCAGGAGACGGGCGACGAGGAGCAGGATCGGTGCCGCGATCCCGATGTGCACGGCGGACGGGGTGAGCGCGAGCACCAGCGTTCCGGCACCCATGGTGCCGATGGAGAGCGTCAGCGCGGCCTTGCGGCCTCTCCTGTCGCCGTACAGGCCGATCACCACGGCGCCGAGCGGACGCGCCACGAATCCGGTACCGAACACGACGAAGGCGCCGATCAGTGCCGACTTGGGATCGTCGCTCGTGAAGAAGTTGCGGGCGATGTAGCCGGCGAAGAACGCGTAGACCGTGAAGTCGTACCACTCCATCGCGTTGCCGAGGGACGCCGCGACGACCGAGCGCCGGGCGACAGTGGCTGCAGCCATTGCAGTTCCGCCTCCTACCCGCCGCGCACGACGGCGTGCCGGTCCAGTGACATGCGATCCAGCGACATCAGGGTGCTCGCGAGTACGTGCACCCCCTGCTCGATGTCGGTGATCGCAGTGAACTCCTCGGGGCAGTGGCTGCGCCCGTTCACCGAGGGGACGAAGATCATGCCCATCGGCGCCAGCCGGGCCAGGTGCGCGGCATCGTGCCCCGCGCCGGAGGGCACCGCCCGCCAGGAGAGGCCAAGTGCGTCCGCGGACCGGCCGATCACGTCCTGCACCGGCTCCGCGGTGGGTACCGGGTCCTGATCGGTGAGGTGGTCGACATCCACCTGCACGCCGCGGCGCCGGGCCTCCGCCACCACCTCATCGACGATCTGCTTGCGCGCACCGCGGAGCCAGGAGCCGTCCACGCTGCGCAGTTCCGCCCACAGCCGGGCCTGATCGGTGATCACCCCCATCGAGCCGGGGCTCGACTCGATGCAGCCCGGGGTTGCCACGCCGTGCACCGGCGCCCCGCAACCGACCCGCTCGACGGTGAGCACGGCCGCAGCCGCGGAGACCAGCGCATCGTGCCGTTCGTCCATCGCGGTGGTGCCCGCATGCCCGGACTGGCCGGCGAATCGCAGCAGCAGCCGGTCGATCCCGGCGATCGCGGTCACCACTCCGACGCTCGTGCCCGATCGTTCCAGCAGCGGCCCCTGCTCGATGTGCAACTCGACGTAGGCGTGCACATCGGCCGGGCGCCAGGCCTGCCGCAGCATCCGCTGTGGATCCAGTCCGAAACCGGTGACAGCGTCTCCCAGCCGGGTTCCGGCTCCATCGACGCGGTCGAAGTGCTCGGCCCGCAGCACCCCGGTGACAGCCCGGGAACCGATGCAGGAGATACCGAAGTCATTGGCTTCCTCTCCCAGGAAGTCCACGACCGTCAGGTCATGCTCCAGCCGGGTGCCGGTCTCCCGGAACCGTTGCGCGACCTCGATCCCCGCAAGCACGCCCACGATCCCGTCGAAGCGCCCGCCCTGACTCACCGTGTCGGTATGCGACCCGGTGACCAGGGCAGGGCCCCCGCCACGGCGTCCGGGCAGCCGGCCGACGATGTTCCCGGCCGCGTCGGTCACCGGGTCGAGCCCGGCGTCGGCCATCTGCCGGCGTACCCAGTCACGGGAGGCGCGGTACGGCTCGGAGAACACCTCCCGGCTCCACCCCGGCACCGTCGAGTCGTGGAACTCGGCGAGGGCTGCGAACCGTTCGGACATTCGCTCGACGTTCGGTGTGATGAGCTCCGGGTCGCTGATCATGCGCCCTGCTTCCGGCCGTCGCCGGGCGCACCACAGCGGGCGGCCACGGCAGTATTTTCACGCATCGAGTCTCCTTGCCATTTGCCATCGACGTGCGTTCCGGGGCACCTGTGGTTGCCCCGGCCTGAGGGAAAATCAGATTTCGCCGCGCGAGCCCTCTGCGTCCGGCAACAGCCAGGCGCGGGACACCGCGTGCGGAAGGCCGGTGCCGATCTCGTCGACTGCGGTGCGCAGCAGCGCCAGCGGCCCGGTCACATCGGTGAGTTCGGCATGCCGGCCCACCAGGGACACCGTGCACAGGCACGAACCGGCGACGATCACCGGTACCCCGAGCGCGCTCATCCCCGGGGTCAGCCAGCCGTGCGTCACGTGGTAACCGCGTCGGCGGATACCGGCGAGCTCCTCCCGCAGGGCGGCGGCGTCCGGGGTGGCGGCGGTGAACCGCTGCAGCCTGCCTTGCAGGACCTGCCGGCGCACCGCCTCCGGGGCTGTCGCCAGCAGCGGGGTCGCGCTGGCCCCCGAGTGCAGCGCGAGGACCTCGCCGGGATGCAGCGCCACGCCACCGGATCCGCCGCGCCGGGTGTCGAGGCACAACGCCGCGGTGTGCACGCGCACGGTGAGCGCGACGTCGAGCCCGCTGCGGCGGAGCAGCCGCGTGAGCACCGGACGGGCGATGTCCACCAGGTGCTCGCTCCGGTCGACCGAGCGGTCCGTGAGCCGATCCGTCGGCAGCAGCGCGCCGTTGACCTCCGCGAGGAACCCCGCGCTCTTCAGCAGCCGAATGTAGCGATACGCCGATGACGTCGGGATGGCGAGTGCTTCGACCACCTCGGCCGCCTGCACCTGCCCCCGGTCCTGGATGAACTCGAGAATCCGCATTCCGCGGGCCAGGGACGACAGCTCGCCGGCCGACGGCCGCTCGATCGCCATGGTCACCTCCGACGCACCTGCAGCCCGCGGCCCGGGGAGCCGGTGAGTCCCTTGTCGGCATCCCAGACGACCGTGCCGCGGCTGAGCGTCAGTGCGACCCGAGCGCCGGGGACATATGTGTCGTAGGGGCTCCACCCAGCATTGGAGTGTTGGGCCGAGCCATCGATCCGCCAGTCCTCGGTCGGGGTGAGAACGAGAATATCGGCGTCGTATCCGGGCGCGAGCCGGCCCTTGCGATGTCCGATGCCGTATCGCTCGGCCGGGTTGCTGGTGAGCGCCGCCACCACCCGGGAGAACTCCGGGCCGGCCCCGTAGCGGCGCAGGCACGCACCGAGTGTGGTGGCCACCAGTGTCTCGGTGCCGGGGGCTCCGGAATGGTTGTCCAGGATTCTCTGATGGTCCTTGAACTCCAGCGGCCAGGGAGCGTGATCGGAGGAGACGACCGCGGCCAGACCGGTACTGACCGCCCGCCACATCGCGTCCCGGCTCGCCTCGTCCCGAAGCGGTGGGTTGATCTTCAACCGGCCACGCTGCTCGACCATGTCGTCCTCGGTGAAGACCAGGTAGTGCGGGCAGGTTTCGAAGGTGATGTCGACCTCCTGCTCCCGGTACCAGCGCACCAGGTCGGCCGAGCGGCCCAGCGACAGATGACACAGGTGCAGCGCGTTGCCCTCGTGCGCGGCGATCTCCATGGCGGTGAGCACGCCGAGCGTCTCCGACACCGGCGGCCGGGTCCTGCCGTGCACCCGGGGGTCCGACGCGTTGCGGTGGCGTTCGTCGGCCAGCAGCGCCTGGATGATCTCATTGTTCTCGGCGTGCACGCACAGCACGGAGTCGGCCTCGCCGACCGCCTTCATCACACTCAGCAGCTCGGCGTCGCAGATGCGCGGGAACCGGAACGGGTCGGTGTCGAACAGCGACACCTTGAATCCGACCACCCCCGCGTCGACCAGTTCCTCGGCGCGGCGCCATCCCCCTCCTGGGGCGAGGGTGCCGAGCAGCGCGACGTCGACGACCGCTTCCTCCGCGACTTTCGCCAGCTTGGCGTCGAGGCGCTCGGTGGTGTGGATCGGGCCGGTCGCGTCGAAGGGCATCTCGACGATCGTGGTCACCCCGCCGGCGGCCGCCGCCGACGTGGAGGCCCGCAGCCCCTCCCCGGAGTGCGAGTAGGAATGCACGTGGGCGTCCACCGCGCCCGGCAGGACGAAGGAGTCGCCGGCATCGATCCGCCGCGTGCCCGGGACCGGCGGTCGGCCGGGACCGACGCCGGTGATCACGCCGTCGATGACGGCGACCCACCCGCGTTGGAAGGCGCCCTCTCCGAGTGGCACCACTCCGGTGAGGATGAGGTCGGCGTCCGGCTGGCCGTGAGTTGCTTCCATGGCAGGCAAAGGTGGCACCCTGCCGGCGGCGCGAGAACATGATTCCCGTAGATCGGGAATCATGTGGACCGCTCCGTCGTCGGGACCGACAATCGGCAACCGGTCGGGTCGGAACGACCGGGTTGCGTACGGTGTGGACGAGTTTCGAAGGACGCAGACATGGAAGAAGATTGGATGGGCCCGGACGTCGAGGTCGGGTCCGGCGCGGGCCGTGGGGGCGATCAGTCGATGCGCGGCTTCGTCGAGGCCCTGGCGTGTCGCGGAGAGCTCGTCGACATCGACCGGCCGGTGGACCCGCGGTTCGAACTCGGCGGCGTGCTCGCGTTGTTGGATCGGGGCCCCGCAGTGCGGTTCACCGACGTCAGGGGCTCGGCACTACCCGTCGTCGGCAACGTGCTGACCGATCGCGAACGAATCGCGGCAGCGTTGGGGGTGCCGAAGTCCGGCATTCTGGACGCACTGTCCGCGGCCATCGCTTCCCGGCAACCGACCGAGGAGGTCACGGTCGCCCCGTGCCAGGAACTCCGCTTCCCCGCGGCGGACGTCTGGCGCGAGGTCGTCACGCCCACATTCTTCGAGAAGGACTCCGGCGGGTACATCACCGCGGGAATGATCGTCGCCCACGATCCGGTCACCGGTCACCGCAACGCCTCCTACGCCCGGATCAAGCCGCTGGAGCAGACGACAGGGTTCGTCGGGATCGCCCCCAACCACCACCTCAGCGCCCTCGCGCGCTCGGCGGCGACCGCGGGACGCGGCCTGCCCGTCGCGGTCACGCTGGGCAGCCATCCCGCCATCCAGCTGGCGGCGTGCTTCTATCTCGGCCTCGGGGACGACGAATTGGAGCACGCGGGTCACCTGCTGGGCGAGCCCGTCCGGGTCGTCAGGGCCACGACGAGCGACGTGCTCGTGCCCGCCGACGCGGAGGTGGTCATCGAGGGTGTACTGCGGGTCGACCAACCGGTCCACGAGGGCCTGGTGAGCGAATACCACGGCATGTACGAGGACTACGGCGACGGGTGCACCCTCGAAGTCACCGCGGTGACCAGGCGGGCCGACGCCTCGGTCCAGGTGATCCTCCCGGGCCTCGCCGCCGAACACTCCTTCCTCGGTGCGCTGCCGATCGCCGCCGGCCTGCGGCATGCGCTGCGCGGATTCGGCTGCCGGGCCACCGATCTCGCGGTGACTCTCTCCGGGGGTGGGCGCGTGGACGTCGTCGTCGCTCTCCCTCCGGAACAGCGGAAGCAGGCCAAACGCGCGATCCTCGGCTGCTTCGCCGCCGTGAGCATGATCAAGCAGGTCACCGTCGTCGACTCGGACGTCGATGTCTGGGACGCCGAACACGTCCAGTGGGCCCGCACCAGCCGGATGCGCTGGGAGCGGGACCTCGTCCTGGTCCCGGCCGTCCCGTGCGACCGCAACGTGCCCATGCAGCAGGACGGCACCGTGACGAAGGTCGGCATGGACGCGACGGCGAAGCCGGGCGACCGCGCGGCGGGAAACGAGCTCGCCGTCCCGCCGCGCGAAACAATGGACCGGGTGCACGGGTGGTTGACGAGCGACGGCCTTGGCGGCAAGGTGCGGCCGACCCCGGTGCTCCGGGGCGCTCTCCACGGCGCACACGAAGGTGGCCGATGAACCGGCGACGCGTCGCCGCCTTCGGCGGGAGGGGAACGACGTGATCGGCAAAGGACACGGGGTCGAGCCACCGGGCCGGGGCGTGGCCGCGCTCACCGGAGTCGGCCCGGCCGGTCACGTGGCCACCTCCAAGGGCGATGCGACGGCGCCGACACAGGAGTCGCGATACCGGCGATTCCCATCCACCCGGACGGACCGGCGCGTCGATCACCTCCGTGGTGACGCCGGTCGCCGCGATGCCGCTGACGCCGTGCGCGGTCAGGGCCAGGAGCCGGATCGCCCGTGATCCGGGGCGGACAGCCTCGCCATCCGGGCCTCGCCATCCGCCTCGGACAAGGCCGTCCGCTACAGGATGCCCGTAGCAACGCCGCCCGCCGCCCGGTCAATTCGGCCCGGCGAAGATCGACGCCGGCGGGATCAACGCGGTGCTCCGCCCCTCCGCATCGAGGATGTGGCCACCCCGCTTGTACGTCCGGAGGCTGACGAATCGGTCCGCGATGACGATGGACGGGAGCTCGCGGACCAGCGCGGCCTCGAAGGGCGCGATCTCGGCGGTACTGCGGAACCACATCGTCAGCAGCATGTTCGACGGTCCGGTGATCGCTTCCAGGACCCGGCACTTCGGAATTCTGCCGAGCACCTCGCCGGCCCGGTTCACCTCGTCCGGCGGCACCGAGATCATGAACGTGGTCGGGACGATCGGCCCGACCAGGGCGTTCGCGCCTTCACAGCGCAGGGCGATCCGGCCGGAATCGATCATCTTCCCTACCCGGCGCCGGGCAGTGGGTCCGGTCGTTCCGCACCGGTCGGCGAGGTCCGTCCAGGGCAGCCGCCCGTCGCGCGACAGCGCCTCGAGCAGAAGTCGGTCGAGATCGTCGAGCGAAGGACCCGACCTGCGAGACGCCCCGGCCTGCGGCCGTGTCAGCAGGGCTGACTGCTGCAGGTCCAGCGCCTGCACCCGCCACCGCGACCCCTCCCGGTAGGTCGCCAGCGCGACAAGTGTTGTCACGGAGACGATCCCTCCGATGGTCTCGATCCGTTCACTCAGCAGTCGGGCCAGGTCGTCGAGGCTCGGCGCGAAGGCGTCGACCAGGAAGTCTGCCCCGCCCGACGTCGCGGACACCGAGACCACGGCGGGCTCGGCGATCAGCGCTGCGACGACATCGCGCTTGGCATGCGGCCGGCAACTGACAACCAGGAACGCCGCACACCCGTAGCGGACGAACGCCGGGCCCGGACCGATCGCAATCCAGGCCAGGCCGCGCTCGGACAGCGCACTCCACTTTCTGGCCAACGTCTTCGGCGAGTGGCACAGCGCCCCGGCCAGCTCGGCCCAGTCGGCGCGAGGGTTCAGCTGGAGCGCATCGATGAGCGAGATGTCGAGTTCCGACCCGGGGCGAGCGTTCATATCGGGCAGTCTGGCGCCCCGTTGTGTCAAATATGGGCCATCTGACGAATTGAGTGATGCGCGTCACCCACAGTGTGGAGCGGGCCGCCCAAGTACCCAGGTTCCCAACGCCATCGAAGTCGAGGTCAATGATGCGGACAAAGCAACCACAGCGGGAGCAAGCGGTCGCACAGCGGCACACTCCCGTCAAGGTGCTCCTGGGCTCGATGGCCCTCGTCGAGCTGCTGAGCGGCGTGACCCAGGGCTACCTCACGCCGCTCCTGCCCTCGCTCGGCGGCGCCCTGCGCATCACCGACGCGGGACAGACCCGGATCTACCTGCTGTCCCAGCTCGCCTTCGCCGTGTGGACGCCACTGCTCGCCAAGCTCGGCGACACATACGGCCACCGCCGCTTCCTTCGGGTGTCCATCGCGCTCGTCACCGTCGGATCTCTGCTGATGGCGGCCTGGCCGAGCCAGCTCACAATCTCCGTCGGCGTCGTACTCCAGGCCGCCGTCGTCGGCTTCATGCCCCTGCTCATCGGCATCCTGCGGCACCGGGCACCGGAGCACCGCCGCTCCGGGGTCGGCCTCCTCGTCGGCGCGCTGACCGCCTCGGTGGGCGTCGGCGGCGTCATCTCGGGCACGCTCAGCGAGCACTCCGCGGCCCTGGGTCTGTGGGTTGCGGTGCCGTTCGCGGTCCTGGCCGTCATCGCGGGCCTGCTGCTCCCGGACGGGGCTCCGCCCACCGGCGAGCGCCTGTCGCTGCGGGCGTTCGCGCTGCTGGCGCTCGGCCTCGTCGGCGTGGTGGCCGCGCTCTCTCTCGGCGGCAGCTGGGGCTGGACCTCGGCCCGCACGGTCGGCTCGCTGGCCGGGGGGCTGCTCGCCCTGGCCGCCTGGATCGCTGTCGAGGCGCGAGCGGCGACCCCGCTCGTCAACCTGCGGATGCTGGTCGATCCACCCGTAGCCATCGTCTCGGGGGTCACGTTCTGCCTGGCGTTCTCCACCATCGGTTTCTTCGGCGCGAACGCCGTCTTCCTGGGCTCCTCGCCCGACCAGGCCGGGTTCGGGCTGGCCTACGGACCGCAGGCGATTGCACTGGTCGCGCTCGCGCTCAACGTCTTCGCCCTCGGCAGTTCCCTCTCCACCGCGACGCTGCTGCGCAGGTTCGGCGAGCGCCATACGCTCGCGCTCTCCGGCGTCGTCATCGCCGCGTCGTTCCTGAGCCTGTTGGCGTGGCACCGGACGGCGCCGCAGTATCTCGCCGCGATCACCCTGCTCGGCCTCGGCTTCGGCGGCTACCAGGCCTCGACCCGCGCGCTGTGCGTCGAGTGCGTCCCGGAGAAGGAGACCGCCATGGCGGCGGGCATCAACGAGCTCGCGCTGTCGTTCGGCGCGGCAATCGGCGCGTCCGTCGTCGGCGCGATCATGTCGGCCCACCAGACCTCGGCGGGCGTGACCCTGCACACGTACATCTGGCTGTGGTCCGTATGCGCCGGTGTCGCGGTCGTCGGCGCGGGCCTGGGCCTGTGCTACCGCAAGCGGGAGGAGTCCCGGTGAGCGCCGAACGCGCCGGCGTGCCGGCCGACATCGCGGCCGCGATCACGCATGCGGTCGACCGCTGGTCCGGCGGGCTCGTAGAGCTCAGCCACAGCCTGCACCGGGAACCGGAACCGGCATTCGCGGAGCATCGGTCCTGCGCCAAGATCGCCGACCTCGTCGCGGCCGCCGGATTCGTCGTCGAGCGGGGCGTCGGCGGTCTGGACACGGCGTTCACCGCCACGCGCGGCACCGGCGAGCTGACGATCGGCTTCTGCGCCGAGTACGACGCCCTGCCCGGGATCGGACACTCGTGCGGGCACAACGTCAACGGCGCCGCCGCGACCGGCGGCGCGCTGGCCCTGGCCGCAGTCGCCGACGAGCTGGGCATCCGCGTCAAGCTCATCGGCACGCCTGCGGAGGAAGCCGGAGGCGGCAAGGCGATTCTCCTGCGGGCCGGGGTTTTCGACGATGTCGCCGCCGCGATGATGGTCCACGCCGGCGGGCAGGACGAGGTCGACGGTTCCTCACTGGCGATGGCCCAGTGGACCGCGAACTACACCGGCCGGCCCTCCCACGCCGCGACCGCGCCATGGGAGGGCGCGAACGCACTCGACGCGATCTCGGTGGCTTACCACGCAGTCGGGCTGTTGCGGCAGCAGCTCGAGCCGGGGCTGGTCGTCTCCTTCATCGTCACCGAGGGCGGGCAGGCGCCCAATGTCATTCCCGCGCACACGCAAGCGGCGGTGGAGATCCGGGCCGGTTCGGTGACCCGGCTGCGCCGGGCGCAGGCCCGGGTCCGGGCCTGTCTCGAGGCCGGCGCGCTCGCCACCGGGACGGAGCTGGAAATCACTCCGTGCGGGGAGGAGTTCGCCGACCTGCGGCAGGACGAGTTCATGACCGGCGCCTATGTCCGGGCGCTCAGGGCCCTGGGGCGGAGCCCGGTGTCGCGCGCGGGTGAGCACATCGCGTCGACCGACATGGGCAACGTTTCGCAAGTGCTGCCGGCGATCCACCCGACCATCGGCTACGAAGTCGGCGACGCCGCCCACCACACGGCCGAGTTCGCGGAGCACGGAGCGTCGCCCTCCGCCGACTCGGCGGTGCTCGCCGGGGCTGCGGCAATGGCGCTGGCCGGAGCGGAGCTTGCACGCGATCCCGAGCAGCGGGCCCGGCTGCTCGACGGGGTGAGGGGGCGACTGAGCAGCGCCGGGTCCGATCCCGGTGTGGAATCGGACATCGGTAGTGCACCTGCCGATGACTCGCCCAGCGGACTGCATACGTCAAACTGCAAGGAGACCGCGCGGGGCGGGCTCGCGGTGAACATCATCGAGTGCTGAGAGACCGCCCCGGCCTCCCGCACCTCACCGAACGCCCCCGCACGCCAGGTTGCCCGCTCTTGCCCTCCCGGCAAGAGCGTCGAGATCGTCGGCCTGAACAAGCCGAGCGCCGGGATCCACCGGGCCCTCAGCGGCGAACTCACCGGCGATCACCGACCCCGGGTGCCACGGGTGCCGCCCGTCACGGCGCCGGCCGGCCCCGCAACGTCACCCCGTACCTCGTGCGCAGGCGGGTGATCTCCCACCACGCCACGGCCGAGACCGAGGCCGGGCCGCCGATCAGGGCGCAGACCCGGACGAGCGGCGGGCCCGGCGGCATTCCGGCCATGGACAGGTTGATCGCCGCCAGCTCCCACACCAGCACACCGGTCAGCAGGGCCGGAAGCGCGGCGTGCACCTCGGAGGTGCCGAACACGGTGCGGACCACCGTCGTGGAGGCGAAGCAGACGAAGAACAGCATCCACACCACCGGAGCGAGCAGGGCGAGCCTGATGAGCGGCCCGAACAGGTAGTGATCGAACTTCTGGCCGAGGAACACCTCTCCCACGAAGAGCAGGGGCACCGCCGTGAACGCGGCGAAGTACCACAGGGCCGAGCGCACGGCGGGGCGCAGCCGGGTCCGCATGCCCGGCCTCTCGGCCTGCGGCGCGATCCGGAACAGGACCAGGACCACCAGGGGCGTGGTGAGGAGCAGCAGCCACGGTGTGACGGCCAGCCGCAACGTGTACTGCTCCTGGATCTCCGCGAAGTCCGACGCGGTGCCGTAGACGACGAGGATCAGACAGGAGGTGACCAGCGCGGCCCAGGCCCTGACCTTCTGCACGCGCATCACCTGCGGGTCCAGGACGCGGCGGTGGGTGTGCGGAGGGAATCTCAGGTGCGCCTGCCTGCGGGCCGACCGGGCCAGCGGATAGGCCAGGACCGGCAGGAGCAGGGGCCAGAAGCAGAACAGGATCGCGGCCCACGCGCAGCCGTGGACGGGCAGCCGTCGCAGCAGCTCCATCAGCGGGGGCCAGTCGCCCTCGCGGAACTGCTGCCACAGCGAACGGGGCGGCAGGTACGAGGGGTGGTGCGGAAATCCCGGCCCCGGGTAGGGCCCCGGGTACGGATTCGGATGCGGCCCCGGGTACGGATGAGGGCCGGGCTGCGGCGGCACGCCCGGTGGCGGTGACTGACCCCCGTTCGGCGGCCACGTCGGGCCGTACGGGTTCTGTCCCCCGAAAGTCACGCCGGTTCCTTCCTGAGAAGCGGGGTGGATGTGCTGTGGAACGGTCACGAGGCAGGCGGGGCCCGCTCCGGCGCGGGGAGCCCGCTTCAGCGCAGGTGTACCGGCAGCGATTCGATGCCGTACACGATGGACAGCTTGCGGAACGCCAGGTCCTGGGGCGGGACGGCGAGCCGCATCGCGGGGAACCGCCGGGCCAGGGCCGGGTAGGCCGTGCGCAGTTCCATCCGGGCCAGTTCGGCGCCGATGCAGCGGTGGATGCCGTGGCCGAAGGCGAGATGGCCGGCCGAGGGAGTGCGGTGCGGGTCGAAGCGCCCGTCGTCCGTGACGTACGCGGCATCGCGGTTGGCGGCGCTCAGCGAGCAGAGCACCATGTCGCCCCGGGGAATGACCACGCCACCGATCTCGATGTCCTCGCGGGCGAACCGGGGGAAGGCGATCTGCACCGCGGAAAGGTAGCGCAGCACCTCCTCGACGAAGGGGGCGGTCATGGTGTCGTCAGCACGTATTCGCTCCAGGACGTCCCCGTTCTGGAGCAGCACGAGGGAGCCGAGGGCGATCGTGCTGGCGGTCGTCTCGAAGCCGCCGGTGAGCACCCCGTCGGCGAGGCCCGCGAGTTCCTCGTCGTCGACGTCGTCACCGTGCTCGCGCACGATCATGCCGAGCAGACCGTCGCCCGGCTTCCGGCGCTGCGCCTCGACGACGCCCCTGAAGTACTCCAGCGACTCCGACATCGCGCCGAAGGGCGCGGTCGTTCCGGCGAAGAGGTCGAAGCGGTCCATGGCGAGCTGCTGGAAGTCGTCGCGGTCCTCGTACGGCACGCCGAGCAGCTCACAGATCGTGAGGGAGGGGATCGGCAGCGCGAACTCCTGCACCAGGTCGACCGGGCCCCGGGCGGCTTCCATCGCGTCGAGGCGTTCCGCGACGATGGCATCGATCCTGGGGGTCAGACGCCGCAGCCGGCGCATCGTGAACTCCGGGGTCAGGATGCGGCGCAGTCGTGTGTGCACGGGAGGATCGTTGAACCCGAGTCCGCCGGGACTCTGCTCGGCGGCCACCCCGGCGTTCGTCGCGAGGTGCGCGAAGTCGGTGCTGAATCCGTCGGCCGAGCCGAGGACGGCCTTCGACTCCTCGTAGCCGCTGACCACCCAGGCGTCCATGCCGAACGGCAGCGAGACCTTGTGCACCGGCCGCTTCGCCCGGGTCCTGGCCAGTTTGTCCACCGGGTCGAGGCCATCCCTGCGCAGCATCATCAGCAGGTCGTCGGGGAGCAGCCTGACCGTCGAGGACCCGATCCCGTACTTCTGGATCCTGGACAGGTAGCTGCGCCCGATCCGGGCGGTGATCCGAGAGCGGAACGTCGTAGTCAATCTGCACTCCATGAGTCGTCGCGCGGTCCGCACACACGGTGCGGACGTGAAACAGCTGTGCAGCAGGCGCGGATGTGGATAGTGGCCGGCGGCGACACGGCTTGTGCCAAACGGCATTCTGTCTCAGAGCGTGGGCAATCAGCGCCCCGGCGGCCCCAGATCCGTCCTGCGGCGATCGGGCAGCCGCGGCCGGTGATCGTGCGCGCACCGTGCAGGATCGCCTGAAGATCTGCGGCAGCCCGGCCACTCCGGAACGGTTCCCGGCCCACCATGACCGGGTCAGGTGCTCCGTTTTCGGCTCTCCTTGCCCGCGCCGGACCCACCGGTGACTCTGTCACAGCCTCTCAACAGCACCATGGGCCCCAATTGCCTCCGGCCCCGGCGAGTTGATAGGCATAGTGAGACATTTGTTCGCTCAGCTCGGCAGGGGGACTGGATGAAGTTCGACATGGGGGCGCAGGTTCTGACGAATCTGTCGTCGAAGTCGCGTGGGTCGAGTGATGATCTGGGTACGTTGATTCGTCAGTTGTT
>NZ_JBHWIY010000024.1:0-135139 GCF_042731715.1 Streptomyces sp. NPDC059832 | reverse complement strand
TCAGCCGAAGGCCGCCCGCATGTACGGCAGTTACTAGTCTGAGTGATCAAGTACGAGGACTCGTTCGGACCGCGAGGTTAAAGATCAAGTTAGGGTCTTTCGTTTGGATCGGGCCGGATCGGGGAGCGGGGTCCGGTGCCGTGCATCGCAGGGCGGAGGAGGGAGGCGACGCGGAGCGTCGGCGACCGACGACAACGCGGCGAGGCGCGGTGCCGGGGCACGCGAGCCCGGCATGATCCGAACGAGAGACCCTAGTCCCGCTGGAGTCCCCGCATGCGGCCGTACGCGTACACGCACCCCGCGAGCGCCAGGTCCGACAGCAGCATGAAGCCGATCGAGTACGAGCCCTTCGCGCTGTAGATCGCCCCCATCACCAGCGGCGGCACGAAGCCGCCCAGCCCGCCCATCGCGCCGACGATCCCGGTCACGCTGCCCACCTTCGCCTGCGGCGTCACCTGCGAGACCAGGGCGAAGACGCTGCCGCTCGCGGTGCCCAGGCCCGCCGCCATGCAGAGCAGCGCGATCGTGCCGCCCGGGGCCAGCGGCGGGTCGAAGGCCTGGACGATCGCCATCAGGGCGGCCAGGCCGAGCGCCGCCGCCGTGACCACGGCCGGGTGGACGCGGTCCGAGAGCCAGCCGCCGATCGGCCGGAAGACGACCGTGACCAGGGCGAACCCGGCGGCCTTCGTGCCGGCGTCGGTGGGCGACAGGTCGTACCAGGTCTTCAGATACGTGGGGAGATAGACGCCGAACGCGACGATTCCGCCGAAGCCGATCGCGTACAGCGCGGACAGCTCCCAGGTGACCCGCAGCCGTCCGGCGTCGGCCAGCCGGTGGGCCAGCGAGTCGGTCGGCACCGGGCGGCCCGGCCGGTCGGTGACCAGCACGGCGGCCAGCGCCGCGTACACCACGAGCGCCGCCGCGACCACCAGGTACGGCAGGTTGTCGCCGTGGCCGGCGATGCGCGGGGTGAAGTACCCGGACAGGGCGACCCCGCCCATCCCCATGCCGAACACCCCGAGCGCCAGGCCCCGCTTGGCGGGCGGGAACCACGAGTTGACCAGCGGGATACCGATCGCGAACGTGGTACCGCCCAGGCCCAGCAGAAAACCCACCGCGAGCATCGTGCCGTAGGAGTCCCTCGCCGGGATCAGCAGCAGCACGGGCACGATGGTGAGCGCCGAGACCAGCGGGAACATCAGCCGTGCGCCGTACTTGTCGGTGAGCGCGCCCGCCGGGATCCGGCCCAGCGAACCGACCAGCACCGGCACCGCCACCAGCAGCGACTGCTCGAACGAGCTCAGCCCCAGCCGCTCCTTGTAGGCCCCGGACAGCGGCGCGATCAGATTCCAGGCCCAGAAGGTGAGCCCGAAACCGATCGTGGCCATCACAAGGTTGCGGCAGGCGGCCGAGGACGGCCTGTCGACCGTGGTGGGGGACTGTTCGACAGCTGTATCCACCCCTTCAGTCAAGGGCGGGCGCAGGCCCTGGGCCTGCCGGAATGCGCCAAGCGGGTCCACGCGTCCGGTGGCCGAGAGCGGGGGAGGGGTATCGCCGAGCGCGACTTGCCCAGTCACGAACCGGACAAAGCTGCGACAATCGCAGTATGGACCGTCTCGACAGAGAAATCCTCGGCGTCCTCCAGGAGGATGCCCGGATCTCGTACCGCGATCTGGGCGTACGGGTCGGGCTCAGCGCCAACGCGGCGGCCGACCGGGTACGCCGACTGCGCCGCGACGGTGTCATCCGCGGCTTCACCGTGATCATCGATCCGGCCGCCGACACCCGTACCGGCCTGGTCGTCTTCATCGATGTGACGCTGCGGATCGATACGACGAACGAGGTGTTCGAGCGGGCCGTGCTCGCCCTGCCCGGCATCACCGAAGTGGTCCATGTGACCGGCGGCCACGACTATCTCGTACGGGCCACCGTCGCCGACACCGCGGCCCTGGACGGCCTGCTGCGCAGGCTCAAACGGGAGGCGGGGGTCGCCCACTCCAACACCCGGGTCGCGCTCAGAGCGGCGCCTGCCAGGTGACGGTGGACGGGCGCGAGCCGTTCTCCTCGCGCCCGTCGTCGGCGACCGTCAGCCGTACCGCGGCCCGCCCGTCCGGCAGCTCGGCCGTCGCGTCCACCTCCACCTCGATCGCCGACACCCCGGTCCGCCGGTGCGCGGACGCGAGGGCGCTCCGCAGCGCGGCGAGCAGCTGCCGGTCCACGGGGTCCCGGACCAGTGCGTCGACCGCCCCGGTGAAGTGCACCGACGGCGGGAAGCCGAGTACGGCGGCGGCGCCCCCGGTCTCCCGCAGCACCCGGCCGCGGAAGGTGGCGGGGGCCTCGGCGGGTGGCTGCTGAAGGGCGAAGATCGCCGTCCGGACCTCCTGGATGGTGGAGTCCAGTTCGTCGACGGCCCTGCCCAGCAGCTCGTCCGTCTCCGGGGCGGCGGCCCGGCGGCGGGTCGACTCCAGCATCATCTCGGTCGCGAACAGCCGCTGGACCACGAGGTCGTGCAGATCGCGGGCGATCCGGTCCCGGTCCTCGTACACCGCGAGCTGTTCCCGGTCGTGCCGGGCGTCCGCCAGGACCAGCGCGAGCGCGGCCTGCGAGGCGAACTGCGTGGCCAGCAGCCGGTCCACGGCCGTGTACGGGCGGTCGCCGCGCCGCCGGGGCAGGGCGAGGGTGCCGATCAGACGCCCGCCGCTCTGCAACGGCAGCATCATGCTGGGGCCGAACCGGGACCGCACATGCGTCGTCATCCGCGGGTCGGTCGCCGAGTCCTCGATGAACACCGGTTCTCCGCCAAGCAGTTGGACCAGTACCGCGGAGCCGGGCTCGATCGCCGTACCGATGATCCCGGCCGGGTCGTCGAGCGTGGACGCGGTGACGATCTCCATCCCGCCCGCCTCGTTCGGCTGGAGGATGACCCCGGCGCAGGCGTCGGCGAGCGTTCTGGCCCGTTCGGCGACGGTCGTCAACGCGTCGGCCGCGCTCTCGCCGGTCAGCAGCGCGGTGGTGACGGCGGCCGCCCCCTCGATCCAGCGCTCCCGCTGCCGGGCCGCCGCGTACAGCCGGGCGTTGGCGATGGCGATGCCGGCCTGCGCGGCCAGCGCCCTCAGCACCGCCGCGTCCGAGTCGGTGAAGCCGCCGGTGTGCTTCCCGGTGAGGCAGAGGTTGCCGAAGGCCTGGTCGTGGCCCTGGATCGGCGCCGCGAGGAAGGGGCGCGTCGGCGGATGGCCGGGCGGTACTCGGCCCGCCCGGGGGCCGGCGGCCGGCTCGTCGGGGTGCGACGGCTCCGGCTCGTCGGCGAGGACGCCGGGCATCCCCGGGTGTCCGTCCGGGAGCCGGCCGATCCGCTGCCGCTCGGTGTCGTCGAGCCCCGAGGTGTACAGCTCGCCGATGGTGCCGTGCTCCGGGTCGAGCATGCCGAGCGCGCCGTACCGGGCCCCGGTCAGCGCCGTAGCGGTGTCCACGATCTGCTGGAGCATGGCCCGCAGTTCGAGATCGGAACCGATGCCGAGCACCGCTTCCAGGAGCATCGACAGCGGGGGCTTCTCCGGGACGGGGGCCGCGGCGGCGGCCTTCTCGCCGGACGGCCCGGCGGCCGTGTCCGTCGTGTCGTCGGTCATACACCGCACCCCCGGGGTGCTCAGCAGGCGAGCGGGTCGAGGACCAACGGCTCGATCTTTCCGTCCAGCATGGCACCGAGCCCCAGCACCGCGCAGACGTCCGGACGTTCCGCGATGTGCACCTGCATGCCCGTCGCGTCCCGCAGCATCTGGTCGAGACCGGGCAGCAGCGCGCTCCCGCCGACCATCATGATCCCGCAGTCCACGAGGTCGGCCACCAGGTCGGGCGGGCAGTCGCGCAGGATCGCGCCGAGCCCGTCCAGGACCGCGGTCAGCGGGGCGTGGATGGCCTGGCGCACGGCGGCGGTGTCGACCCGCGCCGAGCGGGCCAGACCGGTCGCCACGTCACGGCCGTGGATCTCGGTCGTGGCGGGCCCCTGCGCGGTCAGACCGCTGCCGCTGAGCGCCAGTTGCAGCGGGCGCACGGACTGGCTCGGCAGCATCAGCGCATGGTGCTGGCGCAGATACTGGATCACCGCGTGGTCGATGGCGTCGCCGCCGATCGGGATGCGTACGGCGCTCACGATCGAACCGAGCGAGAGCACCGCGATCTGGGTGGTCGCGGCCCCGCACACCATGATCATGGTGGCGGTCGGCTGCTCGACCGGCAGCCCGCAGCCGACGGCCGCCGCGATCAGGGTGTCGACCAGTTCGACCCGCCGGGCACCGATCCCGACCAGCGTCTCGACGGCGGCCCGCTGGGCGAGCGGATCGCTGTCGTGCGGGGTGCAGGCGGCGGCCCGCAGCCGGGGCTTGCGGCGCAGCTGGCGGCGGAGCTTCTCGCCGAGCAGATGGCGGAGCATGCGCTGGGCCATCTCGATGTCGATGACGGTTCCGCCGGTGACCGGGCGGGCCACCCGGATGTAGTCGGGGGTGCGGCCCGTCATCTGTTCGGCGAGCGCGCCGACGGCGATGAGCGACCCGGTACGCGTGTTCACCGCGGCGACGCTCGGCTCGTCGACGACGAGCCCGAGGCCCTTGACGTACACGCGGGTCCGGGCGGCCCCGAGGTCGACGGCGACATGGCAACGGCGCAACTGCTCAAGACTGACGGTCACGGCAGGGTCTCCCGAGTGCGCGGACGGTGGTACCGGCGGGCAGCCGGCTCTCTCGCATACTGCGCCGTTCGAAGGCGTGGCGCGCGTCGGGATGAGCCGTAGGAGGTACGCGGCTGACGGGCCGGCAGAAGAGGGCGGCGCGCGGGAATCAGCCCGGCAGCAGCCGCTGGAACAGTCCCCAGGTGAACTCGGCGACGTACGGCTCGCCCGTTCCCGGCGCGGTGATCGCGAGCGCCCAGCGGGTCGGCGCACTGCCTTCCATCGGGCGGGCCGGCGGGAAGGCCCGCGCGACCTCGTCGACCGTGCCCGACCAGGGGCGCAGATCCTCGACCGCGCGCAGCTCGGGTACCGGCGCCCCCGGCGCCCGGACCAGCCACTCGTTCCACACCGCGCCGCCCGGCGCGACCATCACCTCGAACCGGAGATCCGGCCAGAGCGGCACCGGCCATCGCAGCGCGTCGCACTCCAGGTCGCCGATCGTGCGGCGTACGGACGACACGGGTTCGCCGAGCACCGAACGGTAGCGGCGCAGCGCGCCCCGTCCGCCGGGCGCCCGCACCATGGCCTGCCAGCGGCGGTTGGCCTCGCGCATCTCGGCGAGCGAGGCGCTCAGCTCGTGCCGGGCGTCCTCGACGAGACCGGGCTGGTGGTCGGCCATCCGGCGCAGCAGGACGAGCTGGAACTCACGGGGGCCGAAGGGCGCGGGCGCGGTCATGGATCCCACGCTTCCACACCCCGGGTCCAGGGCCTATCCGGCGGACGGGCCCGGCTCGCCCAGCATCCGGCGCAGCAGGTCCCGCAGCATCGTCCGGTCCCCCTCCGACAGCTCGGCCAGCGGCTCCCGCGCGAAGGTGAGTGAATCGCGCAGCTGCCGCGCCGTCCGGGTGCCCAGCTCCGTCGGCGCGGCCAGCTTCACCCGGCGGTCGGCCGGATCCGGCCTGCGCTCCACCAGGCCGCGCGTCTCCAGCCGGTCGACGATGCCGGTGACGTTCGACGGCTCGCACTTCAGCTTCTGGGCGATCTTGCGCATGGGCATCGGCTCCAGGGCGAGCAGCCCGAGCACCCTCGCCTGCGCACCGGTGAGCGAGTGGGCTGCCGCCGCCTCGTCGTACTCCTCGTAGTAGCGCGCCACGACGGTACCGATGAGCTCGACGACTTCGAGGGTCAGAGGGTCTGTGCGGGTGGTGGCCATGACACCCAGGATAGCCGGTTGCTTGACAAGGTGAAATATTCAGGAGCATGGTTGTTTCACTACATGAAGCATTTCGCTTCCCCGGTGCGGCCCCGACCGCCCCGGTCGGAGCTTCCCCCACCCCGTAGGACATCGAGGAGAACCCGAGCCCATGTCTGCAGCACTTCCCACGTCCGGCCGTGAATGGCACCTCGTCGCCCGCCCCCACGGCTGGCCGAAGGCCGAGGACTTCGCGCTGCGTGAGGCCCCGGTCACCGCTCCCCGCGAGGGCCGTGTCCTCGTCCGCAACCTGCACTTCTCGGTCGACCCGTACATGCGCGGCCGGATGAACGACGTGAAGTCGTACACCCCGCCGTTCAAGCTCGACCACCCCATGGACGGCGGAGCGGTCGGCGAGGTCATCGCCTCGAACGCCGAGGGCATCGCGGTCGGCGACCACGTCCTGCACGGCCTCGGCTGGCGCGAGTACGCCGAGGTCCCGGCCGAGCACGCCGTGAAGGTCGACGCGTCGATCGCCCCGCTCTCCGCCTACCTCGGCGTGCTCGGCATGACCGGGCTCACCGCCTACGCGGGCCTCTTCGACGTCGCCTCCTTCAAGGAGGGCGACGCCGTCTTCGTCTCCGGCGCGGCCGGTGCGGTCGGCAGCCAGGTCGGCCAGATGGCGAGGATCAAGGGCGCCTCGCGGGTCATCGGCTCGGCCGGTTCCGACGAGAAGGTCAAGCTCCTCGTCGAGGAGTACGGCTTCGACGCGGCCTTCAACTACCACGACGGCCCGGTGGTGGAGCAGCTGCGCGCGGCGGCCCCCGACGGCATCGACGTCTACTTCGACAACGTCGGCGGCGAGCACCTCGAAGCGGCGATCTCCTCGCTCAATCTGCACGGCCGCGTCACCGTCTGCGGAATGATCGCCCAGTACAACGCCACCGAGCCGGCCCCCGGCCCGCGCAACCTCGCCCTCGTCATCGGCAAGCGGCTGCGCATCCAGGGCATGCTCGTCGGCGATCACGCCGCGCTCCAGCCGCAGTTCGTCCAGGACGTCGCCGGCTGGCTGGCCTCGGGCGAGCTGAAGTACCGCGAGACCTTCGTCGAGGGCATCGAGAACGGCTTCGACGCCTTCCTCGGTCTGCTGCGCGGCGAGAACACCGGAAAGATGATCGTCTCCCTCGCCTGACCGCCGCCCCGGCGCACCCGTTAGGCTCATCCACAGGCCGTCGCGATCGTGGGCGCGAGTCGCGGCGCACAGCAGGAGGAATCCTCAGCATGACCATTCAGGACATAACCGTTGCCTACACCGCCGTCGCCACCGCCGAGAACGGCCGTGACGGCCGCGTCTCGTCCGACGACGGCAACCTCGACGTCATCGTCAACCCGCCGAAGGCCATGGGCGGAAGCGGCGCGGGCACCAACCCCGAGCAGCTCTTCGCGGCCGGCTACAGCGCCTGCTTCCAGGGCGCGCTGGGCGTGGTGGCCCGTCAGGAGAAGGCGGACATCTCCGGCTCCACGGTGACCGCCGAGGTCTCCATCGGCAAGACGGCCGAGGGCGGCTTCGGCCTGGAGGTGGCGATCAGCGCCACCATCCCGAACGTCGACACCGCCACCGCGCAGTCGCTCGTCGAGAAGGCCCACCAGGTGTGCCCGTACTCGAACGCCACGCGAGGCAACATCAAGGTCGAGCTGTCGGTCGCCTGACCGCCTTGCTCGCAGCGGACCGAGGGCCGCACCCCACGGAGGGGTGCGGCCCTCGGCCGTGTCCGCGAGAACCACCCGTCCGGCGGCGCTCTTCCCCACCAGTACGCTGACGCCATGCGTGATCTAGGGGCGGGCTTCGGCTACTTGATAAAGGGACAGCGCTGGGTCGGCCGGCACGGACGGTGGTTCGGCATCGGGCTGCTGCCCGGACTCATCACCCTCGTCCTGTACGCGGCGGCGCTCGTCGGTCTCGGCTACGGCGCCGACGACCTGGTGGACCGGGCGACCCCGTTCGCCGACGACTGGTCCTCGCCCTGGCTCGGCCTGCTCCGCACCACCCTGACCGTGCTGGTCTTCGGCCTCGGACTCTTCCTCGCCGTGATCACGTTCACCGCCGTGACGCTGCTGGTCGGCCAGCCCTTCTACGAGTCGCTCTCCGAGCAGGTCGACCGCACGGAGGGCGGCGAGGTCCCCGAGTCCGGGCTGCCGCTCTGGCGGGAGCTGTGGATCTCCGCCCGCGACAGCATCCGCATCCTGGTGCGGGTGGGGCTCTACGCGGTGCTGCTCTTCGCCCTCGGGTTCATCCCGGTGCTCGGCCAGACCGTCGTCCCCGTGCTCGGCTTCTGCGTCACCGGCTACTTCCTCGCCGAGGAGCTCACCGCCGTCGCGCTCCAGCGCCGCGGCATGGTCCTGAAGGACCGGCTCGCCCTGCTGCGCGGCCGGCGCCTGCTGACCCTCGGCTTCGGCGTGCCGCTGGGGCTCGCCTTCCTGGTCCCGTTCGTCGCCGTGTTCCTGATGCCGGGCGCCGTCGCCGGAGCCACCCTGCTGGCGCGCGACCTGGTGGCGCCCGAGGACGAGGACGAGGACCCGGCGCCCGCCCCGTACACGCTCGACAAGGACTGAGGAGACCAGCCGCCCATGACCGAGCTCGTCGCCGTCGCCGTCATCACCGTCCTCGCCGTCATCAGCCCGGGTGCGGACTTCGCGATGGTCGTCCGCAACAGCTACCTCTACGGCCGTACGACGGGGCTCATGGCCGCCGCCGGAGTGGCCGCGGGCGTGCTCGTCCACGTCACGTACACGATGCTCGGCGTCGGGCTGCTGATCGCCTCGTCGACCGCCCTGTTCACCGCGATCAAGCTGGTCGGCGCGGCCTACCTCGTCTACATCGGGGTCCGGACCTTCTTCGCCCGCGGCGATGTCGACGTCGATCTGGAGTCCAAGCCGCAGCTGACCCGGCTCGGGGCCCTGCGCACCGGTTTCCTCACCAACGCGCTGAACCCCAAGACCACGCTCTTCGTCGTGTCGACCTTCACCCAGGTCGTCGGGCCGGAGACCGGTGTGTGGCAGCAGGCCGGCTACGGGCTGTTCATGTCCGCCGCCCATTTCGGCTGGTTCGGCCTGGTCGCGCTGTTCTTCTCGAACTCGCGCCTGCGCACCTCGATGCTGAAGTGGCAGAAGGCCCTCAACCGGGGCATCGGTTCGGTGCTCGTCGGGCTGGGCGTCACCCTGGGCCTGTCCCACTGAGCGACGCCCGCCGGACCCCGGTCAGCTGCTGTGCACCTCCAGCGCCGACCTGACCGCCGACTCCAACGCCCCCTCGATCCAGGCCGGCTTGATCGAGGTGTGGTCGCCGGCGAAGTGCAGCGGCCCCTCGACCGAGCGCACATGGGCGAAGAGTTCGGTGTGCTGGCCCGGCAGCAGCACCGACGCCTCGCCGTACGCGTACGGGTCGCGCATCCACGACTGGGTGGCACCGGCGCCCGTGTAGAAGACCTCGACGCGCTGCCCGTACACGTCCTGCACCCCGCCCAGGGCGTGCGGGTAGCGCTGGTCGTCCTCCAGCGAGTCCCACTTCAGCGCGTCGTCGGCCCAGCTGTACGAGGCGAGGACGACGCCGCCCGCGCTGCCCTCGATCGGGTGGGAGGGCTGGAACATGAAGCGGTTGGCGTTGTCGGTGACCGATCCGCCGCCGATGACATGCGCCGCCTCGGGCTGGTTGCGCGCGGTGGCCCGGTACGCCGCGTAGTGCACGCGCTGGTTGGGCGGGAGGTGGCCGGACGGTACGGAGGGGTGGGCGCCCAGCAGTGAACCGTCGGCCGGTGCCCTGCCCAGCCGGTAGGCGTCGTACAGACCGGGCTTGATCCGCTCCAGCTCGGTCTTCCAGTCCTTCTCCTCGAACTCCCACCAGCGGCGGCTGAATTCGAGCAGCACCTTGGTCGCCGCGTCGTAGTGGATCTCGGTGATCGCGCGCCGCTTGCCGTACGAGAGCGCGGGCGCGACGGGGATGTGGCGCAGCCCGGAGAACGGCACGGTGATGATCGCCCGGTCGCCGCGGAAGGTCTGGCGCACCAGCGGCTTGCCGTCGCGGCCCTCGGAGATCGTCTCGACCTCGACGTGGTCGGTGCCGTGACTGATCCTGGTGGCCCGGCGGTCCAGCCGCACCACGTCCTTGACCCGCTCGTACATCGCGTCGGCAAGGGTGCCCGTGCCGCCCGGCAGCTCGAAGAACGCGGTGTCCGGGCTGATCAGGGAGGCCCCGATGAAGCTGTGCACAAAGGCGAGATGGAGCCGGGACGTGAGGTTCTCGACCGTGCCGATGAGGTCGATGGTGCGCTCGTCGAGCTTGGCCGCCTCGGTCAGGAAGCGGAACATCGACCAGTGCCCGTACCGCTGGATGACCCGTGCCCAGCCCTCGACGAGCTCCCGGCCCTCCTTGCCCTCGAACTCCTGCCGCACGGGCTTGAAGGCGTCCCGCACGATCGACGCGGCGGTCTTGTTCTCGAACTCGGCGGGGACCCCGAACGAGCGGTTGATCGCCTGGGGCTTCTGCGCGTAGTCGGCCTTGCGCATCCGGATGCCGTTGACATGGATCCAGGTGCGGTTGGCGGGCCGGCCCTCGGCGTCGACGTCCACCAGGTAGAAGCGGCGGCGCTTCAGGCCGAAGCCATCCATGAGGCCGGTGACCAGCGGATGGCTGTCGGGGATGCGCATCGCGCCGGCCTCGGCGTTCTGCTTCGGGTCCGCGAACGGCGCCTTCGCCTTCTCGTGGCCGCCCTTGCGGAAGGTCTTGATCCGGCCGCCGACGCGGTTGCCGTTGGCCTCGATGACGGTGACGGTGTGCCCGGCGCTGCGGAGCAGATGGGCGGCGGTGAGCCCGGCCGGGCCGGCGCCGACGATCAGCACCTTCTTGGGGCTCTTGCGGCTGCGCGGCAGGCCCTTGGACAGCAGGATGTCGCGGTAGTGGGGGACCAGCGGCTGATCCTGTTCGTCGCGTACGAGGATGGCGCGGGCGACGTTCAGGCAGGTGTTCCAGTCCGAGCCGGTGGCCGCGGGAGCCAACGCGGTGCCGGCTGCGGCGGGGGAGCCGGTGGCACCGGGCGCGGCGGCGCTCGCGGTGCCGGTCGCGGCCGAGACGGCAAGGGCGGCGGCACCGGCGGTGGCGCCCGTGATCAGGGTGCGGCGGGAGGGCAGGCCGGGGGAGGTTCCGGCGGGCTCGGTAGTCATGCGGCAACCCTGGGGCGCCCCGAAGGGTGCCTTGCGCCCGGACGCGCGTAGACCGGCCCGGAATCACCCGCAGGTGGCGCTCATCGATCAGGTTCTGCCTTGCGTCGCCGCAGGCCATGTCATGATTGCGGGTTCTTTGCAGCCCCCGGTCCCGGCGGCTGCAACAGCGCCAGGAAATCCCCGAACGCCGCGGGCATGTCCACCGAATCCGGGTCCAGCAGCCACTGGTACTGGAGCCCGTCCAGCACCGCCACGAGCAGCGGCGCCGCGCGTTCCGGAGTCAGCCCGCCCGGCAGCCGTTCGCCGTACTCCGCGCGCAGTATCGCCGCCATGCTCGACCGGACCTGGGTGTAGCGGTGCGTGAAGAACTCCCGCGCCGGATGTCCCTCCGTCACGCTCTCGCCGAGCAGGGCCGAGAACGTCTGGACGATGCCGGGCCGCATCGCGTTGTACTCCACCAGCGAGGCCAGCAGCTCGATCCGCCAGACGCCGTCGCTCCGGGTGCCGCCGCCGGTGTCCCACTGGTCGCGCTCCGCCAGCACGGCGACGAGCAGCGCCTCCTTGGTCGGGAAGTAGTGCAGGAGCCCCTGCTGGCTGAGACCGACCCGCTCGGCGACCGCGCTCAGCGAGGCGCCGCGGTAGCCGCGCTCGGCGATCACTTCGAGCGTGGCCCGGACGATCTCCGCCCGCCGCTCCGTACTCCTGGCCCGCACCATCGCCCCGGCCCCTTTCGGCGCTCCATCGGTCCTGCACTGGGGACCGTACGCCATCCGAATGTCACGGAGTGGTAACGAAACCTACTGATCTACCTGTGGCGGAGTCAGTATGGAGGCATTCAGTCCAGGTTCCGACGAGGAGGTACGGCCGTGGCAGGCGCGTCCACACCCACCAACCCCGATGCGGCCCGCGAGGCCGCGGTCGACGCGGCGCTCGCCGCACTCGGGCTCGACGACAAGGCGCGGCTGCTGGCCGGCCAGGACATGTGGTCGCTGCCCGCGCTCCCCGCCGTCGGGCTGCGCTCACTGGTGATGTCCGACGGGCCGATCGGGGTCCGGGGCGTCGCCTGGAGCGCCGACGACCCGTCCGTCGCCCTGCCCTCGCCCACCGCGCTGGCCGCGACCTGGGACCCGGCCCTGGCCCGCCGGGTCGGCCGGCTGCTGGCCCAGGAGGCCCACCGCAAGGGGGTGCACGTCCTTCTCGCCCCGACCGTGAACCTCCACCGGTCCCCGCTCGGCGGGCGCCACTTCGAGACGTACAGCGAGGACCCGTACCTCACCGGCGAGATCGGCACCGGCTATGTGCTCGGCGTCCAGGACGGCGGGGTCGGCACGACCGTCAAGCACTTCGTCGCCAACGACGCCGAGACCGACCGCTTCACCGTCGACAACATCGTCGCCCCGCGCACCCTGCGCGAGATCTACCTCGCCCCGTTCGAACGGATCGTCAAGAACGCCCACCCGTGGGGCATCATGGCCGCCTACAACCAGGTCAACGGCGCCACCATGACCGAGCACCACTACCTGCAGAACGCGGTGCTGCGCGGCGAATGGGGCTTCGACGGCTACATCGTCTCCGACTGGCTGGCCGCCCGCTCCACCGTCGCCGCCGTCAACGGCGGGCTCGACGTCGCGATGCCCGGCCCCAAGACCGTCTACGGCAAGGCGCTCGCCGACGCCGTGCGGGCCGGTGAGGTCGAGGAGTCCGTCGTCGACGGCGCCGTACGCAACGTGCTGCGGCTGGCCGCCCGCGTCGGCGTCCTGGACGGCGCACCCCCCGTCGTCGACGAGGCGGGCCGCCCCGATGCCGTCGACGGCGACGCCCTGGCCCGCGAGATCGCCCGCCGCTCCTTCGTGCTCGTACGCAACGAACGCGCCGCCCTCCCCATCGACCCGGCGGCCGTCCGCAGGGTCGCGGTCAGCGGGGCGCTCGCCCGGGACGCCCGGGTCCTGGGCGGCGGCTCCGCCCAGGTCTTCCCGCCCCACGTCGTCAGCCCGCTCGACGGCCTCCTCGCCGCCCTCCCCGAGGGCGTCGTCGACTTCCGCGTCGGCGCCGACCCCAACACCGAACTCACCCCTGCCGAGAAGGGCTTCGAGCTCAGGGCCGTCTGCTACGACGAGACCGGCACCGTCATCGGCTCCGCACCGCTGCGGGGCGGCACCCTCCAGTGGATCGGCGACGACTTCCCCGAGGGAGTCACCCGCGCGACGCTGCACAGCGTCGAGATCACCGGTACCTTCGTCCCGCGCGACAGCGGCGAGCACGTCTTCGGCACCCGCGGCACCGGGGCGCTCACCCTCACCGTCGCGGGCGAGACCCTGTACGACGGGATCCACCGCGTCACCGGCTCCGACGACCCCGGCGAGGCCTTCTTCGGCAACCCGCTGGAGCGCGGCCGGATCACGCTCACCGCGGGCGAGCCCGTCCAGGTCTCGCTGCGGCAGGTCCCCGAGACCCTGGGCGACGACGCGCCGATCCCCGGCGTCTCGTTCGCCTTCTGCCACCTCGGCCCGCGCCGCGACCCGCAGGAGCTGATCGCCGAGGCCGTCGAGGCGGCCCGCGCCGCGGACACCGCGATCGTCGTCGTCGGCACCACCGAGCGCGTCGAGTCCGAGGGCTTCGACCGCACCGACCTCAGGCTCCCCGGCCACCAGGACGACCTCGTCCGGGCCGTCGCCGCCGCCAACCCGGACACCGTCGTGATCGTCAACTCCGGTTCCCCGGTGGAGCTCCCGTGGCGCGACGAGGTCGCGGCCGTGCTGCTCGGCTGGTTCCCCGGCCAGGAGGCCGGCCACGCCCTCGCGGACGTCCTGCTCGGCGCCGGGGAGCCGGGCGGGCGCCTCCCCACCACCTGGCCGGCCGCGCTCGCCGACGTCCCGGTCTCGAACACCGCCCCCACCGACGGCGAACTCCACTACGACGAGGGCGTCTTCGTCGGCTACCGGGCCTGGGAGAAGGCCGGCACCGCGCCCGCGTACCCCTTCGGCCACGGACTCGGCTACACCACCTGGGAGTACGAGAGCCTGACGGCCGGCCCGGACTCCGCCACCGTCCGCGTCCGCAACACCGGCACCCGGCCGGGCGCCGAGACCGTCCAGATCTACCTCGCGCCCCGCGACGACACCGCCGAACGCCCGGTCCGCTGGCTGGCCGGTTTCGCCCGCGTCGAGGCGGCGCCCGGCGAGAGCGCCGAGACGGTGATCGCGCTGGAGCGGCGCGGGTACGAGATCTGGGACGAGGAGGCGTACGACTGGGTCCTGGTCCCCGGCAGGTACGAGGTGCAGGCGGCCCGCTCGCTCGGCGACGTACGCCTGACGGCCACCGTGGACATCAAGGAGTAGCGGCCGGACGGCAGGGGGACGGGAGCCTACCCGTCCCCCTGCCGCGCCGTCAGCGCACCGTGAATCCGTACACCGTCGCCGAGACGAACTCCTCGCCCGGCCGCAGCACCGTGCTCGGGAACGCGGGCCGGTTCGGGGAGTCGGGGAAGTGCTGGGTCTCCAGGGCGATCCCGGCGCACGGGCCGAACGGCCGCCCGTCGAAGTGGTCCGCCGTGTACAGCTGGAGCCCCGGCTCCGTCGTGGTCACGGTCAGCACGCGCCCCGAGGCCGCGTCGTACAGCTCGGCCGCCGGGCCCGTTCCCGCCCCGTCCAGCACGAAGTTGTGGTCGTAGCCCGCGCCGACCGGCCCCGGCTCACGGAAGTCGAACCGGGTCCCGTCCACCGGCAGGAACTCGCCCGTGGGCAGCGACTCGGCGTCCGCCGGAGTGATCCGCCCGGCCGCGATCCGCAGCACCTGCCCGAGCGCGCTGGCGCTGTCGTCGCCCGCGAGGTTCCAGTACGTGTGATTCGTCAGGTTCAGCACCGTCGGCGCGTCGGTCGTCGCCCGGTACGCGATCCGCAGCGCCCCGCCCTCGTCCAGGGTGTAGGCCGCCGACACCGCGAGACGGCCCGGGAAGCCCTCCTCGCCGTCCTCGGAGACCAGCGAGAGCTCGACACCGTCCGCCACCTCCCGCGCCCGCCACACGCGCTTGTCGAAGCCCCGGGCCCCGCCGTGCACCTGGTTGCGCCCCTCGTTCCGCGTCAACCGGTGCGTACGCCCGTCCAGCTCGAACCGGGCACCGCCGATCCGGTTCGCGTACCGCCCGACCAGCGCGCCGAAGTACGGGCCGGAGAACGTTTCGTACCCGGCGAGGTCCGGCAGCCCGAGCGCGACACCCGCCCGCACCCCGTCCCGGTCCGGCACCTCGACCGACTGCACGATGCCGCCGTACGTCAGTACGCGCACGCGCGTACCGTCCCGTTCCAGCGTCCAGCGGTGCACGGGGGTGCCGTCCGCGAGGGTGCCGAAGTCTTCCGTACGTATCGCCGTTCCCGAACCAGTGACCATGATCACGGACCCTACGCCGGAGGCCGGGCGGCGGTGACATTGCGGTACGCGATCTCCGCCAGCCTCGCCTGCCCGTCGCGCCCCGGATGGAACCAGTCCCACTGGCTGAGCTGCCTGCCGGTGAACGGGTAGTCGAAGACCGCCCCGCCGTCGTAACGGCAGCGCAGGTCCTTCGCACAGACCTCCCGGAGCACCTTGTTGTACGCCACGACCCGGTCCTGCACCGACGCGCGCCGGGCCGCCGCCTGCGCGCCCATGTCGTCCGCGTCGCCCAGCATCGACCGGCAGATCCCCAGCTTCCAGATCTGCTTGCCCAGCGCGTTGCCGCGCCCCGTCGACCAGAGCCGCTTGAGATCCGGCACGCTCGACACATACACCTGCGCCTTGGGCGCCCCGGCCCGCAGCTGACGCATCGACGCCTCGAACGATGCGCGGAAATCAGCCACCGGCGTCATGTACCGCGCGGAGTCCCGGCAGGCGTCATTGGCGCCGATCATCACCGTCACCAGATCGGGTTTCTCCTTCGCGGCCAGCGCCATCTGCTCCGGCAGCTGCGCGACCCTGGCCCCCGTCTCGGCGTGGTTCCAGCTGTGCGAGGCGGCCCCCGACTCACCGAGCAGCCGCACGGCGAGGCTGCGCACCCCGCTGTCCGTGCCGGTCGCCCAGGACACTTCCGGGCAGTCCGCCAGCACCGAACAGGCGTCGAAACCGCGGGTGATGGAGTCGCCGACGGCGGCCACCGAATCCGGCTCGCGGTCCCAGACCGGGCCGGGCCGGGCGGACGGCTGCGCCGCCGCCCCCTTCGTCGTCCCCTCCTGGCCGGAGTCGCACCCGGTCAGAGCGGCCGTGCCGAGCAGTGAGACCGCCGCCAGGACAGCGGCCGCGGTACGCGAACGGTGGCGGGCGGAACGATCCTGCATCCCTTGGTCCCCTCGGTTATGCCCCCGGCAACCCCTGGTGGCACCGGTCGGAAGGCCCGGCCGCCCTGGCGGGTGAAAGCTGAGCGAATGATGGGCCCGGGACCGACCGTACGTCACACCTGGGCCCCCGCCGCGCGGTAGCTTTTCCTCGTCGAACCAGCGGCGCTTTCCACCCGCCCGGCTCCACTCGGGTGGCTTTCGGGAAATCACATCACGTCACATACTTCCCCTTTTCAGGAGTTTCACCCCGATGCTGTTTACTGATGACAACCTCGGGATCCGGCCGAGAAGAGACGGTACGGGCGCGAGGCCGCTGGGGAAGGCGAACTTCGTCCCACACTGGAGGTCCCGGTGACGACACGTGGAGTTCTGTACGTTCACTCCGCACCGCGCGCGCTCTGCCCCCATGTCGAGTGGGCGGTGGGCGGTGTCCTCGGTGTGCGGGTCCAACTGGACTGGATCAGACAGCCTGCCGCGCCCGGCACCTGGCGGTCCGAGTTCTCCTGGCAGGCCCGCCCCGGCACGGCGTCCAAGCTGGCCTCCGCGCTGCGGGGCTGGGACCTGCTGCGCTTCGAGGTGACGGCGGAGCCGAGCCCCACGTCGGAGGGCGAGCGCTACAGCTCCACGCCCGGCCTCGGCATCTTCCACGCCGTCACCGGCATGCACGGCGACATCCTGGTGCCCGAGGACCGGCTGCGGGCGGCGCTGGCCCGGTCGGTGCGGGGCGAGACCGACCTGGAGGCCGAGATCGCCAAACTGCTCGGCAAGCCGTGGGACGACGAGCTGGAGTCCTTCCGCCACGCGGGCGAGGGCGCGCCGGTGCGCTGGCTGCACCAGGTGGTGTGACCTTCGCGAATCGGGGGCGCTGCCCCCGTACCCCCGCTTCTCAATCGCTGGAGGGGCCTGATCTTGCCGGGGCGGAGCCCCGGCTCGGGAAGCGGCCGGAACGCCCCATGTGACGGACGATGCCGCCTCCCCACGCAGGGGAAGGCGGCATCGTCGTACCGGAACCGCGGACCGCGGGTCAGACGCTACGGAACGCCAGCACCACGTTGTGCCCGCCGAATCCGAACGAGTTGTTGATCGCGGCGATCGAACCCTCCGGCAGCGGCCGAGGCTTGTCGCGCACGATGTCCGCCTCCACGGCCTCGTCGAGGTGCTCCACGTTGATCGTCGGCGGAGCCATCCGGTGGTACAGCGCCAGGACCGTCGCGACGGTCTCGATGCCGCCCGCGCCACCGAGGAGATGACCGGTCATCGACTTCGTCGCGGAGATCGCGACATGGTCGAGGTCGTCACCGAGGACCTTGCGCAGAGCCTTCAGCTCCGCGACGTCGCCCTGCGGCGTCGACGTGGCGTGCGCGTTGAGGTGCACGACCTCGGACGCCTTGAGGTCCGTCTGGTCCAGCAGGTTCTGCATCGCGGCGGCGATGCCGCGCCCGGTCGGCTCCGGCTGCGCGATGTGGTGGGCGTCCGCGGACAGGCCCTGGCCCAGCACCTCGCAGTAGATCTTGGCGCCACGCGAGGCGGCGTGCTCCGCGGACTCCAGGACGACGACCCCGGCGCCCTCGCCGAGGACGAAGCCGTCCCGGCCGGTGTCGTACGGACGGGAGGCCTTCTCGGGCTCCTCGTTGTTCTTGGACATCGCCATCATGTTGGCGAACGCGGCGATCGGCAGCGGGTGGATCGCCGCCTCGGTGCCACCGGCGAGGACCACATCGGCGCGGCCGGTGCGGATCATCTCGACGGCGTACCCGATCGCCTCGGCGCCCGAGGCGCAGGCGGAGACCGGGGTGTGGACACCGGCCTGGGCGTTGACCTCCAGGCCGACGTTGGCCGCCGGGCCGTTGGGCATGAGCATGGGCACGGTGTGCGGGGAGACGCGGCGTACGCCCTTCTCCTTGAGCACGTCGTACTGGTCGAGCAGGGTGATCACGCCACCGATACCGGAGGCGATGACCGAGCCCAGCCGCTCGGGCTGGATCTTCTCGTCCTCACCGGCCTTGCCGGTGAAACCGGCGTCCGCCCAGGCCTCACGGGCCGCGATCAGCGCGAACTGCGCCGAGCGGTCCAGCTTGCGGGCGAGCGGGCGGGGCAGGACGTCGCCCGGGTCGACGGCCGCGAGGGCGGCGATCCGGACGGGCAGTTCGGCGAAACGTTCGCCCTCGAGAGGCTTGATGCCGGAACGACCGGCCATCAGACCTTCCCAGGTCGACGCCGTGTCGCCACCCAGCGGAGTGGTTGCGCCGATACCGGTGACGACCACGGTGCGATTGGTCGAGTTCACTGGAAAATCTTCTCCACGTGTAGAGGGTCGTGAATCAGCGGCGCCACCGCCGGGTGGCGACACAGGAGCAGGCCTGATCAGCCCTGGTGCTTGAGGATGTAGTCGGCAGCGTCGCCGACGGTCTTGAGGTTCTTGACGTCCTCGTCGGGGATCTTCACGTCGAAGCGCTCCTCGGCGGCGACGACGACCTCGACCATGGACAGCGAGTCGACGTCCAGGTCGTCGGTGAAGGACTTGTCCAGCTGGACGTCCTCGACCGGGATCCCGGCGATCTCGTTGACGATCTCGGCGAGACCGGTGACGATCTCTTCCTGAGTGGCGGCCATGTTGGCGCTCCTTCGGTGTTTATCTGCAGGGTTCGGACGTCCGGGCCTAAAAGGCCTGGTGTGCCTAGGGGAGGGTAACGACCGTCGCGGCGTAGACGAGACCCGCCCCGAAGCCGATGACGAGCGCGGTGTCGCCGCTCTTCGCCTGACCGGTCGCCAGAAGCCGCTCCATAGCGAGCGGAATCGAGGCGGCGGAGGTGTTGCCGGTGGTCTCCACGTCGCGCGCGACGGTGACGTTCTCCGGCAGCTTCAGGGTCTTCACCATCGAGTCGATGATCCGCATGTTGGCCTGGTGCGGAATGAAGACGTCCAGGTCTTCCGGGGCGATCCCGGCCGCGTCCAGCGCCTGCTGGGCGACCTTCGCCATCTCGAAGACGGCCCAGCGGAACACCGCCTGGCCCTCCTGCGTGATGGCCGGGAACTTCTCCGGGCGCTCGGCGTGGAACTCGTCCCACGCCACGGTCTGCTTGATGGTCTCGGACTTGTCGCCCTCGGAGCCCCAGATGGTGGGGCCTATGGCCGGCACCGTGGAGGGGCCGACGACGACCGCACCGGCGCCGTCGCCGAAGAGGAAGGCCGTCGCGCGGTCCTCCTTGTCGGTGAGGTCGCTGAGCCGCTCCACGCCGATGACGAGCACGTACTCAGCCGAACCCTCGACGACCATGCCCTTGGCGAGGGTCAGCCCGTAGCCGAAGCCCGCGCAGCCGGCCGAGATGTCGAAGGCGGCGGGCTTGCCCGCGCCGACCAGGTGGGCGATCTCGGTCGCGATGGCCGGGGTCTGCTTGAAGTGCGAGACGGTGGAGACGATCACGGCGCCGATCTGATCGGGCCTGATCCCGGAGTCCGCGATGGCCTTGCCGGACGCCTCGACGGACATCGCGGCCACGGTCTCCCCCTCGGAGGCCCAGTGGCGGGTGGCGATGCCGGAGCGCGTACGGATCCACTCGTCGGACGAGTCGATCGTTTCGAGGATCACCTCGTTGGGCACGACACGGGTCGGGCGGTAGCCACCGACACCCATGATCCGTGCGTACGGGGCGCCCTGGCTGGGCTTGATCTTCGACATTCTCTCGGGCTCCTTAGGCGTCTGCGTGCTCGGAGATGAGCGCGCGGGCCGCGTCGAGGTCGTCGGGGGTCTTGAGCGCGAGTGTCCGGACACCGGGCAGCGCGCGCTTGGCGAGACCCGTGAGGGTGCCACCGGGGCAGGCCTCGATGAGAGCCGTGACGCCCAACTCCTTGAAGGTCTCCATGCAGAGGTCCCAGCGGACCGGGTTGGCCACCTGGCCGACCAGCCGGGAGATGACCTCGTCGCCGGTGGCGACGGCCTTCCCGTCGGCGTTCGAGACATATGTCACGGTCGGATCGGCGGGCGTCAGCTCCGCGGCGGCCTCGCGCAGCCGGTCGACGGCGGGGGCCATGTGGCTCGTGTGGAAGGCGCCGGCGACCTTGAGGGGCACCACGCGGCGCACGCCCTCGGGCTTGTCCTCGACCAGCGCGGCGATCTGCGCGGCGGTGCCCGCGGCGACGATCTGGCCGGCCCCGTTGACGTTCGCCGGGGTCAGTCCGAGCTTCTCCAGGTGCGCGACCGACACGTCCGGGTCGCCGCCCAGCAGCGCCGCCATGCCGGTCTCGGTGACCGCCGCGGCCTCGGCCATGGCGAGCCCACGGGTCCGTACGAGACGCAGCGCGGCCTCGTCGCCGATGACTCCGGCGAGGGCTGCGGCAGTGATCTCGCCAACGCTGTGACCTGCGACGACGTTCGGCGACGCGTCGAGCGCGGCGGCGGACAGCAGACCTGCGGCCACCAGCAGCGGCTGCGCCACCGAGGTGTCACGGATCTCGTCCGCGTCGGCCTTGGTGCCGTAGTGGGCGAGGTCGAGCCCGATGGCGTCGGACCAGGCCGCGATGCGGTCGGCGGCACCGGGGAGGTCGAGCCAGGGAGTCAGGAAGCCGGGCGTCTGAGCGCCTTGGCCGGGAGCGACGAGTACGAGCACACTCACACTCTCTCTTGTGAACGGTCCGGAACACCCGTGGGGACAGGGACGAAGAACCGTATGGGGAATTGTTGATGTCCGACAAAAGTCTAGGACTGAGGATCTCTCGCGGCCAAGCGCCCCAGGATCAGGGCGATCCGCAGCGTGAACGCCGAGCGAACGTCGGACGGTGACCATCCGGTGACGTCTGTCACACGTCGGAGCCGGTAGCGCACGGTGTTCGGGTGGACGAAGAGCATCCTGGCCGCGCCTTCCAGGCTGCTCGCCTGCTCCAGATACACGCTCAGCGTTTCCAGGAGCGCGGAGCCCGCTTCTTCCAGCGGTCTGTAGATCTCCTCCACCAATTGGTCCCGTGCGGCGGGGTCGCCCGCCATCGCGCGCTCCGGCAGCAGATCGTCGGCGAGCACCGGCCGCGGGGCGTCCTGCCAGGCACCGCACGCCTTGAGTCCGGCGGCGGCGGCCTGCGCGGACCGGGTGGCCGCCAGCAGGTCGGGCACCACGGGCCCGGCGACGACGGGCCCCGCCGCGTACGGGCCGATCAGCGCCTTCGCGACATGCAGCGGGTTGTCGCTGCCGCCCGCGATGACGACCAGGCGGTTGCCGAGCACTCCGGTCAGCACCTGGAGCTTCGCGTGCCGGGCGGCCCGCCTGATCGCCTCCACGGTCAGCTCGCTGTCGCCGTCCGGGGCGGTGCCGAGCACCACGCAGACGTGCTCGGGGGAGTTCCAGCCGAGCGCCGCGGCGCGTGACACGGCGCCCTCGTCGGCCTCGCCGGACAGCACCGCGTTCACCACGAGCGATTCCAGCCGGGCGTCCCAGGCGCCGCGCGCCTCGGCGGCCTGCGCGTACACCTGGGCGGTCGCGAAGGCGATCTCCCGGGCGTAGACGAGCAGCGCCTCGCGCAGCACCGACTCGTCGCCGGGCGCGGCGACCTCCTCGATCGCGGCCTCCATGACCTCGATCGTCGTCCGCACCATCTCGACGGTCTGCCGCAGGGTGATCGCCCGGGTCAGCTCGCGCGGAGCCGTGCCGAACACATCGGTGGAGATGGCCTGCGGGGTCTCCGGATGCCGGAACCACTCGGTGAACGCCGCGATACCGGCCTGGGCCACCAGGCCGATCCAGGACCGGTTCTCCGGTGGCATCGCCCGGTACCACGGCAGCGACTCGTCCATGCGGGCAATCGCGTTCGCGGCGAGCCGGCCGGAGGACTGTTCCAGGCGTTTCAGGGTCGCGGCATGCAGGTGGGCGGCGTTCGCATCGGGATGCTCAGGATCGGGTCGGGGCACGGAGACAAGATTGCCTTATCGGACCACGGGCACGGTGGGCCGGGGCGACCGCGGGTCGTACCGGCGGGTAGCGGCGCGCGGGTCGCGGGGGCGCCGCGCCCGGCTACCGTGGGCAGGTGATTTCCGTACACCGCGCCGAAGACCGTTTCCTGGGCGGGGACCAGGACGCCGGCATCCTGTCCCGGCACGCCTTCTCCTTCGGCAGCTTCTACGACCCGGACAATCTGCGCTTCGGCGCGATCCTGGCCTGCAACGCGGAGCGGCTGGCGCCCGGCGCGGGTTTCGACGAACACCCCCACAGCCATACGGAGATCGTCACCTGGGTCGTCGAGGGCGAGCTGACCCACCGCGACTCCACCGGTCACGCCACGGTCGTACGGCCCGGTGACCTCCAGCACCTCAGTGCCGCCTCCGGCGTGCGCCATGTCGAACGCAACGACGGCGACGATCCGCTGACGTTCGTTCAGATGTGGCTGGCCCCGCTCGAACCGGGCGGCGAACCCTCGTACACGATCGTCCCCGGCGTCGCCGACTCCACCCCGTACGCCCTCCCGGCGGCCGGTGCGATGCTGCATGTGCGCAGGCTGGGCGCGGGGGAGCGCGCGGCGGTGCCCAACGCGGCGCGGGTGTACGTCCATGTGGTGGCCGGGGGCGTACGGATCGGCGACGAGGAACTGGAGCCGGGCGACTCGGTGCGGATCACCGGCGAGGAGGGGCTGGAGCTGGTGGCGGCCGGAACGGCCGAGGTGCTGATCTGGGAACTGTCGGCCTGACCTGGGCCCTGTCGGCCTAAGGGCTGTCCGGCGGATCAGGGTCGGACAGACCCTGGCGGCCGTCGTCCCGGCGCCACATCGACCACATCGGCGGCCCGGCGCGGAACGTCATCTCCTCGTGCACGGCGAAGCCGTGCCGCTGATAGAAGGTGAGATTGCGGCGGTTGCTGGACTCCAGGAAGACCGGCCGCCCGTCCGCGTCCGCCCGCTCCAGCAGCCCGCCGAGCACCCGCGCCCCGCGCCCCGTGCCGCGCGCGTCCGCGCGGGTGCCGATGTACTCGACGTACCAGTGCTCGGGACCGGCCGGATGGCGATGCTCCATGGTGAACAACCTCCCGGCGGTACGCGGGAGTTGAGCCCGTCCCGCCCGCAGGAGCGGGCCCGCGTTGCGCAGCAGGTACGTCACCGGCAGCTTCCACTTCCCGGGCTCCGCCCACACCGCCGCGACCGTGCGCTCCGGGTCGGTCCACACCCGGCCGGCCGGGATCTGCTGGGCCAGGTGCGCGGTGAACAGCAGCCGCAGCCGCCGGTCCCGGTCGCGAGGCATCAGCCACGTCCAGACGGGGTCCTCGGCATAGGCGCCGGCGAGCACGGAGGCGAGCGCGGGGACGTCGGCGGCGGTAGCGCGGACTATGTCGGCCATGGCCGAGGAGGGTAGCGGGTTCCCGGGCTGCCGGACCCCGTCCCGCACAGGATGCGTCGAGCGGTCACGTCGGCCATGGGTGTCGGTCCGGCGAGCCGGCCGATTCTGCCCTCGTGTACCTGGCCCGCACCGCGTGTTCCACGTAGTCATGGAGGGGATGAACCCCGTGCACCCCTCCGGAAGGCTTCTGATGCGCGCACGCGACTCCGACCGCGCCCTCGGCGGCGGCACCCGCGATTCCGCTCGCGCGCGTACGCCGGAGAGGAGCCCGGACGCGAGGGAGTTCCCCGCACACACAATGATCGAACCGCTCGTCTGACGAAGGGGGCCGGGGACGACGGCCAGTCGTCCCCGACCCCCTGGGCCGTACGGATGTGTCGCGGCGGTGTCAGACGAGCCCGTCCACGAAGGACCGCCAGGCGGCGGCCCCGATCATCAGGACCGGCCCGTCGGGGTTCTTGCTGTCGCGGACGGGTACGGAGCAGGGGAGGCCGTCGATTACTTCGAGGCACTCGCCGCCGGTGCTTCCGCTGAAACTGGACTTGCGCCATGCGGCACCGCCGGTGACGGTGCACTCGACACAGTCGCCGCCGGTGTTTCCGCTGTAACTGGACTTACGCCACTGCGCGTTCTTCAAGTCGCGGCTGGTTCCCATAACGCTCCTCCATCACGCGGGCGATCAACGCCGCCGACGCCTCGACGGAGAGGGCAGCGGCCTGCAAGCGAGCGTATCGGAGCGCGGCTTCCCGAATGGTGTCGGGGCAGGCGGTCATATGCCCGGAGATGAGGTCCTCCGTGTAGATGATGTCCGGGTCCTTGTCGAAGCGCATGAGGGTGAAGGACCCATCCAGGCTGGCGTGTTCACCAGCCGCGAAGGGCAGCACCTGGATTTCCGTCCAGCGGCGATTGGTGCGGTCCAACAGGCGGGCAAGTTGGTTCCGCATGACCTCGGGGCCGCCAATCGGCCGGTACAGTGCGGCCTCGTCGAGAATCGCTACGGTGAGCGGCGGCTGTTTCCGTTCCAAGATGCGTTGGCGCTCCATACGAGCAGCCACCAGTCCTTCGAGATCTTCAGGCAGGCCGGTGGCTAGCACCGCACGCGCGTACTCCTCTGTTTGTAACAGCCCGTAGACCAACTGCGCCTGGTACGTGGAGATGTACGTCGCGCGGGACTCCATGTCCGCGTACGGCTGGAACCAGGTCGGCAGCTGGCTGCGCAGGACCAGACCGACAAGGCGGGAGAACACGCCGTCCGTACCGAGTGCCGCGTCCACGCGCTCGGAGAAGTCGCGGGTGGGCACCTTCTTCGCGGTCTCGATCTGACCGATGAGGGAACCGGTGCAGAAGATGATGTCGCCGAGCTGACCTTGTTTGAGGCCGTGGGCCTCTCTCTGGCGGCGCAACTCCCAGCCGTAGTAATCCAGTGGGGATGCGCTCGGGTCGAGCGTATGGATGTTGGCCACGGCGGGGCACCTCCGGCGTTCAACGCCTCGCGGCGTTCGTTTCCGTACGTAGCCGAGCGTAACCAAACCGCTGCACGCTGGTGACATGAATCACGTAACTGCTCCGCCACCGGACAGCGTGGAACCGACCTATCACGCCGACTTCGCGGTGGGTGAGCACTCCGCACGGCATCTGCGCCGCATCCTGCACCTCTACCTCACCGGCTGGGAACTCCTCGACCTGGCCGACGCGGCGGAGTTGGCGCTGACCGAGCTGATCGCGAACGTGGTGCGGCACGTGCCCGGCCGTCGCTGTCAGACGTTCATCTTCCTGCTCCCGGCCGGGGGTGTGCGCGTCGAGGTCGCGGACGACTGTCCGGACGTGCCGAGGATGGTCGTGGGGGACGAACTCGACGAGGGCGGGCGGGGGTTGCTGCTGGTCGCCGCGCTCACCGACAGATGGGGCGTCGAGCCGCGCCGGGACGGGCGCGGCAAGACGGTGTGGTTCGAGTGCCTGGCCGCGAAGGCGGCCGACGGATGATCTCTCTCAGTGACCGGAGCGGAGCTCCGCGAGCACCGCGTCCGTGAACGGCGGCCACACCTCTGCCGCCCACGGGCCGAAGGCGCGGTCGGTGAGGGCGATGCACGCCGCGCCCGCGACCGGGTCGATCCACAGGAACGTGCCCGACTGCCCGAAGTGCCCGAAGGTCGCGGGTGACGAGGAAGTGCCCGTCCAGTGCGGCGACTTGGAGTCGCGGATCTCGAAGCCGAGCCCCCAGTCGTTGGGGTTCTGGTGGCCGTAGCCCGGCAGTACGCCCTTCAGGCCCGGGTGTACGACGGTCTGCGCGGCCAGCACCGTGTGCGGGTCGAGCAGCTGGGGCACCTGCACCTCCGCCGCGAACCGTACGAGGTCGTCGACGGTCGAGACGCCGTCCTTGGCGGGCGAGCCGTCCACCGCGGTCGCCGTCATCCCGAGCGGTTCCAGCACCGCCTGGCGCACGTACTCGGGGAACGGGATGTCGGTGGCCTTGGCGATGTGGTCGCCGAGCACCTCGAAGCCCGCGTTGGAGTAGAGCCGGCGGGTGCCGGGCGCGGCCGTCGCGCGGTGCTCGTCGAAGGCGAGCCCGCTGGTGTGCGCGAGCAGGTGCCGGACGGTGGACCCCTCCGGCCCGGCCGGCTCGTCGAGCTCGACCGCGCCCTCCTCGTACGCCACCAGCGCCGCGTAGGCCGCAATCGGCTTGGTGACGGAGGCGAGCGGGAAACGGTGCGCGGTCGGGCCGTGCGTACCGAGAACGGTGCCGTCCGCTCGTACGACGGCAGCCGCCGCGGTGGGGACGGGCCAGTTGTCGATCATTGCCAGGCTGTGCATGCGTACGAGCCTAAACCCGTCCCCGGTTGCGCTTGCTTCGAGTGCACTCCAAGGTTCTAGCGTGGAGGGCATGACGGTGATGGAGAGCACTTCGACGAAGGTGGACGTCTGCGCCTCGGCCCCGCAGGCGCATCCGCGTCCCGAGGGTCAGGACCGGTACACCATCAGTGAGGTCGCGGCCTTCACCGGGCTCACCGCGCACACCCTGCGCTGGTACGAGCGGATCGGGCTGATGCCGCATGTCGACCGGTCCCACACCGGCCAGCGCCGTTTCACCAACCGCGATCTGGACTGGCTGGCCTTCGTCGGCAAGCTGCGGCTGACCGGGATGCCGGTCGCCGACATGGTCCGGTACGCGGAGCTGCTGCGCGAGGGCGAGCACACCTTCGAGGAACGGCAGGAGCTGCTGGAGGCGACCCGCCGCGACGTGAGGACGCGGATCGCGGAGCTCCAGGACACCCTGGCCGTGCTCGACCACAAGATCGACTTCTATGCGAGCGCCCGACGGGCGCCGGAAAGGCCCAGTGCCTGATGTCTGACGACAAGATCACCACCGTCGAGCTCGGCAACGGCGGCCCGCAGGTCGGCGTGCAGGGACTCGGCTGCATGGGCATGAGCGAGTTCTACGGCGACACCGATGAACCTTCCGCCCGCGAGACGCTGGAGACGGCGCTGGCGGCGGGCGTCACCCTCTTCGACACCGCGGACGTGTACGGCCTCGGCGCCAACGAGACCTTCCTCGCCCCGTTCGTCGGGGCGCACCGGGACGAGATCACGCTCGCCACGAAGTTCGCCATAGAGCGCAAGGGCGACGACCCGCGCTACCGGGGAGTGCGCAACGACCCCGCGTACATCCGTCAGGCTGTCGAGGACAGCCTGCGACGGCTGAACACCGAGGTCATCGACCTCTACTACATGCACCGCCGCGACCCGGGCGTCCCGCTGGCCGAGTCCGTCGGCGCGATGGCCGAGCTGGTCCAGCAGGGCAAGGTCAAGCAGCTCGGGCTGAGCGAGGTGACCGGCGCGGAGCTGCGCGAGGCGTACGCGGTGCACCCGATCGCGGCCCTCCAGTCCGAGTGGTCGCTCTTCAGCCGGGACGTCGAGCGCAGCGCCGTACCGGCCGCCGTCGAGCTCGGGGTGACCTTCGTGCCGTACTCGCCGCTCGGCCGGGGGTTCCTGACCGGGGCGTTCACGGACGCTTCCAAGGAGCTGTCGGAGGGCGACTTCCGGCAGTTCCAGCCCCGCTTCACCGGCGACAACGCGAAGAGGAACGCCGCCCTGCTGGATCCCGTCCACAAGATCGCGGCGGCGCACGGTGCGTCGGCCGCTCAGGTGGCGCTCGCCTGGGTGCAGCAGCGGGCCCAGGTGCACGGGCTGACCGTGGTGCCGATCCCGGGCACCCGCAAGAGCAGCCGGCTGCTGGAGAACGTGGCCGCCACCCGGCTCACGCTGACCGACGGGGAGCTGGCACAGCTGGAGCCGATCGCGGGACTGGTGGCCGGGGACCGGTACCCGGACATGAGCTCGACGTCCGCCGCGCGCGAGTAGCCGGCCCGGGGCGGGGCAGCCGCCCCGGGCTCACCGCGCCTCCGTCCCGGACTCACCGCGCCTCCTGGTCGTGGCTCACCGCGCCTTCCCCTCGGTGATCGCGGCGAAGGCGCGGAGCGAGTCCGTGCCCGGGGCGAAGTAGCCGGTGTGCCCGTGGGCGTCGTCGGCCGGGACGCGGCGTGCGCCGAACTCCGGGGCGGCCGGGTCGGGGCCGTGGCCGAGCCCCGCCACCTCGACGTTCGGCACCTTGCCGATCCAGTCCGTGGCGTCCTTCGCGGCCCAGACCCGGGCGCCGGTGCGCAGATCGCCGACGTCGTCCGCGCGCATCCCGGGCGAGCCGAGGACGACCAGATCCGTGGCGCGCAGCCGGGACGCGGCGAGCCCGCACACGACGGAGCCGTAGCTGTGGCAGAACACGGCGGGCGCGGGCACGCCGTCGGCCGCGAGGCCGTCCGTGAACCGGGCCAGCCGGTCCGCCCCCGCCTCGGCGAGCGAGCCCGTCGCGGCATCGATGCCGAGGCCCACGGGGGTGGTGTACCCGGCCCAGGCGATGACGGCACTGCCGGGCCCGGTGCGGGCGTACAGGGCCTTCGCCATGCCGGCCGGAGTGCCGTACACATCCTTCGTACGGTCGAAGGTTCCGGCGTCGATGTCCGAGCCCGGCACCACGACCGCGACATGACGCGCGGTGCGCAGGTCCCCGAAGACCTCGGCGACCTGACCGCGTCCGCGCGGGTCGAACGCGAGGATCTGTCGCCCGCGGCCCTCTCCGAGGCGGGCGTACCGGGGATCGTGACCGGCCCGCAGGGAAAGGGCGTTGGCCCGGTAGCGCAACTCGACCGGGGCACCGTCCAGATTGCCGACGACGAGCGGATGGCGTACGACCAGGGCCTGTTGCTGCGCCTCGGTCAACCCCCGGAAGAACTGGCCCACTTCGGCCGGTGTGCTCCGCCCGGGATCGGGCAGCTCCCGCCCCAGCGCGTGATCCGCGCGCCAGGCCGCGATGCCCGGGGGCGGCCCGGTGAGGGCCTGCTGGGCATTCTCGGACGCCCACCCGGCCGTCCCCGTCACCACGGTGGTGGCCAGTGCGACGGCGACCAGGGTCCTCGCGTAACGGCGCATCCCGTCGTCCTCCCTCTCCGGCTGATCCGGCTCCCGCACGCCATGCGGCGCGACGGAGAGGAAGGTAGGGAGAGGGCGGGCCCGGGGACGTCACACCAGGGGGCCAAGTGCCAGGTCATACCGGGGTAGGGCGTAGGGGGTCCGGGCAGACGGGTACCGGAGGATTCGAAAGCCTGCCGGTTCGCCTCCCCCCCCGGGGGCGTCGGTCTACGGTATGGCAATGCTTATGCGAGGGGTGCATCCGTGATATTTGTTGTCATTATTTCCGCCGTTCTCATAGTGGGCGGTATTGCCTATATCGTCCATCTTTTTCACCGCGACCAGGAGATTCGGTCGAAGGGGCGGGATATCCGGGCCCTGGTGGAGGACGTCCGTTACATCAGTTCGAATGACGGCGGATCCGCCAATATAAAATACCGGCTTTCCTGGCGCGAGGACGGTGTGGTCAAGCAGGTGGAAGGCAGTGACACCATTTCCGCCTTCTACTCGTCGAAGGTGCAGAAAGGCTGCGAGATCGATATCAAGTACCTGGATGACAACCACATTTTGTTTGTCTTCGATAAGTAGATGCTGTGGGGAACGGGTGCCGGGGGATGGAAGGCGGATAAAGGAAACGACATCACCCCTCGCCGGGCACCACCACTCCCGCCTCGTACGCGAAGATCACCGCCTGCGCCCGGTCCCGCAGGTCCAGCTTGGCCAGCACCCGGCCGATGTGCGTCTTCACCGTCTGCTCGGCCAGCACCAGCTTCCTCGCGATCTCCTGGTTGGACAGGCCCCGCGCGATCAGCTCCAGCACCTCCGTCTCGCGCGGAGTCAGCCCGTTCAGCCGCAGTGACTGGCCGCTCCGGGTGGCCCCGGTCGGGCCCTGCCGGGCGAAGTCCGCGATCAGACGGCGTGTCACGGACGGCGCGAGCAGCGCCTCGCCCGCCGCGACCACCCGCACCGCCGAGATCAGATCCGCGGGCGGCGCGTCCTTCAGCAGGAAGCCGGACGCCCCGGCGCGCAGCGCCTCGTACACGTAGTCGTCCACGTCGAACGTGGTGAGCATCAGGACCTTCGGCCGGTGCACCACCCCCACCGGCGGGTTCAGCAGCTCGCGGGCCGCCGCCAGGCCGTCCATCTCGGGCATCCGGACATCCATCAGGACCACGTCCGGGTGGACGCGCCTGCTGACATCGATGCTCTGGCGTCCGTCCGGTGCCTCGCCGACCACATCGATGTCGCTCTGCGCCGAGAGCAGCGCCGCGAACCCCGCCCGCACCATGGCCTGGTCGTCGACGATGATCACGCGGATGGTCAAGAGTCCTCCGAGGCCTTGGGCGTAACAGGGGTCAGGGGCAGTCGCGCGGCCACCCGGAAGCCGCCGTCGGGCAGCGGTCCGGTGTCCAGCGTGCCGCCCGTCAACCGTACGCGTTCGCGCATACCGACCAGGCCGTGCCCCGTCCCGGTCGTCTCCAGCGGCGAATCGGGCTGTTCCGCCCGGTCGTTGACCACCAGGACGGTCAGATGCGCGCCGTCGGACGTGATCGATATCCGGGTCCGCGCACCGGGCGCGTGCCGGATCACGTTCGCCAGTGCCTCCTGCACGATCCGGTACGCCGACACATCCACCGCCTGCGGTACGTCCGGCAGTTGAGCGGAGAGCGACAGCTCGGCCGGCAGCCCCGCCCGTACCGTCGCCTCCACCAGCTGCTGCACCCGGTCGAGCCCCGGCTGCGGTGCCCGCTCGCCCTCCGTGCCGTCGCTGCGCAGCACCGCGAGCAGCCGCCGCATCTCCGTCAGCGACTCCCGCGCGCTCGCCGCGATCACCCCGAACTCCTCGCGCGCCTGCTCGGACAGCCCGCTGATCCGGTAGGGCGCGGAGTCGGCCTGGACCGTGATCACGGACATGTGGTGCGCGACCACGTCGTGCAGCTCACGGGCGATCCTGGTGCGCTCCTCCAGCAGCGTGCGCTGCGCCCGCTCGGCCTCGCTGATGGTCTCCTGCTCGGCGAGTCGGCGCTGTGCGTCGCCCCGTTCCCGTATCACCGCACCGATCACCATGAGCACGGCGCCGAGCGCCGGGAGCAGTGCCGAGGTGCCGTTGCTGCGGTCCGTGGTGGTCAGGTGCAGGACCAGGCTCGCCGCGGCCGTCAGCGCCCACACGGAGACCACGGTCCGCCGGGTCTCGCGCAGGGCCACCGCCAGCATCAGGAAGAGGTAGCAGATCAGCGTGGGCGGCGGCCACGGCCAGATGCCCTGCGGCGGGTCCGGGTACACGAGCAGTACCAGCGCCCCCAGGATGTCGGCGGGAAAGATGATCCACCACGCCTGCAGCGGGCGGTGCGCCAGCATCAGGAGCGGCACCGTCTGGGTGACGGCCAGGAGGCCCGCGAGCCCGTCGACCACGCCGTACTCATTGGTCAGCACATTGATCGTGATCGGGAGGAAGATCGCCGCGAGGGCGAAGACCACCACGTACGGCAGCAGCCTCCGCCACCGTTTGCGCGCGTCCGCCAGGGGAGGGACCGGGGGATGGGACGGATGGGAGAGCCCGTGGACGATCTCGCGCAGATTGCGGCGGGCGGCGCTCACCAGGCCGTCGGCGGCGGGCTGCGGGCGGGGCGGGGATGTGGTCATGGCCGCATCAGGGTAGGCAGCGGACCGGCCCGGTGGCGTCATACCCGGGTTCCGGTTCGCCGCCCGTCCCTCTCGTACGGGGGTACTACGGGCCGATCGGACCGACAGGCCACGAGGCCCTACAACTCGGCGAGCAGTTGGGCCTTCTTGGCGCTGAACTCGTCGTCCGTCACCAGACCGGCCCGGTGCAGCTCACCGAGGTGCCGGATCCGCTCCGCGATGTCCGCGGGGTCGCGCCGTCCCGGGCCCGCCAGGACGGCCGCGGGCACGGCGGCGGCGCAATGGTTCCTGCGCACCGATTCCAGTACGGCCGCGGCGAACGGCAGCGACTCGTGCACCGGGCCGTAGCCGAGACCGAAGACCACCGCGGCCGGGTCCTGATCGGCCCGGGTGGGGCGGGGCGCCACCGGCTGCGGGCACTGCACCGCGCCCGGATCCGCGACCATGCCCGCACCGCTGCTCCGGGTGGGGTCCGCGCCCGTGTCCGGTCCCGGGACCGCGCTCTCCAGGCCCCTGGGCACCAGTCGCAGATACCCCTCGAACGCCTCCGGCGAGCGCCACTCGACACCGCTCAGTTCCGTCACCGGAAACGTCTGGTCGCCGGCCTTCCACTTCGCCGTGGAGGCGCCCGTCCAGAACCAGCGGAAGGAGACCCGGTGCCCGTCGAAGCCGGCCCGGCCGTCGTACGCCTTGAACTGCATCGGCGCCTCGGGCGCCGCGACCAGGAACCGTTCGGCGGGCTCCGCAGCGTCGGGGCCCAGCCGGGCGCGCAGTTCGTCCGCGTAGTACTCGGCCAGCGTCTCGCGCTCGGCGGGGAGCACCAGCCGGTACGGATCGCAGCCGTCCTTCAGCTGGCCCGCCGCGGCCTCGACCAACGGGTCGGCACCCCGTCTCGGCACGGCACGCAGGACCACCGTGCCCCGCTTGCCCGGGGTCAGCGTCACCGACGACAGCGCCGCGTGCGGGACGCGTCGTTCACGAAGGCTCTGGAAGAGCTTCGGCGTGCGGATTCCCCGTTCGAAGCGGATGAGCACGGAGTCGGTGTCGAACTCCCAGGTGGCATGAATTCCGGCCAGCACATCACCCATGTGCCTCATCGTATGCGGCACTTGCCTCGTACGTCCCCCCTCGGAGCAGGCTGCGGTCGATGGTCCGCACGGCCCCTGCGCCCGTCAGATGCCCTGGCTTCCGGTGATTCGTTCGTGGCAGCCGCTGTCGGAGACCGCGCAGCTCACCGATTCGTAGGCGCCCACGCCGATGGCGGCGAAGTTGCCGAGGCTCTCGGTACCCGGCTCGAAATAGCCGCTGTGTCCGACCGCGTCGCCCGCCGAGACGATGCGCGCGCCGAAGCCCGGGTCGACCGGGTCGGCCCCGTGGCCCAGGCCGCCGAGCTCCAGGTTCGGTACGTCCTCGATCCAGTCGTCGCGGTCCCGCATCGCCCACACCCTGGCTCCGGTGTGCAACTGCGCGGCGTTCTCCACCCGCATGCCGGGGCTGCCGGCCACCGCGATGTCGCCGACCCTGGAGGGCAGTTCATGTGCGGCGACCCCGCACAGCACCGAGCCGTAGCTGTGGCAGAACAGCGAGACCGGGGCGTCCCCGGGCAGCGCGCCCACCAGCGCGTTCAGCCGCACCGCCCCGCGCTCGGCGAGGTTGCCCAGGGCCGCGTCCATGCCGATACCGGCGGGCGTGGTGTAGTCGGCCCAGGCGATGACGGCGGTACGGGTGCCGGGGCGGGCGGCGCGCTCCGCCGCGTACAGCGACTTCGCCATGCCGACCGGGGCGGCGTTCACCTTGGGCGCGGGCCGCTCCAGCGTCAGCAGATTGGTGTCGACGCCGGGGACGATCACGGAGATCCGGTCGGCCCGGTCGAGACTGCCGAACACCTCCGCGGCGCGGCCCTTCCCGGACGGGTCGAAGGCGAGGAAGTGGCGACCGCGGTCGAGCATCGAGTCGAAGCGGTTCATCCGGCGGACCGCCTCGGCGCGGCCGTCGGGGGAGAGCCGCACATCGTGCATGCGCCGCCGCTCGACCTGCCGCGCCTGCACCACGGCCAGCCGATTGGCGCGGTAGCGCAGGGTGACCGGGGCGCCGTTCAAATTGCCCACGACCAAGGGGTACTTGTCGGCCAGTCCGGCGCGCTGCGCGGCCGTGAGCGCGGCGAAGAAATGGGCCAGCCGGTACGGCGGCGCGTCGGCGTCCGGCAGCGCATGACCCGCTACCCGGCCCCGCGCCCAGGCGGCGAGTGCGACGGTGCGTGGCTCGTCGGAGTGTTGATGACGTACGGCGGTCCAGCCAGTGGTCGCCAGCATCACGAACACGACCGCGACGGCGAGCAGTGCGCGCCAAGCGGTGAGCGTGGGGGAGGAGTCGAAGGAAGTCACTCCAGCCCACATTAGGAGACGCGCGACGGCAGCCGTGAAGAGGGTGACGCACATCACTCGGCTGCGGGGAATTCGAGTGCATGCTTTTCACGCTGTGTGGTTGTCACCCGCACGCTCAGGCGCGCGGAACGCCTCCGGGACGTCACATGTGGCCGCCGGGGCGCGGCTGTTGTGAGGTCGGTCATGCCGCGGCAGTGAGGCATACGGCACATCGGACAGGGGTTGTCGTCACGCCGAATCGGCGTCCGCCCGCCAGTTGCCGGCCAGCGCCGGTCCGAGCTGGTCCAGGTACGCCTCGGTCAGGGCGCACAGCGAATCCACATCGGCGTCCCGGCCCCGCCCCCAGAGCTGACCGCTCACCCGCATCACTCCGCTGAACGCGGCCACGGCGACCCTCGGCCGCGGGTCCTCGTCCACGTCGAGCCCCTCGCGCGCGGCGATCAGCAGCGCGACCTGGTTCTCCAGATCGCTGCACCGTCGCAGATGGGCGGCGAGCAGCGAGGGCGTCGATTCGATCATCCGGTACGTACGCATGTGGAGTTCGACCGTGACGATCTCCTCGATCGCCTCGCCGATGCTGTTCCAGGCGCAGAGGGCCGCGCTGCGCATCGCCTCGAACGGGGCCTCCGCGGCGGGACGCCGGCGCAGCTCCGAGAGGAAGCGCGACTCGACCATCTCCTGGATGGCGAAGGCGGCCTCCTCCTTGGAGGCGAAGTAGCGGAAGAAGGTGCGCTGGGAGACCTCGACCGCGTCGACGATCTCGTCGACGGTCGTCTCGTCGTACCCCTGGGTGGTGAAAAGATCGAGGGCGGCGTGCAGCAGGGCGTCCCGGGTGCGTCGCTTCTTCCGTTCGCGCAGTCCGGTCGGATGCACGGCCCGCTGCCCATCGGTCACTTAACTGGCCTTCTTTCTCCTGCTTTGTCCAGCTCAGCGTACCTGTGAGCTACATGACAGTTACCGACTTGTGAAATGGTTTGTCAACTGTCAGAGGCTGACACTAATCTCACGAGTATGACTAGTCAGACCACCGTCGACAAGGCGTCGCGGGAGCCGCAGGAAACCGCCGCTCCCGCACCTGCCAAGGGGCTGCGCGGCCACCCCTGGCTGACGCTCTTCTCCGTGGCCATCGGCGTGATGATGGTCGCGCTCGACGGCACGATCGTCGCCATCGCCAACCCCGCCATCCAGCAGGACCTGCACGCCTCGCTCGCAGACGTCCAGTGGATCACCAACGGCTACATGCTCGCCCTCGCGGTCTCCCTGATCACCGCGGGCAAACTCGGTGACCGGTTCGGTCACCGCCAGACCTTCCTGATAGGCGTCGTGGGCTTCGCCGCGGCATCCGGGGCGATCGGCCTGTCCGACAGCGTCGCCCTGGTGATCGTGTTCCGGGTGCTCCAGGGCCTCTTCGGCGCCCTGCTGATGCCCGCCGCGCTCGGCCTGCTGCGCGCCACCTTCCCGGCCGAGAAGCTGAACATGGCGATCGGCATCTGGGGCATGGTGATCGGCGCCTCGACCGCGGGTGGTCCGATCCTCGGCGGTGTGCTCGTCGAGCACGTCAGCTGGCAGTCCGTCTTCTTCATCAATGTGCCGGTCGGTGTGATCGCGCTGGTGCTGGGCCTGGTGATCCTCAAGGACCACCGCGCCGAGAACGCGCCGCGCTCCTTCGACATCGGCGGCATCGTGCTGCTGTCGCAGGCGATGTTCTGCCTGATCTGGGCGCTCATCAAGGGCTCCGAGTGGGGCTGGGGCGACTACAAGACGCTCGGCTTCCTGGGCGCCGCCGTGGCCCTGTTCGTGGTCTTCGCCCTCTCCCAGAAGAACGTCAGGGAACCGCTGATCCCGCTCGCGATGTTCCGCTCCGTGCCGCTGTCCGCGGGCGCGGTCCTGATGGTGCTGATGGCCTTCGCGTTCATGGGCGGGCTGTTCTTCGTCACCTTCTACCTCCAGAACGTGCACGGTCTGAGCCCCGTCGACAGCGGTCTGCACCTGCTGCCGCTGACCGGCATGATGATCGTCGCCTCGCCGCTCGCCGGCGCCATGATCACCAAGTTCGGCCCGCGGGTTCCGCTGGTCGGCGGCATGGTGTGCACGGCGGTCGCCATGTTCGGCATGTCCCAGCTGGACATCGGCACCGGCACCCTGACCATGTCGATCTGGTTCGGTCTGCTCGGCCTCGGCCTCGCCCCGGTGATGGTCGGCGCCACCGAGGTCATCGTCGGCAACGCCCCCATGGAGCTCTCCGGCGTCGCGGGTGGTCTGCAGCAGGCCGCCATGCAGGTCGGCGGCAGCCTCGGTACGGCGGTGCTCGGCGCCGTCATGGCGTCCCAGGTCGACTCCAAGCTGGCCGACAACTGGAAGGCGGCGGAGCTCCCGCCGCTCAGCCCGCAGCAGCTGGACCAGGCGTCCTCGGCCGTCGAGGTCGGCATCCCGCCGGTCGACGGGAACGTCCCGCCGGAGATCGCGGGGAAGATCGCGGGCGTCGCCCATGACACCTTCGTGTCAGGGATGAGCACGGCGTTCATGGTCGCCGGCATCGTCGCGGTGGTCGCCGCGCTGGTCGCCACGCTCACCAAGCGCGGTGCGAACGCCGAGGCGGGCGCGGGCGCCGGTCACATCTGACCGGTCGCCGCGACGACGCCCCGGGCCCCGCGCCCACGCGTCAACACAGTGCGTACGACAGCCCCGCCGGACCCTTCCGGCGGGGCTGTCGCCTATCAGGGTGGTGTAGCCCGCGGCCTCTTCCCCGGGCCTTGCTCCGCAGGTCAGGGTGCATGCAACTGATTCGCACCACCACGGGGGACGACTTCCATGCGTACGACCGTTCTTGCCACCACCCTGGCCGCCGCTTCCCTGGCCGCCACCGCGCTGATCCCGCAGACCGCGGCCCACTCCGCGCCCGTCGGGCTCGGGTCCTGCGCCGCCGGTCAGCTCTGCCTCTGGGACCAGCCGGACTTCACCGGCACCCGCCGCACCCATGAGCTGTCCACGACCGACATCGAGAGCTGTGTCCCGCTGCCGAAGGGCAGCAGGGTCCAGGCGCTCGCCAACCGCACCGGCCGCCCCGTCACCACGTACCAGTCGGCGGAATGCGCCGAGACCGGTGAGTTCGAGACCTACCCGGGCGGCGGCACCTGGGTGCCCCGTTCTCCGTACCAGGTCAGGGCCTTCAAGATCTGGGAGAACTGACCGCAGGACGGCGAGCCGGCCGCGGACGCCGAAGGGCGGCGGGACCGTTCGGTCCCGCCGCCCTTCATGCGTACTCCGTCGTGCCCGGTGCCTACGCGTCGCCGCCGGCCGCGCCCGGGTCGGCCGCCGTGACATCCAGCAGCTCGTACCGGTCGATGGCCTGCTTCAGCAGCGAACGGTCGATCCGGTTCTCCTTCGCGAGCTCGGTGAGCACCGCGAGGACGATCGACTGCGCGTCGATGTGGAAGAACCGGCGGGCCGCGCCACGGGTGTCGGCGAAGCCGAAGCCGTCCGCACCCAGCGACTGGTACGCACCGGGAACCCAGCGCGCGATCTGGTCCGGCACCGAACGCATCCAGTCCGAGACCGCCACGAACGGACCCTCGGAGCCGGAGAGCTTCCGCGTCACGTACGGGACGCGCTGCTCCTCCTCCGGGTGCAGCAGGTTGTACCGCTCCACGTCCACGGCCTCGCGGCGCAGCTCGTTCCAGGAGGTCGCCGACCAGACGTCCGCCCGGACGTTCCACTCGTCGGCGAGGATCCGCTGCGCCTCGACCGCCCACGGGACCGCCACACCGGACGCCATGATCTGGGCCGGGATCTCGCCCCGCTCGGCGGCCTTGAAGCGGTAGACACCCTTGAGGATGCCCTCGACGTCCACGTTCTCGGGCTCGGCCGGGTGCTGGATCGGCTCGTTGTAGACCGTGAGGTAGTAGAAGACGTCCTCGTTCTCCTCGGGCGTCCCGCCGTACATCCGGCGCAGACCGTCCTTGACGATGTGCGCGATCTCGTAGCCGAACGCCGGGTCGTACGCGACACAGCCCGGGTTGGTCGAGGCGAGCAGCTGCGAGTGGCCGTCCGCGTGCTGGAGACCCTCACCGGTCAGCGTCGTACGGCCGGCGGTCGCACCCAGCACGAAGCCGCGCGCGAGCTGGTCGGCCATCTGCCAGAACTGGTCACCGGTGCGCTGGAAACCGAACATCGAGTAGAAGACGTACACCGGGATCAGCGGCTCGCCGTGCGTGGCGTACGCCGAACCGGCGGCGATCAGGGACGCCGTGCAGCCGGCCTCCGAGATGCCGTCGTGCAGCATCTGACCGGTCGGCGACTCCTTGTACGCGAGCAGCAGATCGCGGTCCACCGCCTCGTACTGCTGGCCCAGCGGGTTGTAGATCTTCGCGCTCGGGAAGAAGGCGTCCATACCGAAGGTGCGGTACTCGTCGGGCGCGATCAGCACGAAACGCTTGCCGATCTCCTTGTCCCGCATGAGGTCCTTCAGGATGCGGACGAACGCCATGGTGGTGGCGATCGACTGCTGACCGGAACCCTTCTTCGCGGTCGCGTACGTCTTGTCCTCGGGGAGGGGCAGCGGCTTCGCACGCACCACACGGGTCGGGACGTAACCGCCCAGACCCTTGCGGCGGTCGTGCATGTACTGGATCTCCTCCGAGTCGCGGCCCGGGTGGTAATAGGGCGGGTAGCCCTCGTCCAGCTGCTTGTCCGTGATCGGGATGTGCAGCCGGTCACGGAACCGCTTGAGGTCCTCGACCGTGAGCTTCTTCATCTGGTGGGTCGCGTTGCGGCCCTCGAAGTTCGGCCCCAGGGTCCAGCCCTTGACCGTCTGCGCCAGGATCACCGTCGGCTGGCCCTTGTGGGCCTTGGCCGCCGCGTAGGCCGCGTAGACCTTCTTGTGGTCGTGACCGCCGCGGCCCAGGTGCAGGATCTGGTCGTCGGTCATGTCCTTGACCATGTCGCGCAGCCGCGGGTCGTCCCCGAAGAAGTGGTCACGGATGTACGCGCCCGACTCGGTGGCGTACGTCTGGAACTGGCCGTCCGGCGTGGTGTTCAGCTTGTTGACCAGGATGCCCGTGCGGTCCTGCGCGAGCAGCGGGTCCCAGGAGCGGTCCCAGACCAGCTTGATGACGTTCCATCCGGCGCCGCGGAACTGCGACTCCAGCTCCTGGATGATCTTGCCGTTGCCGCGCACCGGGCCGTCGAGCCGCTGGAGGTTGCAGTTGACCACGAAGGTGAGGTTGTCCAGGCCCTCACGGGCGGCGATGGAGAGCTGGCCGAGCGACTCGGGCTCGTCCATCTCGCCGTCGCCCAGGTACGCCCAGACATGGGACTTGGAGGTGTCGGCGATGCCGCGCGCCTCCATGTAGCGGTTCATCCGGGCCTGGTAGATCGCGCCGAGCGGGCCGAGGCCCATCGAGACGGTCGGGAACTCCCAGAAGTCCGGCATCAGCCGCGGGTGCGGGTAGCTGGACAGGCCGTTGGGCGCCTTCGACTTCTCCTGGCGGAAGGCGTCGAGCTGCGCCTCGCTCAGCCGGTCGAGCAGGTAGGCGCGGGCGTAGATGCCCGGGGACGCGTGCCCCTGGAAGAAGATCTGGTCGCCGCCCAGACCGTCGTCCTTGCCGCGGAAGAAGTGGTTGAAGCCCACGTCGTACAGCGAGGCCGAGGAGGCGAAGGTGGCGATGTGGCCGCCGACACCGATGCCCGGACGCTGGGCGCGCGACACCATCACGGCCGCGTTCCAGCGGGTCGCGTTGAGGACCTTGCGCTCGATCTCCTCGTCGCCGGGGAAGAACGGCTCGTCCTTGGTGGCGATCGTGTTCACGTAGTCCGTACTGCGCATCTCCGGCACGGCGACACGCTTCTCGCGCGCGCGCTCGATGAGCCGGAGCATCAGATAACGGGCCCGCTCACGACCTCGCTCGTCGACCGCGGCGTCGAGCGAGTCGAGCCATTCCTGGGTCTCTTCGGGATCGAAGTCCGGGACCTGGCTCGGCAGGCCGCCAATGATGATCGGGTTGCGATCGGATCCGGAAGCCACGCTGTTCCTTCGCTGTTCGGTGGTGCTCTACGGGGCCTGATCGAGGGAGAACATGCCCCCGGGATGTATGCAAGTACGCCATCACCATCGTGTACCGCGAGGGCGCAAACGTCATCTCTACCGAGGGGTAACCGCCGTGTTGTGAGACATCGCGTCCGGTGCGCGGGGATGGTCCGGGCCAAACCGCAACCATACGCCCAACCCGTCCAAGCGTTCCCAAAGGATGTTCGACTCCGAATGGCGGACCGAAACGGCATAAGCTGTGGAAGGACGTAAAGGGTGTGGACGGAAGCGCCGGGCCCCCGCAGGGGGCCTGCCGACAGTGCGGCGACGTGGCAGGGAACGTCACCGTTTAGGCGGTCTCGCACGCTGGGTACTTGCGCGATCCGCCGCTCCCGTGTGGACTACGGCCAACGCCCCGCGCACGCGCGTGGCTGAAGCATTTTCCGAAACATGATCAGGAGGCAACCCGTGAGCGCGACCGCGGACCACGCGGAGGAGCGGACCAACCCGGCAGCACGCCTGGGGTTCGAGCCCGGACAGGTGGTCCAGGAGATCGGCTACGACGACGACGTCGAGCAGGAGCTCCGTGAGGGCATTGAGGCCACTACCGGCCAGGATCTCGTCGATGAGGACTACGACGACGTCGCAGACGTCGTCCTGCTGTGGTTCCGCGACGAGGACGGCGACCTTACGGACGCGCTGGTGGATGCCATTGGTCTGATCGAGGACGGCGGCGCGGTCTGGCTGATGACGCCGAAGACCGGCCGTGATGGGTACGTCGAACCGAGCGACATCAACGAGGCCGCTCAGACGGCCGGTCTCTCCCAGACCAAGAGCATCAACGCGGGCAAGGACTGGACGGGCAGCCGTCTGGTCACGCCGAAGGCGGCCAAAGCCAAGCGCTGAACCACCCTCGACACGCATTCGCCCTGAAGGCCCCCGACGGCACCGAGCCGCCGGGGGCCTTCGTACTGCCGTCGCGTGCCCACCGCCGTCGAGGGCCTTCGCGCAGCCGCCGGGCGGCCGGGCGGCCGGGGAGCGCCGGGGAGCGCCGGGCTGCGCCCGTGCGGGCGCTGCGTGGCCCGCTGCGGGCTCTGCGTAGGGTGGGAGCCACCCGGACGGCCCAGCCCGGTGAACGTAGCGAAGGGACGCTTTTCATGGCGATCGAGGTCGGCACCAAGGCCCCGGATTTCGAGCTGAAGGACAACCACGGCCGGACCGTGAAGCTCTCCGACTTCCGCGGCGAGAAGAACGTCGTGCTGCTGTTCTACCCGTTCGCCTTCACGGGCGTCTGCACGGGTGAGCTCTGCGCGCTCCGCGACGAGCTGCCGAAGTTCGAGAACGACGACACCCAGCTGCTCGCCGTCTCCAACGACTCCATCCACACCCTGCGCGTCTTCGCCGAGCAGGAGGGCCTGGAGTACCCGCTGGTCTCGGACTTCTGGCCGCACGGCGAGACCTCGCGGGCCTACGGCGTCTTCGACGAGGAGAAGGGCTGCGCGGTGCGCGGCACCTTCATCATCGACAAGGAGGGCGTGGTGCGCTGGACCGTCGTCAACGGTCTGCCCGACGCACGTGACCTCAACGACTACATCAAGGCGCTCGGCGCGCTCTGAACCGGCACCGGCTGATCTGCCGGCGACCCGGCGAAAAGCCTGCTTCGCCGGGAACCGGTCACTAGGATCCAGTCGTTGATCGGATGCCAACGCAACGTGGAGGCGCCGGCGCCAGCCGGCCCCCAAGGAAACCAATGGGAGGACTCGTGGGAGTCAGCCTCAGCAAGGGCGGCAACGTCTCGCTGACCAAGGCCGCGCCCAACCTGACCGCGGTCGTCGTCGGTCTCGGCTGGGACGCTCGGACCACCACCGGTGGTGACTTCGACCTCGACGCCAGCGCCCTGCTGACGAATGCCGAGGGCAAGGTCGGCAGCGACGGAAACTTCGTCTTCTTCAACAACCTGAAGAGCCCCGACGGCTCCGTCGAGCACACCGGTGACAACCTCACCGGTGAGGGCGAGGGCGACGACGAGGTCATCAAGGTGAACCTGGCCGGCGTCCCGGCCGATGTCGACAAGATCGTCTTCCCGGTCTCGATCTACGAGGCCGAGACCCGGCAGCAGAGCTTCGGCCAGGTGCGCAACGCGTACATCCGCGTGGTCAACCAGGCCGACAACAGCGAGCTGGCCCGCTACGACCTGAGCGAGGACGCCTCGACGGAGACCGCCATGGTCTTCGGCGAGCTGTACCGCAACGGGGCGGAGTGGAAGTTCCGTGCCATCGGTCAGGGGTATGCCTCGGGTCTGCGCGGCATCGCGCAGGACTTCGGCGTCAACGTCTGAGAAGGCGCGACCGGGCCGGGCCGCTGAGGCGCGGCCCGGTTCACGCCACCATGCACCTCGTCCGGCGCCGCACCCTTGTGCGGCGCCGGACGCGCTCGACAGACGGCTCGGGGGGCTGCACGGCCCAACGGGCCCAGCGGACGGTTCATCGACTCGGGGAGGACACACACCATGGGCGTCACGCTCGCCAAGGGAGGCAATGTCTCCCTCTCCAAGGCCGCACCCAACCTCACCCAGGTGCTGGTCGGTCTCGGCTGGGACGCACGATCCACCACGGGCGCCGACTTCGACCTCGACGCCAGCGCGCTGCTGTGCCAGTCGGGCCGGGTGCTCGGCGACGAGTGGTTCGTGTTCTACAACAACCTCACGAGCCCCGACGGCTCCGTGGAGCACACCGGCGACAACCTCACGGGCGAGGGCGAGGGCGACGACGAATCGGTCATCGTGAACCTCACCCAGGTGCCGGCGCACTGCGACAAGATCGTTTTTCCGGTCTCCATCCATGAGGCCGACAACAGGGGTCAGACCTTCGGTCAGGTCAGCAATGCATTCATCCGCGTGGTCAACCAGGCGGACGGTCAGGAACTCGCGCGTTACGACCTCAGCGAGGACGCCTCGACGGAAACCGCAATGATCTTCGGCGAGCTCTATCGGTACAACGGCGAGTGGAAGTTCCGTGCAGTGGGACAGGGGTACGCGTCCGGGCTGCGCGGCATCGCTCTAGACTTCGGGGTCAACGTTTCGTAAAACCGCGCACGGCGCGGGGGAGCCCCGTACACCTCGGGGGAGACCCGTTACTTACACGATGGGGTAGCCAGTGCTTCTGAAAACCTTCGGCTGGTCGTTCGCGGTTACCGCGCTCGGCCTGGTCGCAGCTGTGATCTACGGGGGGTGGGAAGCCTTCGGGGTCGTCGCGATTCTTTCCGTCCTGGAGATCTCGCTGTCCTTCGACAATGCGGTGGTCAACGCCGGAATCCTGAAGAAGATGAATGCCTTCTGGCAGAAGATCTTCCTCACGGTCGGTGTGCTCATCGCGGTCTTCGGTATGCGGCTGGTGTTCCCCGTCGTGATCGTGGCCATCACCGCCAAGCTGGGCCCGATCGAAGCGGTCGACCTTTCGTTCAGCCAGCCCGACCGCTACCAGGAACTGGTCACGGACGCCCACCCGGCGATTGCCGCCTTCGGTGGCATGTTCCTGCTGATGATCTTCCTCGACTTCATTTTCGAGGACCGTGACATCCAGTGGCTGCGCTGGATCGAGCGTCCGCTCGCCAAGCTCGGCAAGGTCGACATGCTGTCGGTCTGCATCGCGCTGATCGTGCTGCTGATCTCGGCCATGACCTTCGCGACCAGCGCGCACCAGCACGGTGGCGGTCACGCGGACAAGGCGGAGACGGTCCTGCTCGCCGGTGTCGCCGGTCTGATCACGTACCTCATCGTCGGCGGCCTCTCCGGCTTCTTCGAGAACAAGCTGGAGGAGGAGGAAGAGCACGAGCACGAGGTCGAGGAGGAGGCCAGGAAGAGCGGCAAGAAGGTCTCCGCGATCGTGCTCTCCGGCAAGGCCGCGTTCTTCATGTTCCTCTACCTGGAAGTGCTCGACGCGTCCTTCTCGTTCGACGGTGTCATCGGTGCCTTCGCCATCACCAACAACATCGTGCTGATGGCCCTCGGCCTCGGTATCGGCGCCATGTACGTCCGTTCGCTCACGGTCTACCTGGTCCGCCAGGGCACGCTCGACGACTACGTCTACCTGGAGCACGGCGCCCACTACGCCATCGGCGCGCTGGCCGTGATCCTGCTCATCACCATCCAGTACCAGATCAACGAGCTCATCACCGGTCTCGTCGGTGTCGTGCTGATCGCCTGGTCCTTCTGGTCCTCGGTCCGGCGCAACAAGGCGCTGGAAGCCGAAGGCGGCGACGACGCCGGTTCCAAGGCGGAAGTCCCGTCCGGGGTGTGACCCGGTAGGGATTGAGGAACGCTCTCAGCGGGGCGGTCCGTGAGGCAACGGTTCTCCGGAGACATCCGGACCCGGCCCCGCGGCCGCCCCGCAGCGATGTGGGCGTCCCCGGCGAGGCACGGGGCGGCCCGCGGGGGCCGGGGCACTTTTTCTACACGTGTGGGGGTTGGGGATGGCGTTCTGGGACAACCTGTGGCCGCGGCGGGAGGCACAGTTCGAGTCGGGCAGCGCGGCGACGAGCTCCATCGTGCTCTCCAGGCGGCACGCCACGGTCTCGCTCACCAAGCAGGGTGCGCTGACCGGCAATCTGCGGGTCAACCTCTCCTGGCAGATGCGTACGTCGGACATCATGGGCCGGTCGCGGCAGAGCGGCCGGCTGCTGCGGCCGATGAATCTCTTCAAGCCCGAGGTGGTCCAGGCCCACACCCAGGGCATGGTCAACGTCGACCTGGACCTGGGCTGCATGTACGAGCTGAAGGACGGCACCAAGGGAGTCGTCCAGCCGCTGGGCAACCTCATCGGCGACCTGAACGGGCCGCCGTACATCCGGCTCAGCGGGGACGACCGCTTCGGCGCGCCTTCGGGTGAGACCGTCTACGTCAATCTCGACCAGCGCGACCAGATCAAACGGCTGCTGTTCTTCGTCTACATCTACGACCAGACGCCGGCCTTCGACCGTACGCACGCCAAGGTGACGCTCTACCCGGGCAACGGCCCGCGGATCGAGATCGAACTCGACGAGCATGCCCCGGAGGCCCGTTCCTGTGCCGTGTTCACGGTGGAGAACATCAAGGACGAGCTGATCGTGCGGCGCGAGGTGAAGTTCGTGTACGGATTCCAGTCGGAGCTGGACCGGCTGTACGGCTTCGGCATGCAGTGGGGGCGCGGCTACAAGTCCCGGACCTGAACGACACCCGGGGACCCGGTCTCACCGGGGCCCGGGGACTTCGGATCGGTCCTGGCTCTCACCGGGGCCCGGGGGTGCTTCGGAACGTTTCCCGGTCCCGTCCCTCAGGACCGTACGAACTGCGGCCCCTGTGGCGGCAGCACGAAATTCGGGTCCGGGGCGGGTGCCGCAGCCGCGGCGGGCTGCGGATATCCGTAGGCCGGCTGAGCGGCGGCGGGCTGTGGGTACCCGTACGCGGGCTGGGGAGCGTGCTGGGCCGCCGCGGGCTGCGGGTAGCCGTACGCGGGCTGCTGGTGCTGGACCGTGGCCTGCGCGTCGGGGCCGGGTGCCGCGGCCGGCGGGAAGTCGGGCGCGGGCGGGAACCCGGGCGCCGTCACCGGCACGGGAGCCGCCGCGTGCGACGGGGCCGGCTCCGGTTCGGCCGCGGTCTCGTCGACCGAGATGCCGAAGGCGGTCGCCAGACCGACCAGCCCGGTCGGATAGCCCTGCCCCACGGCTCGGAATTTCCAGCCATCGCCGCGCCGGTAGAGCTCGCCGCAGATGATCGCCGTCTCCTCACCGGTCTCCGGCCGCACATCGAAGACCGCGAGCGGATCGCCGTCGGCCGACGCCGCGTCGTACAGCAGGATGCGCAGATCGTGCACCTGAGCGAATGCGGCTCCGTCGGAGGACGCGGCGACGACCACCTGCTCGACCGAGGCGTCCAGCCCGCCCAGATCGGCCTCGATGGTGTCCGTGAGGCCCTCGGGGACACTGCGCTTCGGCAGCCGTCGTACCAGGCCGGAGGGGTGGCGGGGCTGGTTGTAGAAGACGAAGTCCTCGTCCGAGCGCACGCGGCCACCGGCTCCGAGCAGCAGCGCCGAGGCGTCCACATCCGGAACTCCGGCGCCCGGGGTCCAGCGCAGCACGGCCCGTACGGCCATGGCGTCCAGAGGGACGTTCGAGCCCTTCACCATCGCGTGCGTCATGCCCGTCATCCTGCCTGCTGGCTGCCCACGCGGACAACGCGGGGGTCGTACCTGTGTCCGGGCGGCATACCGGAAGCACACGGTCCGCGGCGCCCCCACCCGTCGGGAAATGGACGAGTTACCCGGAATTCATGCACGTGGGGAACTGTTGACACCCGTCCATACGTACTATTACCGGCCATGCGTTGTCCGGCCGGTCCGGCAGTTCGGGGGAGTTACATGCGTCATTTCGGGCATATTGCGCCCGCTGCGAGGGAGAGGCTGTTCTTCCAGGAGCCGTGCGAGTTCGGTCCGGGCTCGTCGGCCCGCGTGCTTGCGGCCGCCCTGGGAGCGACCCTGTACAGCCCTGCCACCCGGCCGAGGCTTGCTGACGACGTCATCAAGCAGGCCGGACGCGGTGTCGTCTCGATGGTGCTGTGCCTGGAGGATTCGATCGACGACTCCGAGGTCGCCGGCGCCGAGGAGAACCTGGTCAGACAGTTCGCCGATCTCGACGCGCGTGGCGCCGAGGTGCCGCTGCTCTTCATCCGGGTCCGGGAGCCGGGTCAGATAGCCGACCTGGTGCAGCGGCTCGGCTCCACCGCCCGGATGTTGTCTGGTTTTGTACTTCCGAAGTTCACCGAAGAGCGTGGCATGCCCTTCATGGAAGCGCTCACCAACGCCGAGAAGACGTGCGGCCGACGCCTGTTCGCGATGCCCGTTCTCGAATCTCCCGAGCTGCTGCACCTGGAGACCCGCGGGGAAACTCTCCAGGGAATAGCCCGCACCGTCGACAAGTACCGCGAGCGGGTGCTCGCGCTGCGGCTCGGCGTCACCGACTTCTGCTCGGCGTACGGACTGCGCAGGGCGCCCGACATGACGGCGTACGACGTGCAGATCGTCGGCGCCGTGATCGCCGACGTGGTCAATGTGCTGGGCCGCGCGGACGGCACCGGCTTCACGATCACCGGGCCGGTGTGGGAGTACTTCCGGCTCCAGGAGCGCATGTTCAAACCCCAGCTGCGCCGCAGCCCCTTCCTGGAGGGCCGGGCCGAGGAGCTGCGCACGGCGCTGATCGAGCACGATCTGGACGGCCTGCTGCGCGAGATCGAGCTCGACCGGGCCAACGGCCTGCTCGGCAAGACCTGCATCCACCCGTCGCATGTCGCACCCGTGCACGCGCTGTCCGTGGTCAGCCACGAGGAGTTCAGCGACGCGGAGGACATCCTGCGGCCGGAGCGCGGCGGCGGTGGCGTCATGCGCTCCGCCTACACGAACAAGATGAATGAGGTGAAGCCGCACCGCGCCTGGGCCGAGCGGACCCTGCTGCGGGCCGAGGTCTTCGGAGTGGCCAGGCAGGACGTCGGCTTCGTGGAGCTGCTGGCCGCGGGTCCTGCCGAATGAGCGAGCACTCGGCAGGGGCGGAGAAGGCACGGCCGGAGAAGGCAAGAACAGAGAAGGCACGGACAGAGAAAGAGACGGCGAACGTGGTGTGGTCGGGCAGCTGGGTGGCGGAGCGACTGGGCGTCGAGCTCGTCGGTGACGGGAAGCCCGACGGCGACAGCGAGCTGAGAGAGCTGCTGGGCCTCGCCCTGCGCCGCAACCCCAAGCGGGCCCACCTCCTCGTGTCGAACGTGCTCGGCAAGCACGTGCCGCAGAAGCCCTCCGTGGTGTACGGCGCCGGCTTCGAGCTCGGCCGTCGGGTGCGCGAACTCCTCGGTGACGCGGAGGCGCGCCGGGCCGTGGTGCTCGGCTACGCGGAGACGGCCACCGGCCTCGGCCACGCGGTCGCCGACGGGCTGGGCGTGGCGCCGTACCTCCACTCGACGCGCCGCCCCGTCGAGGGCGTGGCGCGGGCGGGCGGCTTCGAGGAGTCCCACTCGCACGCCACCTCGCACCTGCTGCTCCCGGAGGACCCGGATCTGCTGGCGGGCGAGTGCGTCCTGACGGGCGCGGACGCGGCGGGTGTGTACGCAGGCGCGCCGCTGGTCCTGGTGGACGACGAATTCTCCACGGGCAACACCGTGCTCAACACCATCCGCGCACTGCACGAGCGGTACCCGCGCAGCCGTTACGTCATCGTCGCCCTGGTGGACATGAGGTCGCCGGCCGACCGGGGAAGGCTGACCGAGTTCGCCGCGGAGATCGGTGCCCGCGTCGACCTGGTGGCGCGCAGCTCGGGCACGGTCGCCCTCCCGGAGGGCGTCCTGGAGAAGGGCCAGGCACTGGTCGCCGCGCACGAAGGGGCCGGTCCCGCCGCCCCCCGAACGGCCGTCGGGCCGGGGCGCCGGCCCTGCACCCGGGTGGACCTCCAGTGGCCCGCCGGTGTGCCCGACGGCGGACGGCACGGCTTCACCCCCGCCCACCGGGCGACCCTGGAGCCCGCCCTCCCCGCCATGGCCGCCCGCATCGCCGAAGCGCTGGGCGACGCCCGCCGCGTACTGGTCCTCGGCTTCGAGGAGCTCATGTACGCCCCCCTGCGTCTGGGCACGGCCCTGGAGGACCACACCGACGCCGAGGTGCGCTACTCCACCACCACGCGTTCCCCCGTCCTCGCCGTGGACGACCCGGGTTACGCGATACGGACCCGGCTGGTCTTCCCGGCCCACGACAACCCGGCCGACGGGCCCGGCGACCGGTACGCGTACAACGTCGCGGGCGCCGGTTTCGACGCCGTGGTGCTCGCCGTCGACTCCGTCGCCGACACCCCCGAACTCCACGCTCCCGACGGCCTGTTGGCGCAGCTCGCCGCACACACCGACCATGTCCTGCTCGCGGTCGTCCCCTCGTACGTCCCGACGCGCCCCCGCACGGACACCCCTGAACGGCAGGAGCCCTCCATGCTGCCCGAGCCCCTCCGCGGCCCCGCCTTCTCCTCCTACGCGCCGGACGAGGTCGGCTGGCTGCTCCAGGATCTCTCGGACACCGAGCTGGAGGCGCCCACCGAGGAGCGCGAGGAGGCGATACAGAGCGGTGGCGCGCACTACGCCGAGTCGCTGCCCGTCGAGTACCAGCCGTCCGCCCAGTACCAGGGCCTGTTCAAGGCGGCGCTGGAGCTGTCGGCCGCCCGCGTCGCCCGCGCCGTGGGCACCGTCACCGAGACGGTCCTCGCCGAGCGCACCCCCCGCCCGGTCCTGGTCTCGCTCGCCAGGGCGGGCACGCCGGTCGGCGTACTCATGCGCCGCTGGGCCCTGCACCGGCACGGCATCGATCTGCCGCACTACGCCGTCTCCATCGTGCGGGGCCGCGGCATCGACGCCAACGCCCTGCGCTGGCTGGCCGCCCACCACGACCCGGCGGACGTCGTCTTCGTCGACGGCTGGACCGGCAAGGGCGCCATCACCCGTGAACTCTCCGCGGCGCTCGCCGAGTTCGAGGGCTTCGACCCCGAGATCGCGGTACTGGCCGACCCCGGCGGCTGCGTCCGCACCTACGGCACCCGCGAGGACTTCCTCATCCCGTCCGCCTGCCTCAACTCCACCGTTTCCGGGCTGATCTCGCGGACCGTCCTCCGCTCCGACCTGGTGGGCCCCGAGGACTTCCACGGCGCGAAGTTCTACCGGGAACTGGCGGACACCGATGTGTCCGGCCATTTCCTCGACACCGTCGCCGCCCACTTCGACGAGGTCGTCGACGCCGTGGACGTCGAGGTCAAGGAGCTGCTCGCGGCCGACCGCGCGCCCACCTGGGAGGGCTGGGCCGCCGTGGAGCGGATCAGCGAGGAGTACGGCATCCACGACGTCAACCTCGTCAAGCCGGGCGTCGGCGAGACGACCCGGGTACTGCTGCGCCGCGTCCCGTGGAAGATCCTCGCCAAGCGCGGCGCGGGCGCGGACCTCGAACACATCCGCCTGCTGGCCGAGCAGCGGGGCGTACCGGTGGAGGAGGTCGACGGACTCCCGTACACCTGCGTCGGTCTGATCCACCCGAAGTACACCAGGGGCGCGACGGGCGCGGACGGCAAGGCGGTGGAGTCGAAGTGACCACTCCGACGACGGCCGATGCCGGGGCCCCGGCCGGCGCCCCCGTGACGCTCGTCGCCAGCGACCTCGACCGCACCCTGATCTACTCCGCGGCGGCGCTCCAGCTCGGCATGCCGGACGCCGAAGCCCCCCGGCTGCTCTGCGTGGAGGTCTACGACCGCAAGCCGCTGTCCTATCTCACGGAGACGGCCGCGGCACTGCTCGACGAACTGGCCCGCACCACGGTCTTCGTCCCGACGACCACCCGCACCCGCGAGCAGTACGGGCGTATCCACCTGCCCGGCCCCGCACCGAGGTTCGCGATCTGCGCCAACGGCGGACATCTGCTCGTCGACGGCGAGTCCGACCCGGACTGGCGGCGGCAGGTGGCCCGCAGGCTCGCCGACGAATGCGCCTCCCTCGCCGAGGTCCGCGCCCACCTCCTGGCCGCGGCCGACCCGGCCTGGCTGCTCAAGGAACGGGTCGCCGAGGACCTCTTCGCCTATCTCGTCGTGGAACGCCCGTTGCTGCCCGAGGACTGGGTCAAGGAACTGGGGGAGTGGGCGCGGACGCGTGGCTGGACGGTCTCCCTCCAGGGCCGCAAGATCTACGCCGTTCCGGGCCCGCTCACCAAGAGCGCCGCGATGAACGAGGTGGCCCGACGCACCGGCGCCACGCTCACCCTCGCCGCCGGCGACAGCCTCCTCGACGCCGATCTGCTCCTCGCCGCCGACCGCGCCTGGCGCCCGGCCCACGGCGAACTGGGTGATATCGGCTGGCACGCCCCGCATGCCGAGGTGACGGCCGCGCACGGCGTGGCAGCGGGCGAGGAGATCCTTCGGTACTTCCTCCGGGCCGCGGGCGAGGCAAGATCGTCCTGACGCCGGGCGCAGGTGCACCGGCCGATCGACGCACGAGGAGCGCAGGATGACCAAGGGCAACGAGACCAAGATCACGGACGAGCTGTACGCGTACATGCTGGCGCACAATCCACCGCTCGACCCGGTGCAGCGCGAGCTCGTCGAGACCACGTACGCACGCCTGCCCGAGCACGCCGGCATGCAGTCGGCCGAGGAGCAGGGACCGCTGCTCGCCTTCCTCGTACGGCTGACCGGGGCCCGGCACATCGTGGAGGTCGGGACGTTCACCGGATTCTCCGCCCTGTCGATGGCGCAGGCACTGCCCGCCGACGGACGGCTGATCGCGTGCGACGTCTCGGAGGAGTGGACCGCCTTCGGCCGGGAGGCCTGGGCGAAGGCGGGCGTCGCGGACCGGATCGAGCTCCGTATCGCCCCCGCGCTCGACACACTGCGGGCGATGCCGGCCGAGCCGCACATCGATCTCGCCTACCTGGACGCCGACAAGGGCAACTACATCCCGTACTGGGAGGAACTGGTGCCCAGGATGCGGCAGGGCGGTCTTGTCGTCACGGACAACGTGCTCTTCCACGGCGGGGTGACCGACCCGCGGGCGACCGGCGGAGCGGCGGCGATCAAGGAGTTCAACGACCATGTGGCCGCCGATCCGCGGATGGACAGCGTGCTGCTGACCGTGTCCGACGGCCTGACGCTCTCCCGCAAGCGATAGCGAGCGATGGCGGGAGCGGTACCGGGCCGCCGAGGGCTGCTCGCCCCCTCAGCCGCAGCAACCTCCACCGCAGCAGCCGCCCCCGCCTCCGGCCGACGGGGTGGCGGGCGCGGACTTGGCGGACGACCCGCCGACGGCCACGGTGGAGAGCAGCTTCACGGTGTCGGCGTGCCCGGCGGGGCAGGAGGCCGGGTCGGAGGACTGAGCCATGGGGCGGCTGAGTTCGAAGGTGTCTCCGCAGGAGCGGCAGCGGAATTCGTAACGAGGCATGGCCCCAGGCTAACCGTCACCGCTCCGCCGGAGACAGACACCATGGGCGGCGGATGAGGGGCGGGTGCGGATACGGATACGGAGACGGGTACGGGTACGGGTCAGGTGCTACGCCGCACGCCCGGCATGGACGGCGTGGTCGCCTTCCGGTTCAGCCGCATTTCCCGCGCGGCTTCCTCGGGGTGGCGGGCCCGCCAGTACGGGTTGTCGTGCGGAAGGCCGCCGCTGACCCGTCCGTACATTCCGAAGACCATCAGCATCAGCCCCACCACAAAGCTGAACAGCACGTTCTGGATGTGGAAGGCGAGGAAGTTGTAGTCGGTCTCCAGCAGCGCGAGATTCACGAAGCCGCTGAGGATGAAGGCGATGCCCAGAATCATGTTGAGCGTCGAGGCGAAGTTGCCGCCGATCACCATCCCGATGAACAGGAGCAGGCCGACGCAGATGGACAGGACGCTCAGGGCGCCGTTGGTGTTGAGGCCCGCGACGGTGGCTCCGCCGGTATTGAAGAAGCCGATCTTGTCGATCAGCCCCAGGACGCCGAAGGCGAGCAGCACCAGCCCCATCAGCCCCGCCCCGACCCGATAGACGCGGCTGAGCCGGTGATCGACCGGCAGATGCTGGTCGAGCCGGGTGGCCTTGCGGCGACGGGGCGACCGCCGTCCCGTGGCGTGCAGTGCGTGGGTGGCCATGTCGGTCGGCCTCCTTCGGGCGTACTACCAGGATCCGCCCAAGGTGTGGCTGCCGCACACCAGAGAACCCGAGAGCCCGTACGCGGCCCGTGACCGACCCGTACGTACGCCCGTGACCGACCCGCCCGTACGCGGCCCGTGACCGACCCGTCCATACGAGCCCGTGGCCGAGCGCCCGTACAGCTCAGGCGCCGGCCCCGCGCTCCTCACGGATCTCGGAGACCACCCGCGCAGCCGTCCGCCGCACCGCTTCGGTCTCGGTCAGGAAATGCCAGTAGTCGGGGTGACGCCCATCGAGTCCGGCGACGGCGCGGTCCAGCCGGGCCACGGCATCGTCCAGCGGACGGGCGTGGCGCGGATCGGGCGTGCTGCGACCGGCCATGGCCAGGCGCTGCGCGTCCCGGACCGCGAACCGGGTCCGCTGGATCTCCTGCTGCGGGTCCTTGGCCACGTCGTCCAGCCGGTGCAGCCGGTCACCGGCCGCGGACACCGCCTCGTCCGTGGCGTTCAGCAGGGCGCGGACCGTGCTCAGCCGGGACGTCGCATCGGCCCACCGCTGCTCGTCCCGCGCCTGGGCGGCTTCCTTCAGCTTCTCCTCGGCCTGCCGCACATTGACGGCCGCCTGCTCGGGCACCGGCTGGAGATCCTGCCAGCACGCAGCCGAGAAACGCCGCCGCAACTCGCTCAGCACCGGCTCCACCGAGCCCGCCCGGGTCGTCAACGCCTGGGCGCGCGTACGCAGCGACACCAGCCGGTGGTCGATCTCGGCGGCGCGCTCGGGCAGCTGGGCAGCTTCGGACCGCACCGCCTCGGCATCGCGCAGCACCCGATCGGCGCGCTGCAAGGTCTCCGGAACGCCGTGCCGCCCGGCACCCTGGTTGAGCTTGGTCAGCTCGGGGGCGAGGGCCGCCAGCCGGGCGGCGAGATCATCCGCCCGCAGCCCGGACGCGCGCACCGCGTCGAGAGCGTTGCTCGCACCGAGCAGGGCCTGCCGGGCCCGCTCCACGGCGGGTGCGAGCCGGGCGAGCTGCGTCTCCGCGCTGCCCAGCAGCGGACCGAGCCCCTGCGCGAACCGGTCCAGCTCGGCCTTGACCCGTACCAGCTCGTCCTTGGCCGTGGTCAGCTCGGTCCGCGCGCGGGCGGCGACCGACGGCTCCAGATCGTCCCGGTCCAGGTCGTGCGCATCGACCGCGGTGATGTACGTATGACTGGCCTCGTCGATCCGCCGCCCCAGGGCGGCGAAGTCGTCCACGGCCTTGCGCGCGGCGGGCGAGCTGTCCACCGCGGTGATCGTCTCGATCGAGATGCGCAGATCGCGCTGGGCCGTGTCCAGCTCGTAGAAGGCCGACGCGGCGGCGTCCTTCGCGGCCTGCGCCTCGACGCGCTGACTCTCCCCGCGCCCGCCGAACCAGCGCCTCGTACCGCCACCGGCGAAGGCGGCCGGCAGGGCGGCGGCGAGCAGCGGCACCGGCAACAGCATCAGCACGAAGACATCCCTGACGGCGGAACTCCCACCCGCTCTCGCTCGCGGCTGCGCGTGTGTCGCCGTCACATCCCTCTCCCGTGCCGTTTCGCCCCTGCCCGGTACATTGTCCCACCAGGTAAGGACGAACACACGGGCCGGTTAGTTCACGCTTCGGACGGTGACTTCGCCGTTGTCGCTCCGGGCCTTCACCACGTGGCTGCTGCCGTCGCTGCGCGGCGCGTCCACCGAGGTGCCCCCGTTGTGGGCGGCGGCGTCCACCGCATACCTCACGGAGCCGCCCGGCAGATCGATGGTGATCGCCCCGTTGCCGCTCACGGCGTCCACGAGATCCGGCACGGCCGCGAACCCCAGCCGGATGCTGCCGTTGTCGGACCGGGCCGACACGGACTTGGCCGAGACCCTCTCGGCGACGATGCCACCGTTGTGGCTCTCCAGCTTGAGCGGCCCGGTGGAGTCCCGGACGGTCACCCTTCCGTTGTCGGCGTGGAGGGTGAGGGGAGTACGGAAGCCGGAAGCGACGACCCTCCCGTTGTCCCCCTTGACGACCACGGCCACCCCGCGCGGCACCTTCACCTGATGCTCCGCGGAACAGTCGCTGATCAAGGCCTCGCACTTCACGCGAAGCGTGAGCGTGTCGTCCTGCATCTCCCACTGCGGATCGGGCCCGTTCCCGAACGCCACCCACCCGTCGACCCGACGGGTCACCTCGACCTTCTGCACATCGGCCGGTACGAGCTTCAGCGACGACTGCCCGGAATCGATGGTCAGCGTCTTCCCGCTCAACGCGAACGACTTGTGCTCGGCGGGCGCGTCGCCCACGTCCGTACTGCCACAACCGGCAAGAGCAAGAACCATGAACACGGCGCCACCGGACGCGATGAGAGTGCGGGTGCGGGTGCGGACTGCCACGATGATCTTTTCCCCCAGGTCGTACGGCGGATGCTGCCGATGCTGCGGACCTCACCGTACGTACGCGACCGCCCCCGACAGAATCCGGACGGCTACCGTATGCGGGGTGGGGATATCCCCCGTATGCCCCCGCCACCACGCTCCGCCATCTCGCCGGCTGCCGTCCCCGCTCGCTCGTCCCGTTTGCTGCCGCCGGGGATCGTTTGTGACCACGGGCCGTAGTCCATGTACGCTGTTGCCTCATCCACGGGTGCGTAGCTCAGGGGTAGAGCGCTGCTCTTACAAAGCAGATGTCGGCGGTTCGAAACCGTCCGCGCCCACCAGTACAAAGACCCCCAACCGATCATGGTTGGGGGTCTTTGACATCCACTTCTGACATCAACGGGAGCGGTCAGTCATGGGCGTGGTCACTCACGGCCGGGACGACGCTTGAGCATGCGGTCCAGGTGACTGACTGCCTCGCGCTGGGTGTCCTGGACGACGTGGGTCGTCAGCCAGCCGCCTTGGCGATGATGCGCTCCATCTCCTCCGGGCCGAAGGCCCGCAGAGTCGTGGAACGGACGTTGCCCACCCCACCGAGCTGCAGGAGTGCTGCTGTGGCAGTTTCGTCGTCGGGCGCCTCGACGATGGCCACGAGGTCGTACGGACCGACGGTCCAGTAGATACTCAGGAGCTTCGCCCCGAGCTTCTGTACCGCTGACCCGAAGGCCTCGGAGCGCTTTGCGGTGTCCTTGTAGTTTCGGACCCCTTGGTCGGTCCAGCTCAGCAAGGTGACGTACGTCGGCATGTTCTTTCACCTTCACGAGGAGACACATCGTGAGGCCAAGCCTGGACATCTGGGCTAGAACCTGCACGAGATATGCACCCGAACGAGCAATACGAGCGACCACAGGCATCGAGGGGCAGGCTGACATCAACGACAGCGGACACCAACGGTCGCCGCGGTTCTCTGTCCCTCCCACGCGACCACTTCGTTCGTGGACGCCCCAGAATCCCAAGACCCTTAAAACGGTTGTAGCTGCAGGGTGATCCACTCGCACCCTCAAATGGGGCTTTCCCCGTCTCCTTGATCGAACTTACAAAGCAGATGTCGGCGGTTCGAAACCGTCCGCGCCCACAGTAGGAAACCGCAGGCGACGGTCCTGCCTCTCTGAAGCGCGGAGGCAGGACCGTACACCTGCTACCGGCCGACCGAAGCCTGCCGGAGGACTACTCCTAGGACGGGGGCATGAGGACCGAGTCGACGAGATAGACCGTGGCGTTGGCCGTCTTGATGTCCCCACAGACGATCTTCGCGGTGTCGTTGACCTTGAACGACGTGCCCGACCCGGAGGTCTTGAGCATGGAGCCCTCCAGCGTCTTGAAGCTGCCGTTGGGAAGCTCGCTGGGGGTGATGGTCCTGTCCACGACGTGGTAGGTCAGGACCTTCTTCAGCTGCGCCCTGTCCTTGAGGAGGCCGGCAAGCTGCATCTTCGAAACCTTGTCGAAGGCCGCGTTCGTGGGGGCGAAGACCGTGATGTGCTTCGCGTCGTTGAGCTTGGTGGTGAGCCCGGCGTCCTTCAACGCGAGTACCAGCTTGGTGAGTTTCGGATTGTTGGCCGCTGCGGTGGCCACGCGTTCCTTGGACATGCCAGTCGCGCTGCCCTTGCCGCTGTGCGGCAACGAGGAGCATCCCGGGCCGAACGGGCTCGGTGTGTCCGCGAACGCTTGTGGAGCGAGAGTACCGAGCGAGAGCGGGAGGGCCACCACAGCGGTGAGTGCTGCGGCGCTCGTGCGGATGCGATGTGAGCTCATACCGATTCCTCTTCCCTCTAGGAGGAGGTCCGTGAGGTGTCGACGCCGACCCTCGTAGGACGAGGAGTGTGGCCGCTTGGCCGGGGTGTCGTTCGCACCGCTCCGGCGTACCCAGTGGGCCATCGGAACAAGGTTAGGCATCGCCAGTGAGAACCGCACCCCGAAGACGATCGCCCGGTTGTGCCACGCGCCCACCACATGTGAAGCCGCCTGATTCACATCGATCCGACTCAGGCTCGGCCCGTGCTCCGCCGGACAGGACCTGGCGGTGAGGCATTCGAAAACCGGTGGAGCAGCGCCGCTGCGCGCCGCTACCGTGCTGCCGAGCCAAGTCGTCTAGTGGTCAAGGACGTTCCGTTGTACACCCTGTGAGACCTCCCGAGTGCTGATTCGTCGCGCGTCGCGCCTGTGCGCCGCGCTCCTTTCTGCTGCGGTCTTCTCACTGAAACCGGTGTACTTCTGTGCTCAATAACTGGGTGGTCGTGCCCACCTGCCTGCCGCTCGTGCTCCGCCGTTGCCATGTGTGCGCGTCCGAGCGTTTCAAGGCAAGCGGTAAATTTCGCGTCAACGCAAACCACAAGCTCATCGACGCCTGGCTCCTCGTGCTCTGTACCACTTGCGGGGAAACGGCGAAGCTCACGGTCCTGGAGCGGATGAATGTGCGCTCCGTACGACCTGAGCTGCTGGACCGGCTGCATGACAACGACCTTGGCCTGACAGCCGAGCTGCTCCAGGATCCGGTCGTACGGCGCCGTAATCGCATCGCCCTCGACTGGGACAACGCCTGGCGCCTCGACACCGGGGGATCGGATCACCTGGACCGCGAGGTGATCGACGTCTCGGTCCGCTTTGCGGCGCGGATCCCTGTCCGGCCGGTGCGACTGATCGCTGAAGGGTGCGGTCTTTCGCGGGCCGAGGTCGAGAGGCTGATCACGGAGGGGAAGCTCGTTTCGGCAGTCCGGCTGAGCGGCAAGCTCTCCGGCGACTTCACCTTCATGCTCAAGCGCTGAGCCCTCCTCAGGGCCAGGGGCCTGTCCGGCAAGATCCGCCGGACAGGCCCCTGGTCCGTCATGGTTGACGCGGCGAGTGCTATCTCCACTGCGGCGACGCCTGGTCGTTGTATGTCATCCAGAAGCCTAAGGAAGCCGAGCGCAAGGAAGCCGAGCGCAAGACGAAGGTGCCCGTCGGAGTGAAGGCCCCCCGCAGCTGACATCATCGGCGGATGACGGGCGAGCAGCTGCCGGCAGGGTGGACTCTGGAGGAGATCCGCAGCGTCTCCGGCGACCGGGAGGCGACAGTGCTCGACAGCGGTCGCTCTGTGAGGTGGCTTGGCTGGCCGGGGGAGGACGAACAGCTCTGCCCTGAAATCGTCTTGGGATTCCATGGACTGTGTCTGGTGAAGCCTGTCGGCGACGACGACTGGTACATGGGGAGTCTGAACGACGACGGCAGCGTCGACTGTTGGAGTGCCTACGCCGATTTCCGCGAGGCGCTGCGCGGACTGTAGTGCCGGGCGCAGCTGCCGGTGCCCCGGGAGGCTCGTGCTCTTCCCGGGGCACTACGGAGCAGGGTTCCGGGGAACTCGGTTGGTTCCGTTCAGGCGTTGGGGCGCTTGCCGTGATTGGCGTTCTTCTTCTTGCGGGCGCGGCGCTTGTTTCCTCGCTTGGCCATGACATGCCTCCCTCACCTGGGGTCTTCGTGCCTCCGTCAGTTTAGGTTCGGCCTGCCCCGGGCGCATCAGCGGTGTTGTTCGAGGCCGAGGCCTCGATGCGCCAGGTGAAGGCCGGTCCCGGGTTGTCCGGGGGCGGCCAGGAGTTGATCACGGCGAGCAGCCGGAGGTAGCGCCGGCGGCGGGGGTCGTTCGCCGTTTCCAGGAGTGGCAGCAGGTCGTGGCGAGTGGGGTGGGCGTATTCGGCCGTGATCGCCTTGATGACCGGGGCGGCCTGGGGTGATGTCGGGGCGATGCCCGCTGTGGAACCGCGTCTGGCCGGGGTGCGGTCGGCAGGGGGCACGATCCCGCGGTCGGAGTGGAACCGGATGGTCTTCACCGTCAGCCCGGTCAGCCTGGCCAGATCCCCGATCGGGAGGAGCGCGTCGCCGTTCATGTCCGCAACCATCGAGCCTCCCCCTGCGGGAGAGTCAAGGCCGGGCCCGTCGTAACGTGTCTTGTTCACGTCAGCACCATCCCAGGGGGGATACATGTCGTACGGCTATCCGCCGCCCCAGCCCGGTCAAGAGCCTCAGCCAGGTCAGCAGCCTCAGCAGCCTCAGCCAGGTCAGCCGCCCCAGCCGCCGTCCTCGTCGCCGTACGAGCACTGGCCGCAGGCCGGCCCCGGGGCGTACGGCTATCCGCAGCCGCCGAAGAAGTCCCGTACCGGGCTGATCGTCACGCTGTCCGTGGTCGGCGGGGTGGCCCTCCTGCTGGCGCTCGGTGTGCTGATCGCCGTGACGAGCGGCGGCTCGTCGTCGACGGCCAGGTCGAAGCCGCCGAAGGCGGAGGCCACGAAGAGCGAAGCGCCGGTGCCGGGTGATGCCTCCGATGCGCCCACGGAGCTGCCGGCCCTCGAAGGGACGGATGCCTCGGGGGATGTGCGGATCACCCGGTGCGAGGTGGACTCGTTGACCGAGTGGCCCGACGCGGATGTGGAGATCGTGAACCACTCCGACACCCGGGCGTCCTACATCGTGTCCGTGGAGTTCGTGGACGGGGAAGGCACGCGCCGGGCCTCGGGGCTGGCGACGGCCACCGACCTGGCCGCGGGGCAGAAGTCGGTGCAGAAGGCCCAGGGGCTGGGGAAGGTCCCGGGCAAGATGACGTGCAAGGTCTCGAAGGTGACGCGGCTTCCCTCCTCGTAGCGAGGGCCGGGGAGCGGCTCCTCGACCCCGCGTGCCGCGGTCCGGGCCGTCACCCGTATGGGTGCGTCCGAGTGGTTGCGCGGGACGGTGCCCGGCAGGGTCGGTTCTGTTCCGCAGTCCCGATCCGGCCAAGGAGTTTCGATGGCACACACAGCGCCCACGCACGGCCCGGCCGGTTCCGCCGGCCAGAGGGACATCAACCCCTGGGCGGCCAGCGGGATCATCTTTGCCGGTGTGCTGCTGCTCGTCGACGGTGTCCTCGGAGTGATCAAGGGCATCTCCGGTATCGCCTCCGACGATGTCTACGCACACGTCAGGAACTACACGTTCATGTTCGATGTGACCTCATGGGGATGGATCCACCTCGTCCTCGGGATCGTCCTCGGCATCGTCGGCTGGGGCGTCCTCAAGGGCGCGGTCTGGGCCCGTGCCACAGGTGTGGTGCTCGCCTCCATCAGCCTGATCATCAACTTCGTCTGGCTGCCGTACCAGCCGATCTGGGCGCTCGTCTCCATCGCCATCGACGGGTTCGTGATCTGGGCCCTGTGCACGGAGACCTCGAAGGCGGTCATCTGAGCGGGGGACGGCGGCAAGGGCCGGAGGCAGAGGTGGAACGTGCCGCTCTTGCCGCCGAGGCGTACGTCTACGGGTATCCGCTGGTCCGGGACCTGTCGGTGGTCGAGGACTTCATGCACACGGGCTTCGGGCCGCTGCCGCCCGCACCCTTCAACCATTTCGCGCACGCGGGCCGAGCGGCGCCGCCCGGCGCGCCCCTCATGTCCGTCGACGACGACACCGTCCGCTCCCTCGCCCACCTCGATCTCTCCGGTGGGCCGGTACTGCTCCATGTCCCCGGTGCGGAAGGTGAAGACGATACGGACGGTGCGGGCGGTGCGGGCGGTGCGGATTGCGTGTTGCAGTTCGTCGACGCCTGGACCAACAACTTCGCGTACGTCGGCCGCCGCGCGACCGGCACCCGGGCCGGGGAGTGGCTCGTCGCGCCACCCGGCTGGGCGGGCGATGTGCCCGACGGTGTGCTCGGGGTCATCGACGCGCCCACCTCCGTCGTCTCCGTCATCGGCCGCGATGCCTCCCGCGCCGTCGACGACTCCGATGACTCCGAAGAACCGGAGCGGGGCCGCGCGCTCCGGGCACAGTTGGGCGTCACGTACGTCGAACCGGGCACGCACCGTACGGGACTGCCCGCGCCCGACCCCGACGTACCGGAGCCGCTGCGGTTCTTCGAGCAGCTCAGGGTGTGGATGGCCGACTTCCCGCCGTCCGCGCGCGACCAGGCGTATCAGGACCGGTTCCAGCCGCTGGGGCTGCTGGAGGAAGGTCCCTCGCCGTACACCCGCGCCGATCCCGCCCTCGTACGCGCGCTGACCGAGGGCCTGGCGCGGGGGAGGGCATGGGTGGAGGAGGAGGCCGGCCGGGCCGCGGCGGGGCGCGGGGGATGGGTGATGGATCCGCATCTCTACGACTACAACCTCGACCACTACGGCGTCGGAACCATCGACTCCCCGGAGTGGCGGATCGCCGACCGGGAGGCGTCCTACCGGACCAGGGCGGTGGCGGCACGGTGCTCGCTGTGGGGCGTCCACGGCTACGAGGCGGTGTACGCCCACACCTTCCGCGACGCCGGGGGCGAGCGGCTGAACGGGGCCGGCTCCTATGTCCTGCGCTTCGATGGACGGCCGCCGCCGGTCGAGGCGTCCTGGTCCCTGGCCGTGTACGACGCGACCGGTCAGCGCCTCGTCGGGACCCCGGGGACGCGACGGCGCCCGGTCGGTGACCGTACGCCTGGCCTGGTGCACGGGGAGGACGGTTCGCTGACGGTCCACCTCCGGCGGGAGCGGCCGGAGGACCCGGTCGCGGCGGCGAACTGGCTGCCCGTACCCGACGGGGACTTCCGGCTGGTGCTCAGGCTCTGTGCGCCGGGGCCCGAGATCCTCGACGGGACGTACGAGATCCCCGCAGTCGAACGGATTCGGTGAAGGCGAAGACGAAGGGGACTGGTGACGGGCCGGGGCAGCCGGGCCGGAGCCGGGCGACTGTCAGTGGTCCGGTTCACACTGGAGACATGTGCCGCAGCATCAAGACCCTTCGCCCGCCCGCCATCCCCGAAGAGGCCACCGAGGAGGAGATCCGGGCCGCCGCCCTGCAGTTCGTACGCAAGGTGTCCGGCTTCCGCGCTCCGGCCGCGCACAACCAGGAGGTGTTCGACCGGGCCGTCGACGAGATCACCGAGGCAACGGTCAGACTGCTGGACGGGCTGGAGATCCGGGGTGCGGTCAGGACGCCGTAGGGGCCGTCGCGGTCGCCGACGCGGCGGCTGCCGCTTCCGCCGCCGGACGGCGCATGAGATACGCGGCCAGGGCGCCCGCCATGAACAGGGCGAGGACCGAGACGGCCGTGCCCACCCACGTCGCGCCGAGCCACTGGCCGCCGAAGTAGCCGAGGCCCACGCTGTAACCGGCCCATGCCACGCCCGCCAGGGCCGACCAGGGCAGGAATTCCTTGACCTCGCGATGCGCGGCGCCCGCGCCCAGGGAGACCACCGAGCGGCCGGCCGGGGCGAAGCGGGCGATGATGACGAGGATGCCGCCGCCCCGGGCGAGGGCCGCGCCGAGGCGTTCCTGTGCGGAGGTGAGGCGACGGGAGCGGGCGATGGCCCGGTCCAGGCGTTCCCCGCCACGCCAGGCCAGCCGGTACGCGACGAGGTCGCCGAGCACCGAGGCGGTGGCCGCGCAGAGGATCAGGGCGAGGAGCGAGGGAACCTCGGTCACCTGCTCGGCGGCGCCCGCACCCGCGACGGTCGTCGAACCAGCGGCGGCAGCCGTGGCGGCGGTGATCACCAGCACCCCGCTGGGCAGCAGGGGCAGAAAGACGTCCAGGAGCACCGAAAGCGCGACCACGGCGTAGATCCATGGGCTGCTGGTCAGCGCGCCCACACTCTCAAGCACCTACTACTCCCCGATTCGGAACAACGCCGCGACGTCGCAGGGGAGCGGCAGGAGCGGCAGGGTCAGCTGTACAGCGTACGCCTGGCGTTCGTCCGGTGATCCACAAATACGAGTGATGTTGGGAACCTCACGTACACCCGGAAATGGGAAGCCTCGGTTCCGGGCGCATGCCCGGATGTACGTGAGGAACGACCCGCGCGGACGCGGGAAACGGGCGCGGGAAACGCGCGGGGAAACGGGCGCGGGAAACGGCCTGCGCGGATGCGGGGATGCGCGGATCAGACCGTGACGGGCGGTGCCTGCTCGGACTCGCGCTCCTTTTCGCGCTCAGGGCCGCCCCGGCCGAACAGCCGGTCCAGGGCCAGTGCGCCGGGGCCGGTGAAGACCAGCAGGAGGAAGGCCCAGCAGAAGACGGCCGAGGGCTCACCGCCGTTCTGCAACGGGAACAGCGCCTCGGGCTGGTGGACCTTGAAGTACGCGTACGCCATGGAGCCGGAGCAGATCAGGGCGGCGACGCGGGTGCCGAGCCCGAGCAGCACGAGGATGCCGCCGATGAACTGGATGACCGCCGCGTACCAGCCGGGCCAGGTGCCGGCGGGTATGGAGCCGCCGTTCATGGCGCCGCCGAGGACGCCGAAGAGCGAGGCGGCGCCGTGACAGGCGAAGAACAGGCCTATGACGATCCGGAAGAGGCCGAGTGCGTAGGGCTGAGCCTGGTTCAAGCGTGTCTGCATGGGGGGGGAGGGCTCCTTCGGTCTGGTGGGGACGTGAACCGATTGAGTGCCCCAGATTAGGGAAACCTCACCAATGCTTGCAAGTTCAACATTCTGTCGACTGGCTGAAAGTCGCCCTGTGGTTGTCGGTCAGGCTTCGGTTCGGAACCGCCTTCAACTGCGAACCTCCCTTCACCGCCTTGGCCTGAACCAATGGCAGCGCAGCTTTCCGGCCATGCGGGGGCAGGAGTGTGGGCCGGTCGTCGAACCGCGGTCCGCAGGTTCTGTACCACTGGACCGGCAATGCGCCCGTCCGCCCGCGCCGCGTGAGCGGCCCGCCGATCCGTCGTCCGGCCCGGCTCCGGCCGAAGCGGAAGCCGGCTTTGGGCGGGCCGGGGATCGCGTGGTGCGCGGGCGGGCAGGTCAGCCGCGTGTTGCGGGCCTCGGGGCGCCGCCCGGCGCCGAGGCGGACGGCAGGGGCTCCGCGTTGTGCGCGCGGCGCACAACGCCCGACAGCGCACAAACCGTCGCCGGAACCTCCGGACCCCGGCCCGCCCGCCGGGATCGGCTCCTTCGGCTCCCGGCGGGAACCGGGGAGGGTCGTCCAATGTGCCAGGTCGCGGCGCCGGTGCGGCTTCTCGCCGACGGGCGCCAGGAGTCCGCCGGGCCTGCCGGGCCCGCCGTGGTGCAGCGCCGCGCTCCACTGCTCCGCACTGTGGACCAATGACGGCCCGGAGTCGCGGCGGCGAGGTGTCGATCGGGAGGCGGTCGTACGAACCGGGGGTGGCGAGAGCCTCCTCGCGGCTCCGGCGGGCCTCCTCGGCGCCCGGCGCCGGCCGCCGCTGCTCGTCGAGTGCGCGGGGCGCGCGGGTGTCGGCCACGAGCGGCCGTACTCGGCCGAAAACACGCCGATGGCTCCGGCGCGTGCGCGTGGGGGTCCGCGGCCGGTTCGGCGACTGCCCCGGTGGCGAAATGCCCTCCTCGCGTCGTCCCGCGAAGTCGTCCCGCGAACGCGGATACGGAGCATGCGGCGATGCGAGGAGGGCGGGGCGGATCCGCTCAGGGGCCCTCGTCGGGGCCCGAGTCCGGTGCGGGGCTCAGCAGTTGTTCAGGATGGACTGCAGAGCGCTCTTCTCGGCCGGGTCGACCGTCAGGTCGTAGTAGTGCTTCACGTGCACCCAGGCGCGGGCGTACGTGCACTTGTACGCGGTGCGCGAGGGCATCCACTTGGCCGGGTCCTTGTCGCCCTTGGCCTGGTTGACGTTGTCCGTGACCGCGATGAGCTGCGGGCGCGTCAGGTCGTTGGCGTACGCCTGCCGCTGGGCGGTCGTCCAGCTGCTGGCGCCCGACCGCCAGGCCTCGGCGAGCGGGACCATGTGGTCGATGTCCAGGTCGGAAGCGGCGGTCCAGGTGGCGCCGTCGTACTCCGAGTACCAACTGCCGCTGACGGCGGCGCAGCTGGAGTCCTGCTGCACGTTCGTGCCGTCGCGCTCCAGCACGACCTCGCGGGTGTTGCAGGAGCCCGACTGGGTGATCCAGTGCGGGAACTTGTCGCGGCTGTAGCCGGTCGACGAGCCCTCGGCGGCGACGGTCAGCTCGCCGAGGTAGGTGCGGGCGGTCGAAGCGGAGACCGGGGTGGGCATGGCCGCCTGGGCGGTGGGCGCGGTGAGCAGGCCGGTGGTTGCGGCGAAAGCGGCGGATGCGGCGACGACGGCGATGCGACGCGCGTAGACACCAGACATGCGAACTCCCTTGATGTGGGGGGACCTTGGACGGGTGACCCGTGGGGCCCGGCCATCGTGGCGGTGCCAGGTTTCCGTGGGGTGGGCACCAGGTAACAGAGTGGCGACATGGGCACGTCACATCAAGGGTTCTGACGAACAGGGCTGGAGCATGGGGGCGTACGTCCGCATCTGCGCGGGCGCGCAGGCTGACGCGGCGGCAATTCGGCTGCACCGGTGGCCGATTCGCGCGGGTGGTCCGGGCCGGGCCGGTCATAGGGTTGCGGCGTGCTGCTACCGGTCAACATCACGCTCGGAGTCGTTCTCGCCGTGCTGCTCGCGGCGGCGGCCGGGGTCGCCGCTCTGGCCTCGCTCGGGCGGTCGCGCGAGATTCTGCTGGCCGGGCTGCGGGCCGCGGTCCAACTCGCCGCGGTTTCCCTGCTCATCGGCTGGGTGGTCCATTCGCTGCCGCCGCTGCTCGGGTTCGTGGCGCTGATGTACGCCGTGGCGGTACGGACCGCGGGCCGCCGGATCACCCGCAATCGCACCTGGTGGTGGGCGGCCCTGCCGATCGGGGCGGGGGTCGCGCCGGTGGTCGCCCTGCTGCTGCTCACCGGACTCGTCCCGGTCCGGGGCATCGCGCTGATCCCGGTGACCGGCATCCTCATCGGCGGTGCGCTGACCGCGACGGTGCTCGGCGGGAGACGGGCGCTGGACGAGCTGACGACCCGGCGCGGGGAGGTGGAGGCGGGCATGGCGCTCGGGCTGCTCGACCGTGACGCGCGGATGGAGATCGCCCGGCCCGCGGCGTCGGACGCGCTGCTGCCGGGGCTCGATCAGACCCGGACGGTGGGGCTCGTGACCCTGCCGGGTGCCTTTGTGGGCATGCTGCTGGGCGGCGCCTCACCGGTGCAGGCGGGTGCCGTGCAGTTGTTCGTACTGGTAGCCCTGATGGCCGTGCAGGCGGTGGCCGTCACGGCGGTGCTCGAACTAGTGGCGCGGGGCCGGCTGCACCGGGACTGAGGCCCGCGGGGCCGACGGCGCGGGTGGCTCGTGCCGGGGGCCGGGTTCCGCTGGGAGGCCGACCGCCGCGGCCGGGGCCGGCTATCGCGCGCTGATGTGCAGCCGGATGGAGCCGTCGGGTGCCGCTTCCACCCGGACCTGCGTCAGGTCGTCGACGTGTGCGTCGGGGGAGAGCGCTCCGGCGCGCGGGCCGACGCCCACGACCCGCATGCCCGCCGCCCGGCCCGCCGCGATGCCCGCCTCCGAGTCCTCGAAGACGACGCAGTCCGCCGCGGCGAAGCCCAGCTCGGCCGCGCCCTTGAGGAAGCCCTCGGGGTCCGGCTTGCTGGCGCCGACGCTCTCGGCGGTGACGCGGACCTCCGGCATCCGCAGGCCCGACGCGGTCATCCTGGTCCGGGCCAGTGCGGCGTCGGCCGAGGTGACCAGGGCGTGCGGGAGTGCGGCGATTGCGTCCATGAAGGCGGGCGCGCCGCCGATCGGAACGACGCCGTCGGTGTCGGCGGTCTCCTCCGCGAGCATGACTCGGTTGTCCGCGTAGTTCTGCTCCATCGGGCGGTCCGGGAGGAGCACCGCCATGGTGGCGTACCCCTGCCGCCCGTGGACCACCTTGAGCGCGGCCTCCGGGTCCAGTCCCTCGCGCAGTGCCCAGCGCCGCCAGCAGCGTTCCACGACGGCGTCGGAGTTCACCAGGGTGCCGTCCATGTCCAGAAGGAGGGCGCGGGCGGTGAGGACGGTGGCCGGCATGGGCGGGCTCCAGAGCGCGGGGAAGCGGGGACGCCGGGAGGCGGCGACGCGGGGAAGAGAACAGAACACGGAAAAGGAACAAGCAGCCTCGCCCGCCGGTCAGGGGGTGGCGGGCAGAGGCTACTTTGTTCCATCACGATACAAAAACCTGTCCGAGAAAGCCAATCCGTTCCGTTCCGGGTGGTCGGGTCCGTTCCGTCCGGGGTGGCCGATCTCTTCCGCCCGGGGTGGCAGATCGCTTCCGGCCCGTTCCTGCTCAGCAGGCCATAACCGTACGGAAAGGCCAGGATGGGGATGTAGCGGACCCGAGGAGATGTTCCATGGCCCAGCATCTGAGCGCCCCGGCCCCGGCTCCTGCCCCCGGCGGAGAGCGCTCCACGCGGTCGGTCCTCGTAGCCATCGGAGCACTGCTCCTCGGCATGCTGCTTGCGGCACTCGATCAGACCATCGTCTCCACCGCACTGCCGACCATCGTCAGCGACCTCGGCGGACTGGAACACCTCTCCTGGGTGGTCACGGCCTATCTGCTGGCGTCGACCGCCGCGACCCCGCTCTGGGGCAAACTCGGCGACCAGTACGGCCGCAAGAAGCTCTTCCAGGCCGCCATCGTCATCTTTCTCATCGGCTCGGCGCTCTGCGGCATCGCCCAGAACATGCCGCAGCTCATCGGCTTCAGGGCTCTTCAGGGACTCGGTGGCGGCGGCCTCATCGTGCTCTCGATGGCGATCGTCGGCGATATCGTCGCGCCGCGCGAACGGGGCAAGTACCAGGGTCTGTTCGGGGCGGTCTTCGGCGCGGCGAGCGTCCTCGGACCGCTCCTCGGCGGTCTGTTCACCGAGCACCTCAGCTGGCGGTGGGTGTTCTACATCAACCTGCCGATCGGCGTCGTGGCGCTCCTCGTGATCGCCGCCGTACTGCACATCCCGGTCCGCAGCACGAAGCACACCATCGACTACCTCGGCACCTTCCTCATCGCCTCCGTCGCCACCTGCATGGTCCTCGTCGCCTCGCTCGGCGGCACCACCTGGGCCTGGGACTCGGCGCAGATCATCGGTCTCGCCGTCCTGAGCGTGCTGTTGCTGATCGCCTTCGTGCACGTCGAGCGCCGGGCCACCGAACCCATCATCCCGCTGAAGCTCTTCCGGATCAGGACCTTCACCCTCGTCGCCGTCATCAGCTTCGTGGTCGGCTTCGCGATGTTCGGCGCGATGACCTACCTGCCGACCTTCCTGCAGGTGGTGCACGGCATCTCACCGACGATGTCCGGTGTGCACATGCTCCCGATGGTGCTGGGCCTGCTCCTCACCTCGACCGCGTCCGGACAGATCGTCAGCCGCACCGGCCGCTGGAAGGTCTTCCCGATCGCGGGCACCGGCCTCACCGCCATCGGCCTCCAGCTGCTGCACCGGCTCACGGAGACCAGCAGCACCTGGGTGATGAGCAGCTACTTCTTCGTCTTCGGCGCGGGGCTCGGCCTGGTGATGCAGGTCCTGGTGCTGGTCGTGCAGAACGCCGTCACCTACGAGGACCTCGGCGTCGCCACCTCCGGCGCCACCTTCTTCCGTTCCATCGGCGCTTCGTTCGGCGTCGCCGTCTTCGGCACGATCTTCACCAACCGGCTCACCGACAAACTGGCCGCCGCGCTCGCCGGCCACCCGCTGCCCCCCGGAGCCGGTGTGGACGGACTGGCCTCCGACCCCCGCGCCATCGGGCAACTGCCGCCCGCGCTGCGGCCCGCGGTGCTCCACGCGTACTCGACGTCGATCACGGACGTGTTCCTGTACGCGGCTCCGGTCGTGCTGATCGCCTTCGTCTTCGCCTGGTTCCTGAAGGAGGACAAGCTGCGCGGCTCGGTGACCGCTCCGGAGGCCACCGAGACCCTGGCGTCGAACCCGGTCGAGCGGTCCTCGTACGACGAATGCGCCCGCGCGCTCTCGGTGCTCGCCACACGGGCGGGGCGCCGGGAGATCTACGTGAAGATCACCAAGAGGGCGGGCTACGACCTGCTGCCCGCGGCGAGCTGGATGCTGTTGCGCATCAGACGGCACGGCACGGTCGAACCGGCCAGGCTCGCCGAGATCGCCCCGGTGCCGCTGCGGGTGATCAGCGACGCGGCCCGTCAGCTGGAGGAGCGCGGACTGGTGCGGCGCGAAGGCGTGCAACTGGTGCTCACCGAGGCCGGCTCGGAAGTGATGGTGAAGCTCGCGGAGGCGCGTGAGGAGTCCATGGCCGAGCTGCTGGGTGACTGGTGGGGGCCGGAACGGCCGACCGATCTGGTCAGGCTCGTGGAGGAACTGACCGCCGAGACGAGCGGGTCGAGCAAGGAGCGGCCGCACAGCCCCGAACCGAAGCGGGACCACGCGGCCTGAACCGTGCTACGACCTCGCGGACGTCGAGGCCGTCGCGGGCAGCTCCTTCGCGAACCAGTGCTCCGCGAACTGTCGCCGGTGGAACGCCGGGACCTCCCGGTAGCCGTGCTTGGCGTACAGTCCCCGCGCCTCGACCAGGTCGTTGCGGGTGTCGAGCCGGAGCGTGCGGATACCGAAGGCGCGCGCCGCGTCCTCGACGGCCGCCAGGAGCAGTCCGCCGCCGCCCGTGCCGCGGTGTTCGGGGCGTACGTACACCCGCGTCAGCTCCGCCGTGTCCGCGTCCACCACCAGCAGCCCGGCGCAGGCCGCCGCCTTCCCGCCGAACCGGCCGACGACGAACTGACCGGTGGGCGGGACGAGCCGGTCGGCCCCGTCGTCGGTGAGCCCCTCGTCGATCTCCTCGGCGGTGGCGGGCCGCCCCCAGTACCGGCTGGCGACCTCGTCGTAGTAGTCGCGGCGCAGCAGCGAGGCATCGGGCGAGTCGAACGGTTCAGGGGTCAATGTCCAGGTCATACCGGTCATTCTGACCTGAGCGCGATCAAGACGGCCAACGATTTCACCGGGCCCCCGCCACACCCGCCACATCCGTCGCCCCGCCGTCCCCGTCGCCGCCGTCGCACCTACCGGCCCACCGCCCCGGCGCTCACCTCAGCGGCGGCGGAACCGTGACCGGTGCCGGAGGCAGTACCGGCCGCCGCCGGGCCCGCATCACCACCAGCAGCACCACGGCGGCGACCACCACCAGCACGGCCCCGAGCAGCGACAGCACCCAGGCGGGGATGCCGCCCACGGTCAGCAGCTGGTTCCGGTACGTCACGATCCGGTACGGGGTGTCGGCGTCGGCCGCGCGCAGCTCGTGATCGCCGTCGATCCGCTCCGGGTGCGGGAACGACTGCTCGATCGCGGTGAGGAACACCGGCTCCGCACCCGTCAGCTCCTCAAGGGCGTCCGTGTCGTCCGCCGCCGACCGGGGATCGACCCTGCCCGCGTACGTCACCTCCGGCGCATCGCCGCCGATCGGGCCGCGCGGCTCCATGCGGTGCGCGGCGAGGACGTACAGGCCGAGTTGCTGCGGCGTCGAGGCGAGCTTCGACAGCCGCATCGGGTAGACCAGCCGGTCGCTGGCGAAGCGCAGCCGCAACGGGTCGAGCGTGCCGCGGAGCGGATTGCCGCTGTCCCGGGGAGCGAGGCGGATCGCGACGTACTCCCACTTCTGGTCGACATAGGGCTTCAGCGCCGTCGCCAGCCGGTCGGGCAGGTCGAAGCCGTTGTCCTGCAGCCACTTCTGCAGCGCCGCCGGGTCGGTCGCGGCCAGCCGCGCCACATCGAAGGGGCCGAGCCGCTCCCGGCCGACCACCTGGACCGCCGGGGCACCGGCCGAAGGAGCCGCGGCCCCGTCCCCGACGTTGCCGGAGCCGGCGAACGGCCAGTCGTGGGAGCGGGGCCAGAAGTAGTGCCTGGTCACCGGTTCCGGCGCGGTGAGCACGGAGAGCTCGGAGAAGAGACCGGGATCACCGAGAGCCACGCTCGCGCGGTGCGGCACCGGCATGATCCAGGCCGCCTCGGGAGCGTTCCCGCGGACCGTGAGCCGCATGACGATCTGCTCGGTCCGGCCGTCCCAGTCGACCACCGATGTCTCCCGGTCGACCGATACCTGGGTCTCCTTGCTCGGGACCATCGCCCCGCAGCCACAGGCGTACGCCGGACTGATCAGCGACCCCAGCTGCAATGACACCAGCATCAGCAGCAGTGACAGCGCACGCACCGGCCACGCGCGCCCGTCACCCCGCAGACCCCGCTTCACCCCTGTGCACCGCATGTTCCGCCTGCCTCCCCCTTGATCGACGAACACGGGGGAGGACGTACGAACCGGAGTTCCGGTTCCGGCCACAGTTGCGTTTCCGGCGGCCCGGTACGGCCGTTCGTCCGGCCGTTCGTCCGGACACTCTTTCGGCAGAAATGGGATGTCGGTCAGGTGGAGAAGGGGGTGATTGGGTCTATCTCATAGCGAAATGCGAAGGTTTCCCGGACGCCCGGATCGAGGGACGGGCACCGGAACGGTGGGAGGGTCGGCGCAGCGTGGCGAATGCGGAGCACAGTGTGCGCGGAGACGCGGCGACGGGGACGAGGACCGGGACTGCCCGAGCTCTGCTCTGGCTGGTTGTGGCCGCTCTGGCTGTACGGCAGATGGCGGTGGTGCTGAGACAGCCGCCGGGCGAACGGCTCACCGATCTGGAGACCTGGATCGGTGAGAGCGGCGTCCTGCATGTGACGGGCTCGCTGTACGACAGCGACCGGTTCACCGGTACCCCGTTCGCCGGGCTGGTGCTGAAACCGCTGACCCGTATCGCGGAACAGAGCCTGGGCGTCGCCTGGACCTTCGGCTCGCTGCTGCTCGTCGCCGCGCTGGGCATCGTCGCCGCCCGTGCGCTGCCGGGACCGGTGTCCCGCCGTACCGCGCTGCCGGCCGCGCCCGTCGCGATCAGCCTGCTGATGCTCTCGCTGCCCGTCCGCAACGCGCTGCACCTGGGGCAGACCAGCATCCTGCCGGTCCTGCTGGTGCTGCTGGGCTGTCTCGCGGTCCGCGGGGAACGCACCTCGGGCATCCTGATCGGGCTGGCGGCCGCGCTCCAGCCGACCGTGCTGCTCTTCGCCGTACTTCTCCGGCTGACCGGGCGCCGGCAGGCCGCGGCGACCGGCGGTGCGGCGTTCGCCGCCTGCACGGCGCTGGCCTGGGCCGCGATGCCGGGCGACTCGTGGACGTACTGGGTGCACCATGTCGCGGGCACCGGGCTCGGCGGCAACGCGGACAGCCTCGCCAACCAGTCCCTGCACGGCGCCCTGCTCCGGTTCGGCCTCGCGGGCCCGCTGGAGATCGCGCTGTACGTGATGCTGGCGGCCGCCGTCTGCTTCGTCGGGCTGCGCCGCGCCGCACGGTACGCGGTGGACGGTCAGCTGCTGCTCGCCGTCGCCGTGACCGGCTGCGTCGCCGTCGCCGTCTCGCCGACCGCCTGGCAGCACCAGCTGCTGTGGGTGCTGCTCGCCGTGGTCGGCCGGGTCGGGAAGCGGGCCTCCGACCGGCTGGTCTGGCCCGCGGTCGTGGTCCTGGTGCTCACGCTGCCGGGGCAGATTCTGGTGCCGAACATCGAGGCGGTCTCCCCCGTACGCGACAACGTGCTGCTGATCGCCGCGCTCGCCGCGGCCTGCGCCGTGCCGTTCCTGCCGCGCACCTCGGAGTACTGGCAGCATCCGATCCCCACGGACTGTGCCGCCCCGGTCCCGGCCCGCTGGAGCCGTGTCCCGCTGCTGCCTTTCTGGCGGCGGGTGCTGAGCCGGCCCAACCTGTTGCTGGAACTGCTCCTGATCAGGGTCGTCTACTCCGCGTACTCCCATGTCAGGCTCGCGGCGACGGCCGGCCGCGCCACCGCCGAACACCACGGCCGCCAGATCCACTCCATCGAGCAGTGGCTGCACATCGACATCGAGCACTGGGCCAATCACGCGGTCGTGAACATCGGCTGGCTGAGGGGCTTCTTCGACTACTACTACTCGACGTTCCACTTCATCGTGCCGCTGGTGATCCTCGGCGTCCTCTACGTACGGCGTCCCGCGGACTACCGCTGGGCCCGCAGCACCATCGGCTTCGCCACACTGCTCGCGCTGGTCGGCTTCTGGCTCTACCCGCTGGCCCCGCCTCGCCTGATGCCGGGGCTCGGCTTCATCGACACGGTCCACGGCGTCCAGGACTTCGCGAAGCCGGACTACGGAAGCCTGACCGCGATGACCAACCAGTACGCGGCGATGCCTTCGCTGCACTTCGGCTGGTCGCTCTGGTGCGGTGTCGTCATCGTGATGCTGGCCCCGAAGGCGTGGATGAAGGCGCTGGGGCTGCTGCACCCGCTCTTCACGGTCTCCGCGATCATCGCCACGGCCAATCACTGGGTGCTGGACGCGGTGGGCGGAGCGGCCGTCGTCGCGCTCGGCTTCGGGCTCACCCATCTGCTGGCGGGGCCGCGGAGGCTGCGGCCGGCGGCCCTACCGGCGGCGGCGAAGCCGCAGGACGACCTGGAGCGGTCGCTGCCGGTGCCGGTGCCGAGAGCGCCGGACGAAGGGGTGGGCAGCAAGCAGCTCTGAGGGCCGGGCGTCAAGCGGCTCCCGGGGTGCCGTGGGCGCGCCGTGATGGGGCAGGGCGCCGGCGGTTCAGGTCACCGGGTTTCCCTGGCGCCTCGAAAGGGCCGAAGGGGCGCCGGGACGAACACCTCGTCCTGGCACCCCTTCGGCGTGGATCGCCGCCAGACCAGCATCCGCCCGCCGGCCCCGGTCCGCCACTCGAACGGCTCAGGAGCCGGTCGTGCCCAGGGCCCAGGTGGCGAGGGAGAGCGTGGCCATGGAGACGACCGTCGAGGCCACCACGGCATTGCGGGCCACCCGGGTGTCCAGTCCGTACTGCTGGGCGTAGATGAAGGCGTTCTGAGCGGTCGGCAGTGCCGAGCAGAGCACCACGGCAAGGAGCTGGTGCTCCGGCAGATGCAGCAGCGGGCCGCCGACGGCGAAGGCGATCAGGGGCTGGACCAGCGTCTTGAGCGCCACCGCCACGACGACCTCGGCACGCGCCGTGTGCCCCGCGCCCTTTGCGCGCACCGGGCGTGCCGCGTCCCGCGCGAGGTCCGTCGAACCGACGGTGGCCGGGCGGGCGTTCAGGGACAGGCCCAGCGTGATCAGGGCCGTCGGCACGGCGGCGGCGCCGAGCAGGTCGCAGGAGTGGGCGAGGGCGTGCGGCAGCCGCAGTCCGAGCGCGGACACGGCCACACCGAGCAACGAGGCCATGATGATGGGGTTGCGGACCGGCATGGTCAGCATCCGCCGCAACACGACGGCCTTCCCGGAACCCGTCCCCGCCCCCGTACCCGTCCCCATGTCCAGCAGCGTCAGGATCACCGGGGAGACCAACAGGACCTGGAACAGGATGATCTGGGCGACGAACGACGCGTCACCGAGCACCTGGACCGCCACCGGGATGCCGAGATTGGCGGAGTTGACGTAGCCCGACGCCATGCTGCCGATCGCCCGGTCGGCCGTGCCCCGGCCGAAGAGCCGCCCGGCCGCCAGGAACCCGAGACCGCAGACCAGCGCGGTACCCACGGCGAAGGCCACCATCGAGGAGTTGGCGAAGGAGTCCAGCCGCGCCCCGGACACCATGGTGAACAGGGCGGCGGGCATGGCCACATGGAAGACGAACCGGCCGAGCACGGCCTCCGCCTGCTCGCCCAGCAGACCGCTGCGGCCGACCGCGTAACCGATCGTGGTGAGCATCCAGATGGGGGCGAAGGCGGAGAGCAGGGCGTGCATGCCGCCATGATCCTCGCGCCGTTGTGCGCCTCCCACGCGGGGGTTCGGCAGGGCGCGGTGCCGGGTACGGACGGCGGGGGCCGGGGCGTGAGGAACGAGACCCCCGCCGTCCGGAACGAGCCCCCACCGTCCGCAATCGACGGCAGCGGTCAGCTCCCGGCGGCGGTACCGCCGCCGGCGTTGCTCGCGGCGGTGCTGACCTGGAGCTGCTTGATCCCGTTGAGCCACGCCGAGCGCAGCCGCCGCGGATCGTCGACCAGCCGCAGGTCGGGAAGTACGTCCGCGATTGCGCTGAAGATCAGGTTGATCTCCATCACGGCAAGGGACTTGCCGAGGCAGAAGTGCGGACCGCCGCCGCCGAAGCCGAGGTGGGGGTTGGGATCGCGGGAGATGTCGAAGGCCTCCGGGTTCTCGAAGACCTCGGGGTCGTTGTTGGCCGACGAGTAGAACAGCCCGACCCTGTCGCCCTTCTTGATCCGCTGCCCGCCCAGTTCGGTGTCCTGGGTGGCGGTCCGCTGGAAGGAGACCACGGGGGTGGCCCAGCGGACGATCTCCTCGGCGGTCGTCTCCGGGCGCTCGCGCTTGTAGAGCTCCCACTCGTCGGGGTGGGTGAGGAAGGCGTGCATGCCGTGACTGATGGCGTTGCGGGTGGTCTCGTTCCCGGCGACGGCGAGCAGGATCACGAAGAAGCCGAACTCGTCGGAGGAGAGGTTCCCCTCGCCCTCCGCGGCGACCAGCTGGGAGACGATGTCCTTGGCCGGGCACTCCTTGCGGGCGGCCGCCAGATTCATCGAGTACGAGACGATCTCCATGGCCGCCTCGGTGCCGACCTCCTCGGTGATCGCGTACTCGGGATCGTCGTACGCGGCCATCTTGTTGGACCAGTCGAAGAGCTTGGACCGGTCCTCCTGCGGTACGCCGATGAGTTCCGCGATGGCCTGGAGCGGCAGCTCGACAGCGATGTTGGTGACGAAGTCGAACGATCCGTCGTCGTCGGCGGAGGCGAGCGCGGTCTCGACGATCGAGCGGGCGCGACTGCGCAGGGCCTGCTCCAGGGAGCGCACCGCCCGGGGCGTGAAGCCCCGCTGGACGATCTGACGGACCCGGGTGTGCTCGGGCGGGTCCATGTTCAGCATGATCAGCTTCTGGACCTCGATCTGGTCCCGGCTGATCGACTCGTTGAAGCGGATGACCGCGGTGTTGGTGTTGGAGGAGAACAGTTCGGGGTGGGTGGAGACGTACTTGACGTCCGCGTGCCGGGTGACGACCCAGTAGCCCGCGTCGTCGAAACCGGAGATGCCGGCCGGCTGGGTGCACCACCAGACCGGTGCGGTCTGCCGCATCTGTGCGAACTCCGGGTGCGGAATGCGGGATTGGAGCAGGTCGGGATCGGTGAAGTCGAACCCTTCGGGCAGATGGGGGCAGGACATCGGCAGCTCCAGGTCGGTCCGAGGGCCGCCCGGACGTTGCCTGACGACCCATCAGATGTTGACGGAAAGGTAGTAACGAGTTCTACAACTGGCAAGAGAGGTGGTTCGTTCTGTTGCGTGAAGAGTGGGTGGGGTCGGTATGAAGCGGACGCAAGGAGCGTGCAGCCCTCTTGCGTACCGGGGGTAAGCCTCATAAGACTGCTAAAGAACTAGAACGCGTACTAGTTCCATCCGCGGGCGCCGGGACGCCCCTGCGGAAGTGCGAGGAGAGGACGAGCTCATGGCCGCGGAACCCGTCATCGTCGAAGCAGTACGCACCCCCATCGGCAAGCGCGGAGGCGCGCTCGCCAATCTGCATCCCGGCTATCTGCTGGGCGAGACCTACCGAGAACTCCTCGGTCGCACCGGCATCCACGCCGACTGCGTCGAGCAGATCGTCGGCGGCACGGTCACCCACGCCGGCGAACAGTCCATGAACCCGGCCCGCAACGCCTGGCTCGCCGTGGGTCTTCCGTACGAGACCGCCGCCACCACCGTGGACTGCCAGTGCGGTTCCTCGCAGCAGGCCTCCCACATGGTGGCCAACATGGTCGCGGCCGGAGTCATCGACGTCGGCATCAGCTGCGGTGTCGAGGCCATGTCGCGCGTGCCGCTGGGCAGCGGCTCCAAGCACGGACCGGGCAAGCCCTGGCCCGACGAGTGGAACATCGACCTGCCCAACCAGTTCGAGGCCGCCGAGCGCATCGCCCGCAAACGCGGGCTGACCCGGGAGAACGTCGACTCGCTCGGGCTGATCTCGCAGGAGCGGGCCGCCGTCGCCTGGGCCGAGGAACGGTTCAAACGGGAGACGTACGCCGTCCAGGTGCCGACCACCGAGGAGGAACAGGCGGCCGGACAGGGCATGTGGCGCCTGGTCGACCGGGACGAAGGGCTGCGCGACACCACCATGGAGGGGCTCGCCCGGCTCAAGCCGGTCATGCCCACCGCCATCCACACCGCGGGCAACTCCTCGCAGATCTCCGACGGCGCCTGCGCGATCATGTGGGCCTCCAAGCGGATGGCGCGCGCCCTCAAGCTCAAGCCGCGCGCCCGGATCGTCGCCCAGGCCCTGGTCGGTTCGGACCCGCACTTCCACCTCGACGGGCCGATCGACGCGACCCGTGCGGTGCTCGGCAAGGCCGGGATGTCGCTCAAGGACATCGACATCGTCGAGATCAACGAGGCCTTCGCCTCCGTGGTGCTGAGCTGGACACAGGTCTTTGGGCAGGACCTCGAAAAGGTCAACGTCAACGGCGGTGCCATCGCGCTCGGTCACCCGGTGGGCGCCACCGGCGCCCGGCTGATCACCACGGCCCTGCACGAACTGGAGCGCCGGGACAAGGAGTTCGCCCTCATCACGATGTGCGCGGGCGGCGCGCTGGCGACGGGGACGATCATCCAGCGGCTCTGACCCGGGGCGCTGCCCGGCGGCTCCGCGGAGGGTGGGCCCCCGCCCGGGGGTGTTGTCAGGTGCACCCCGGGCCGGGGGCCCACGCCGATGTCGGCGCGGCGCCCGGCTGAATAGCGTCATGGCCATGGATAACAACAACAGCCGTACCGGATACCCGACTTCGCGCCAGCGCCGGCGCATCGCCCGCCGGACGACGGCGGCCGCCGCGGTGATGGTCCTCGCCGCCCTGGGCGCCGTGCCCGCCGTCGCGCAACAGCCCGCCGGGGCACCGCACTCGGTCGCCGCGCACGGCAGAGGAACCCTGCTGGGCATCACCCCCGTGGCCGACCTCGACCGCGCGGACGTCGCCCGGTTCCTCGCCGCGGGCGGCATGGACACCGGCACCGTCCGCCACGGACTGCGGGCCTACCGCCTCACCTACCGCACCGTCACCCCGCAGGGCGCACCCACCACCGCGACCGGTCTCCTCGCCCTCCCCAAGGGCGGCCCCCACCGCCTCGACGTGGTCTCCGACACCCACGGCACCATGGCCCACCGCGACTACGCACCCTCCGTCGGCGAGGACTTCGGCCGCTTCGCCCCGTACCTCCACGCCTCGGCGGGCCGCGCCGTCGCCGCACCCGACTACCTGGGCCTCGGCAAGGGCCCCGGACGCCACCCGTACATGGACACCAAGTCCTCCGTCACGGCCTCCGTCGACATGCTGAGGGCCTCCCGCACCGCCGCGCAGCGCCTGGACCGGCCGCTCACCGGCGATGTGTACGCCAGCGGCTTCTCGCAGGGCGGCCAGGTCGCGATGGCCCTGGGCAAGGCCCTCGACAACGGCGTGGACCGGCACTTCAGGCTCCGGGCCCTCGCTCCCGTATCGGGCCCCTACGACATCGAGCACGCGGAGACGCCCGCCCTCTTCGACGGCAGGGTCAACGACATCAGCGCCGTCTTCTACATGACGTACTACCTCACCGCGCAGAGCCGACTGCACCCGCTCTACAAGGACCCCTCCGAGGCGTTCCGGAAGCCCTACGCGGGAATCGTGGACGAACTCTTCGACACCAACCACACCGAGGAGGAGATCATCCCGGCACTGCCCGCGACGCTGAAGGAGCTGCTCACCGACGACTACTACCGCCGGCTCCAGCACCTCACCGGCGGTCTGCTGGACGCGGCGCGCGCCCAGGACGGCAACTGCGCCTGGAAGCCGGACGTCCCGGTACGGCTCTACTCCTCGTCCGGCGACACCGATGTCCCGATCGCCAACGCCCGTAACTGCGCCGCCGATCTGGCCGCCCGGGGCGTCGACGCCCCGTTGATCGACCAGGGATCGGCCAACCACAACACCACGTACATGAAGTCGGGGCCGCAGATCGTCCGCTGGTTCGACACGGTGGCCGCGCGCCGCTGAGCGCGGCGGGCCCGTCGGGCGGGACGAGGCGGGGGGTGGGGGGAACCCCGGCCGGTCGTCCGGCCGGGGCCCGCGTCGCCGGGGCGACGGGGGCGTGCCTCAGTACGGCACGTGGGTGGGGAAGGTGGCGGTGGGGCTGAACAGCGCCGCGTATCCCTCTTCGTGGTGGCGGCGGTGCCGCCCGGACCGGCCGACGTCCGCGACCGGGGTCGCGAGCGTGAGCAGCCCGTCGTTGGCGAGTTCCTGTACGCGCATCAGCAGCGCGCGTACCTCCAGGCCGAGTTCGGCGGCCACCGTCTGCAGATCGAGACCGGACTCCCAGCTCCACAGCAGCACGGAGTCCATGCTCGGCGACCAGATGACGGTGTTCTCCATCTCGACGGGCGGGGACGGCGACGGGATGTAGGCAAGGGTCCCGGTCGTGGCCGGCGCGGGGGCCGGCGCGGGGGCCGGGGGTGCAGCCGGTGGTGGGGCGGGCTGCGGTGCGTCCGGTGGCGGGGAAGGGGGCTCGTCGGCCGGGTGCGGCAGGGCGTTGTCCGGCGTGGCGGCAGGCTCCCGGGCCGGTCTGCCCGCCGCGGACTGTGAGCGGCTCAGGAGCTCGTCGGCAAGGGACCGTGCGTCGGTGCGGCCGACGGTGCGTCGAGCTAATCGCACTTCGCGTTCGTTCAGGCCCATCAAGTCCGCGATCGATCCGTCGTCACCGACCGTGACGGCGAAGGCGGCCAGCGTCCTGCTCCGCTCCGCCTGCGTCTCGTCCAGCAACGCCTGTGCCTGGCGCATGCGTTCGTCGCTGGCGCAGAAAGCTTCCGCCAGGACGGTGTTCCGCTCCCAGAATTCTCGTGGTTCCACGAGAATCACAACGCGCCGGTGGCCGCCGGGAACGGATGGACAAGCCAATTGCGCCTAAATGGCCTAACAGGTAATTAAGTTGGCCAAGTGATATTAAGTGCCCTATTCGCTTGACGGGCGACCGGGGCGGGGGCGGGGGCGGGGACGGGTACGGCGAAGGCCCCGACCGGTGGTCGGGGCCTTCGTGCGGGAAGTCGGCGGCGCGGCCGTGCGGGTGGACCGGTCTTCGTCGACCGCGGTCCGGTTCGGCGGACCCGGCGGTGCTCGGCGACTCGTCCAGTGTCAGCGGCGGCTTTCGACCATGGCAACGACCCCGGGTACGAGCCCGCCCAAGGGCTGTCCCGTACCCGAACGACCCGGACGACCCGGACGACCCGGCCCACCCGGGCCGTCCGGCAGGCGTCGTGGCAGTCCGGCGCCGACGCCGGGCGAAGGGCCGGGCACCGGGACGGCTACTACCTCCGACAGTGGGGCCCATGGTCCTGTGGGAGCCCTCACTCGCGGGGGCCGTCAAATGTGACCTGGGCCTCGAAGTTGGCGCGGCGGGTGGCCCGGCGCAGCGCCTTCAGCAGCGCCGGACCCACGGCCAGGGTCAGTACCGCGGTGAGCACCGCCCGGCCCAGGTCCCAACCGAGCGAGGTGGCCGCGCAGTACGCGAGGAAACGGACCAGGTTGTCGGCCAGCGGATCGCCCGCGTGGAACGAGATGCCCGAGCCGGCCGGGGGCACCATCGTCCAGCCGTACAGGTTCATCACCGTGCCGTACGCGAACGACGCCACGAACCCGAACCCGGCCAGCATCAGCAGCTCGCCCCGCCCGCGCAGCCGGTCCGGGCCCGGCAGCAGGCCCGCGCCCATCGCGAACCAGCCCATCGACAGCATCTGGAACGGCATCCACGGCCCCACGCCACCGGTGAGCAGTGCCGAGGCGAACATGGTCACCGAGCCGAGCACGAAGCCGAAGCCGGGCCCGAGCACCCGGCCGCTCAGCACCATCAGGAAGAACATGGGTTCCAGCCCCGCCGTGCCCGCCCCCAGCGGGCGCAGCGCCGCGCCGACCGCGGCCAGCACCCCCAGCATCGCCACCGCCTTCGCGTCGAGACCGGAGTCCGCGATCATCGCGACGACCACCCCGACCAGCAGCGGCAACAGCGCGGCGAACAGCCACGGCGCGTCCTGGGAGTGCGCCAGACCGGCGCCGGGGCCGGCCAGCAGCGGCCAGCCGAACGCGACCACCCCGATCGCGCTGACGAGGACGAGCGCGGCGACCGCGCGCGGCCCGAGCCGTACCGGCCGCGCCCGACGCCCGTTCACGACGGCTCTCCCAGCGCGGCGCGCACCTGTGGCACGGTCAGCCACTCCTGCGGGGCGAGGATCTTCGCGGTCTGCGGGGCGAACGCCGGCGACGAGACCACCACCTGCCGGGTCTCCCCGTCCGCGACGGTCTCCCCGTCGGCGAGGATCACCACCCGGTGCGCCAGCTCGGCGGCGAGCTCCACATCGTGCGTGGCCAGGACGATCGCGTGGCCGTCGGCCGCGAGGCCGCGGAGCACCCCGACCAGCCGGGCCTTCGCCGCGTAGTCCAGACCGCGGGTCGGCTCGTCCAGGAGCAGCAGCGGGGGCCGTGCGGCGAGCACGACGGCCAGGGCGAGCGCGAGGCGCTGGCCCTCGGAGAGATCGCGGGGATGGGTCTCGTCCGGCACGCCCGGCAGCAGCTCGGAGACCAGGGCCCGGCAGCTGCCGGGGGCGGCGCCGGCGTCGCTGTCGGCCGCGGCGCACTCGGCGGCGACGGTGTCCGCGTACAGCAGATCGCGTGGCTCCTGCGGTACGAGCCCGACCCGGCGCACCATCTCGCGCGGCTGCGTGCGGTGCGGGGTCCGGCCGCCGACCAGGACGGTGCCGGTGGTGGGCTCGACCATGCCGACGAGCGTGGCCAGCAGGGTGGACTTGCCCGCGCCGTTGCGGCCCATCAGGGCCACGGTCTCGCCGGGGGCGACGGTGAGCGTCACCCGGCGCAGCGCCTCGACGCGCCCGCGCCGTACACCGAGCCGCTCGACCCGGGCCGTGGTGTCGACGGTCGGCTCGGGAACGTCGGCGGTCCGCGCGCCGCGGCCCAGCAGCCGGGCGAGGGCGCCGCGCCGCACCGGGGTGGGCGCGAGGGGCAGCGGGGCGGGAGCGGCCACCGGCTCCGGGGCGGGCGGGCGCACCGATGCCAGCCGTTCGCGCAGGTCCGCCGCCCGGCGCCGGGCGTCGCGGACCGAGAGCGGCAGCGGCTCCCACCCCGCCAGCCTGCCCAGCGCGACGACCGGCGGGTGGACCGGGGAGACGGCCATGACGTCCGCGGGCGCGCCCATGACCGGGGCGGCCCCCGGCGACGGCAGCAGGATGATCCGGTCCGCGTACTGCACCACCCGCTCCAGCCGGTGCTCCGCCATCAGGACCGTCGTGCCCAGGTCGTGCACCAGCCGTTGCAGCACGGCGAGGACCTCCTCGGCCGCCGCCGGGTCCAGTGCGGACGTCGGCTCGTCGAGGACCAGCACCTTCGGGTGCGGGGTGAGGACGGAACCGATCGCGACCCGCTGCTGCTGGCCGCCGGAGAGCGTGGCGATCGGCCGGTCGCGCAGCCCGGCCAGCCCCAGCAGGTCCAGGGTCTCCTCGACCCGCCGCCGCATCACGTCGGGGGCCAGGCCCAGCGACTCCATGCCGTACGCCAGCTCGTCCTCGACCGTGTCGGTGACGAAGTGGGAGAGCGGGTCCTGGCCCACCGTGCCGACCAGATCGGCGAGTTCGCGCGGTTTATGGGTACGGGTGTCGCGCCCGTCGACCGTGACCCGGCCGCTCAGCGTGCCACCGGTGAAGTGCGGCACCAGACCCGAAACGGCACCCAGGAGCGTCGACTTGCCGACCCCGGACGGACCGACGAGCAGCACCAACTCGCCCTCGGGGACGGTCAGATCGACCCCGGAGAGAGTGGGGCGCTCCGCCCCCTCGTAGCGCACCGAGACCTGCTCGAACCGGATCACTGGATCTCCTTGGAATTCGGGGCGCCCGCCGACGGCGGCACCGGCGCCACCACCGCGGGCAGCAGCCCGACCAGCACAGCGGCCGCGGGCCACAGCGGAAGCACCGGCGCGACCAGCGGTACGACTCCGGGGTGCAGCGCCGCCCCGTCGACACCGCCCGCCCAGATCATGGCCACCGCCACCACGACACCCGAACCCGCCACCAGCCAGGCCCGCGCACCCCACCGGTCGGGCCGGTAGCGGGTACGGACCGAACGGGCCCCGCCGAGCCGCAGCCCGGCCATCGCGGCGACGAGCCCGGTGATCAGCAGCGGCAGCCCGTACACCGCGCCCTGCGCGGCCAGCAGGCCGTACGTACCGGCACACACCCCGAGCAGCCCGCCGAGCGTGAGGACGTTCGTGGTGTGCCGGACGGCGGGCGGGACCTGGGCGGTACGCCCGTATCCGCGCGCGTCCATCGACGCCGCCACCGCGACCGACCGCTCCAGCGCGCCCTCCAGGACCGGCAGCCCGATCTGGAGGACCGCCTTGATGCCCCCGGTCGGGCGGCCTCGCAGCCGCCGTGCGGTGCGCAGCCGCAGCACGTCGGCGACCATGTTCGGCGCGAACGTCATCGCGACGACGACGGCGACGCCCGCCTCGTACAGCGCGCCCGGCAGCGACTTCAGCAGCCGGGCCGGGTTGGCGAGCGAGTTCGCCGCACCGATACAGATCAGCAGCGTGGCCAGTTTCGCCCCGTCGTAGAGCGCGAAGAGCAACTGCTCGGCGGTGACCCGGCCGCCGATCCTGACTCCCTTCGCCCAGTCGGGCAGCGGCACTTCGGGGAGCGTGAACACCAGGTGCGTGCCGGGGATCGGCGAACCGAGGAAGACGGAGAAGACCAGCCGCACGGCGACGACGAACAGCCCGATCCTGATGAACGCCCCGTAGGAACGGGCCCACGGCGCGTCCGTGCGGCGCGCCGCCACGACGTAGCCGGCCACCCCCACCAGCAGCCCGAGCAGCAGCGGATTGGTGGTCCGGGAGGCGGCGGTGGCGAGGCCGAGCGCCCACAGCCACCAGGCCCCGGCGGGCAGGGCGTTGCTCCGGTTCGTCTCGGGGGCGCGCAGCGGACGGCGGCGCGCCAGGACCGCGGAGCCGGTCGAGGCGGTCATCCGCGGCGGCGGCGGGCCTGCACGACCGCGGCGATGCCGAGGAGGAGAACGGCGCCGACACCGACGAGCACCCCGGCGGACGGGCCGCCGCCGGAGCCGCCCGAGCCGGTCGTGGCCGCGGATCCGGCCGGTGAGGCGGAGGCGGACGCGGCAGGCATGCCGTGCCCGTCGCCGGAGACCTGTTCGCCGCAGCCGGAGGCCGGGTAGCCGGTGATCGCGCAGAGCATCGCGTCGCTGCTGTACCGCAAGGGCTTGGCCACCGAGGCGAGCGCCTCCGCGGCGCTCGCGTCGGGGTCGACCCGCGCGCACGCGGTGCGCAGCGCGGGCGGTGTCCCACCGGCCGGGGCGTCACCGGCCGTGCCCGGGTCGATGACGAGCGCGATCCGCTTGGTGCCGTCCTCGGCCGGGGTGTCCGCGCAGATCTTCGTGAAGTCGGGGGCGCGGCGCGGCTTCGCCGAGTCCTGGGAGTCCTCGCTCACCGAGAACCGGAAACCCTGCACCGTCCCGTCGTCGGGCCGGACCAGGGACGGGCCCTGGGCGGCGTACGTCCAGCCGGAGCCGGAGCCCTCCCAGAACGACCAGTACCGGTAGCCGGCCGCCTGGGCCGGTCCCGCGCCGAGCACGGCCAGGACGGCGCCCAGGACCACCAGCAGCGCGGTGGCCCTTCCCGTGCGCCTCACAGCTGCCGGTTCTTCCGGCGACCGCTGATCAGGAAGAACGCGATTGCGGCGAGGACGAGGGCGATGCCGATGTACCACCACACGCCCCCGATCACGTCGTCGCCGCTGTGGACCTGGTCCTTCTCGGTGGCCTCGTAGCCGGTGTCGGCGGACGGGTCGGGCGTCACGACGGCGGCGGGCGCGGGGCCGGCCGCGTTCAGCCGGGCGACCAGGTCGACGCCGCCGAAGTCCCGGGCGTTGTCGCCGGTCGAGTGGGCGGCCAGGATGAGCTGGGCGTAGGCGGCGGGGCCGTTCTGGGCGGCCCAGTCCGCGGAGTTCTTCTTCAGCCAGCCGATCGCCCCGGCCGCCTTGTCCTGGTGCCCGGCCGCGGACAGCGCGACGACCGCGTCCGCGGTGTTGCCGAAGTCGGGCTGCGGGGTGGAGTCGGTGGCACCCGGCATCGGCGCCTGGTTCAGGTGGCCGTTCCCGGCGAGGGCGCCGGTGAGGTAGTGGGCGCCGTTCTGGGCGGCCTGCTCGGGCGTGAGGCCGGAACCGGGGTGGCAGCCGGGCGCCTTGCCCGCGGCGTTGTTCCCGACGGCCATCGCCTTGCCCATCGTGCCGAGCACGGCGGCCGCGGTGGCGTCCGCGTTCGCGACGAGCTTCCCCTTCTTGTCGGGCTGGTAGGCGAAGGCGCCGCCGTCCTTGCCGCCGCACGGGATCGCGAGCGCGAGCAGCGGGTCGTACGGGGTCTTGCCGCCGGGGGTCGTGATGTCCGCGAGCCGCTGTCCCTGCCGGGCGAGGGCGCCGATCACCAGGGAGGTGGAGTTGGCATCGCTGGGCGCGCCCGCGGTGTAGCCCCAGCCGCCGTCCTCGTTCTGCACGGACTTCAGCCAGCGCACCGAGTTGTTGACGGTCTCCCGGTGCCCGCCGACCTCGACCAGCGCCTGGGTGGCGGCCGCGGTGGCATTGGTGTCCCGCACCGTCTTCGCGTCGCACGGCTTGGAGACATCGGGCCGGAACGCGGCGTAGGAGCCGTCGGCGCACTGCTGGGAGATCAGCCAGTCCACCGACTTCGCGGCCGGTGTGACGCCTTCGAGCCGCTGGGCGAGGAAGGCCAGCGACTGCCGCCACACCCCGTCGTAGGTGGGGTCCTTCGTGCCGTACAGCCCGGCGGGCAACGCGGCGGACGGCGAGGGCGAGGGGGACGGCGCTGCGACCGCGACCGGCGCTGCGGCCGCGCAGAGCACGGCGGCGGTGGCGGCGAGCGTTGCTGCGCTGCGGCGTACGGTCATGGCGGGCGGGGCCTCTCCTGCGGGGTGAACCGGGCACAGGCACGCTCAGGCACCAGGCTCCGGCTCCGTATACCTCGACGGTGCCGACCACCGGTGGGTCCGGTGGTCCGAGCCGGTCACGACCGCGGACAGGGCATTCCGACTCACCGTCTGCGACGACGGCTCACGGCTGCGTGGTCAGTGCCGGATTCGCACCGGCTTCCCCCTGAACGGGCATGATGACGACCCGCACACTCTACCGGGCGGCCCCGGCCGGGCCCGGGGCGGCTTCGGCCCGCCGGCGACGCGGAGAACCCACTGGCGGGCAACGGGGGAAACTCACTGGCGAGTTCGGCCCCGAACGGACGACCATGTCCCGCATGAGCGATCAACCCGCACGCTGGACCCAGGCGACCGTCTACCCCGACATGTGGGCGGACCCGGACGACGACCCCCGCAGCAAGGAGGGCACGAGCCCGGAGGGCGAGCTCGCGACGCTCGCCGAGTATCTGACCGACTACCGGCTGACCCTGCGGATGAAGTGCGACGGCCTGGACGCGGAGCAGCTGGCCCGCCGGTCGGTCCCGCCGTCGACGCTGTCGCTGCTCGGCCTCCTGCGCCACCTCGCCGAGGTGGAACGGGACTGGCGCAACTGGATCACCGACGGCGAACCGCTGCCCAAGCTGTACGGCAAGCGTGACGCGGACTTCGACGGAGCCGTCGCCGATCAGGCCGTGGTCGACGCCGCCTACGCCGATCTGGGGCGCGAGCAGGCCGCGACCGACGCCGCGCTGGCCGGGCACCCGGACCTGGGTGAGCGGCTGGGCAAGGACAAGATCTCCGTCCGGGAGCTGCTGGTGCACAGGATCGAGGAGTACGCCCGGCACTGCGGGCAGGCCGACCTGTTGCGCGAGTGCATCGACGGACGGGTGGGCCAGTGAGCTCCGGCCGGTGAGCTGAACCGTGCGGGGCGGCCCGCCCGCCCCGCCTCACACTGCGATGTACGTCACCGGCTCGCTCCCCGGCACCGCCTCCGCGCGCCCGAGCTTCACCAGCCGCCGCAGATGCGCCTCCGCCTCCGAGACGGCGATGTTCCGGGAGCCGTGCGGGATCTGCGCCCAGGGCCGGTTCCACTCCATCCGCTCGGCCAGCTCCCACGGCGTCAGCGGCTCCGCCAGCAGTCCCAGCAGCCCGGTCAGCCGCTCCTCGTGGTGGCCGAGGAGCTCCCGTACGCGTCCCGCCGCGTCGGTGAAGGCGTACTGATGCGCGGGCAGCACCTCGGCGGCCCCGAGCCGGCCGATGCGCTCCAGCGAGTCGAGGTAGTCGCCGAGGGGGTCGGTGACCGTCGCGTCGTCCGGGTCCTCGTACAGCCCGATGTGCGGACTGATCCCCGGCAGCAGGTGGTCCCCCGAGAAGAGCCGTCCCCGGCCCGGCAGATTCCCCGGATGCTCCTCCTCCAGGTGCAGGCACACATGCCCCGGCGTGTGCCCCGGCGTCCAGATCGCCCGCAGCCTGCGCCCCGCCAGATCGAGCAGCTCACCGGGCACGATCTCCCGGTCCGGCAGCGCGGCCCGCGACCCCGGCAATGTACGCGTCCGCCCCCCGCCGGCCGCGGCGGCCCGCAACGGCGCGAGATGCTCCTCGGGCGCACCGACCGTGGTGAGCTTGGCCGTGAGATACGTCAGCCACCTGCCGGGTTCGGACTCCCGGGTACGGCGCACGATCGCGGTGTCCGCCGCATGCATGGCGATCCAGGCCCCGGAGGCCTCGCGCACCTGCCCGGAGAGCCCGTGGTGGTCGGGATGGTGGTGGGTGATGACCACCCCGTGGATGTCGGCCATCTCCGTACCGACGGCGGCGAGCCCGGCACCGAGCGTGTCCCACGCCTCGGGATCGTCCCATCCGGTGTCGATCAGGACCGGTCCCCGATCGGTGTCCAGGACGTGCACGAGGGTATGGCCGAGTGGATTGTCCGGGATGGGCACCTTGATGCTGTGCACGCCCCCACCGTGGTCGGTCACCTGCGTCATGAGGTCCCCATCTCTCCAGACGGCGTGCGGCTCTGCGGCTCCGATGCGCCGCCCCCACTGTAACGAGAACTTGTTCCAGTAGTAGCCCTGGTCGACCATCTCGTCCGGGGTGCTGTCGCGGCCGTGGACTCCTGGAACTGGAACTGGTATCAGTTCTGACACAGAGTCAGATGTCGAGTCGGATACCGATTCGGGCAACGCGCCGGGCCGCGGGAGGCAGCAGCCATGACCGAGCTTGTCGAACACGGAAAACTGTTCATCGGCGGGGAGTTGGTCGATCCGCTGGGCCGGGACACGATCGAGGTTGTCTCGCCGCACACCGAACAGGTCATCGGCCGGGTGCCGCACGCCTGCGAGGCGGACGTGGACCGGGCCGTCGCCGCCGGGCGGCGGGCGTTCGACGAGGGGCCCTGGGCGCGGATGAGCCCGGACGAGCGGATCGCGGTGGTCACCCGGATCAAGGACGCGTTCGCCGTGCGGTACGAGGAGATCGCCCGGGTCATCAGCTCGGAGAACGGCACCCCGTACACGTCGAGCATCATGGTGCAGGCGCTGGCCGCGATGATGGTGTGGGACTCGGCGATCACCGTCGCCCGCGAGTTCCCGTACGAGGAGCGGCGGGCCGGGGCGCTCGGGCCGTTGCTGGTGCGCCGGGAGCCGGTCGGGGTGGTCGCGGCCGTGGTGCCGTGGAACGTTCCGCAGTTCACTGCCGCCGCCAAGCTGGCGCCCGCGCTGCTGGCCGGCTGCTCCGCCGTGCTCAAGGTCTCGCCCGAATCCCCGCTGGACGCCTACATCCTGGGCGAGATCGCCGCCGGGGCCGGGCTGCCGGAGGGCGTGCTGTCGATCCTTCCGGCCGACCGCGAGGTCAGCGAGTACCTGGTCGGGCATCCCGGCGTCGACAAGGTGTCGTTCACCGGGTCCGTGGCCGCCGGGCGCCGGGTGATGGAGGTCGCCTCGCGCAACCTCACCCGGGTCACCCTGGAGCTGGGCGGCAAGTCCGCCGCCGTCATCCTGCCGGACGCCGATCTGGACGCCGCCGTCGCGGGCATCGTCCCCTTCGCCTGGATGATCAACGGCCAGGCGTGCGTGGCCCAGACCCGCATCCTCGTCCCGCGCTCCCGCTACGACGAGGCGGCCGAGGCGTTCGCCGCCGCGGCCGGTGCGCTGAAGGTCGGCGATCCGCTCGACCCCGCCACCGAACTCGGCCCCCTCGTCGCGCAGCGCCAGCAGCGGCGCTCGCTCGACTACATCCGGATCGGTCAGGACGAAGGCGCCAAGATCCTTACCGGCGGCGGCCGTCCGGCCTCCCAGGAACGGGGCTGGTACGTCGAACCGACCCTCTTCGGGGACGTCGACAACTCCATGCGCATCGCCCGCGAGGAGATCTTCGGCCCCGTCATCTGCCTGCTGCCGTACGGCGACGAGGACGAGGCGGTACGGATCGCCAACGACTCCGAGTACGGCCTCAGCGGCAGCGTCTGGACCGCCGACACCGAACGCGGCATCGACATCGCCCGCCGGGTCAGGACGGGCACGTACAGCGTGAACACCTTCAGCCTCGACATGCTCGGCCCGTTCGGCGGGTACAAGAACTCAGGACTGGGGCGGGAGTTCGGCCCCGAGGGGTACGGCGAGTACTTCGAGCACAAGATGATCCACCTGCCGGCCGGATACGAGGGGGCGTGATGGGGGACCGCTGGGCCGTGGAGGTCGACCGGGGAGTCTGCATCGGCTCCGGGATGTGTGTGAACCACGCGCCGGGCCGCTTCGCGCTGGACACCGCCCGGCAGTCCCGCCCGTCGGCCCCGGAGACCGATGCCGACGAGAAGGTCCTCGCGGCTGCCGAGGAGTGCCCGGTCGAGGCGATCACGATCACGCTGACCGGCTCGGGGGAAGTCGTCTTCCCGCCGGAGGATTAGGGCCCGTCCGGCGGAGTCGGAAGGGGAGTCGGTCGGTCGTGGGTGGCGGGAGAGGCCTGTGAGCCCTCCCGCCGTTCCGTGCCCGGGAAATCTCCCATATACCTAAAATTATGCATCTGTTTCCTGTTGGAATTTATTCGTGTGTGCTACACGCAAGCGTTCCGGGTATTCGCGACCTCTCCGGCTTCCGGTCTGTGTGGAAGGTATGCCATGCGTGGGTGCGGCTGCCTCGTTCGGTCAAATGACAGGTACGAAATGTTCAACCTCTGACCAAGATTCATGCGGGCGACGGGGCGAAATCCGTCGCCCGATGCCGCGTTGATCAGCGAGCATGGCTGAGCGTGCCTGTCTGCTCACTTCAAGTGTTTTCTCTTGGTGCTGTTTCCGTGTTGTTACCGGGCGTACCGTCTCGACAGATTGTTGATCAAGGACCCGATCTTCCGGGATACGGGAGATCCGGGTGAATTCGTCATGTCCTCATTCGCTGTGTCCTCAAAGGAGAAGGCATGCCTGCAGCGGAACAGGCGGAACAGGCGGAACAGGCGGTGCAGGCACAGGACTGGGTCTCTCCCCGTGCCGGACTCGTACAACTGCGCGGCATTGCCCAGGTCGCACTCACCTCCAGCCCATGGGCCGGACTGCTGTTCACCGTCGCGCTGTTCGTCGGCGGATGGCGGATCGGTGTGTACGGACTGCTCGGCGCCGCCTCGTCCGCCGGTGCGGCGGTCCTGCTGGGCGCCGACCGGCAGGGTGTGGGCAAAGGGCTTGAGGGCTACTGCGGTTGCCTCACCGGCATCGCCCTCGTCGTGCGGCTCGGTGCCTCCTGGCAGACCGCGGTGCTGGCCGTGCTCGGCGCGGCGGTCTGCTCGGTGCTGAGCGCCGCCGCCGGCCGCCTCCTCACCCCGCTCGGGCTGCCCGTACTGACGGCTCCCTACTGCCTGGTCGTCAGCGCCCTGACGATCGCGCTGCCGAAGGCCCCGGTCACCGCGGGCGCGGCCGCCCGCGTCCCGGGGTTCACCGATCTGACGGCCGCGGAGGCCGGACGCGCGCTCTGCAACAACATCGGCCAGATCTTCTTCCTGGACAAGTGGTACGCCGGCCTGATCCTGCTCGCCGGGCTCCTCGTCGCCTCCCGGATCGCGGCCCTCGCGGCGGTGGGCGCCAGCGCCGTCGCCCTGCTGACCGCCTGCGCGACGGGGCTGCCCGCCGACCGGATCACCGAAGGGCTGTACGGCTACAACGCGGTGCTCTGCGCGATTGCGCTGGCGGCCACCTTCCTGACCCTCACCCCCTGGACCGCCGGGTACGCCGCGCTCGCGGTCGTGGCCTCGGTCCCCTTCGCCGCCGCCTGGGAAGCCTTCGCCCAGTCGTTCGGCACAACCCCCTTCACCTGGCCGTTCACCGTGACGACCTGGCTCTTCCTGGCGGCCGGTCCGGCTCTGGGCCGCCCCGGGCTCTCCTTCGGACAAGCACCTTCGAGAAAGCAGACGTGACGTCATGAACCTCGCACCGCGGGAAATCGACAAACTCCATGTCTACGTGGTCGCGGACCTGGCCCGCCGCCGCCGCGACCGGGGAACGAAGCTCAACTACAGCGAAGCCGCCGCCCTGATCACCGAGGCCGTCCTGGAGGCCGCCCGCGACGGCCACACCGTCGCCGAATGCATGGAGCTGGGCCGCAGGGTCGTCTCCGGCGACGACGTGTTGCCCGGCGTACGGGAGATGCTCACCGTCCTCCAGGTCGAGACGGCCTTCGTCGACGGGACGAAGCTGGTCACCTGCCACGACCCGATCAGCGCCTGAAAGACCGAGGAGACACAGATGTCGGGCGGAGCCCACTACCTCTACGGGGACGACCCCGTGGAGATCAACGCCAACCGGGCCAGGACCAGGCTCACCGTCGCCAACACCGGTGACCGTGCCGTCCAGATCGGTTCCCACTACCACTTCTTCGAGATCAACCGCGCGCTGCGCTTCGACCGCGAGGCCGCCTACGGCATGCGCCTGGACATCCCCTCCGGAACCGCCGTGCGCTTCGAGCCGGGCGACACCCGCGAGGTGGAGCTGTGCGCCTTCGCCGGCACCGGCCGGCTCACCGGCTTCGCCGGACTCGTCAACGGGGGCCTGTCCGCCCCGGACACCCGGCGCGACGCACTCCGCCGCGCCGCGGAACTCGGCTTCGTCCACTGCGACGCCGACAGCACCGAGACCGAGAACGAAGGGGACCGGGCCTGATGGCGATCATCCCGCGCAAGCAGTACACGGATCTGTTCGGTCCCACCGTGGGCGACCGGTTCCACCTGGCCGACACCAACCTGATCGTCGAGGTCGAGTACGACCACAACGCCGGTTCCTACGGGGAGGAGGCCGTCTACGGGGGTGGCAAGGCCATCCGGGACGGCATGGCCCAGGACCCGTCCGCGCTCAACCGCGAGGGCGCCCTGGATCTCGTCATCACCAACGTCGTCGTCCTCGACCCGGTCCTCGGCGTGGTCAAGGGCGACATCGGGGTCCGCGGCGGCCTGATCGTCGGCGTCGGCAAGGCGGGGAACCCGCACCTCCAGAGCGGCGTCGACCCCAAGCTCGTCATCGGCCCCGGCACCGAGGTGATATCCGGCGAGCACCTCATCGCCACCGCCGGGGGCGTCGACACGCACATCCACTTCATCGCGCCCCAGCAGGCCCAGGAGGGCCTGTCCAACGGCATCACCACCTTCTTCGGCGGCGGCACCGGCCCCACCGACGGATCCAACGGCACCACCTGCACCCCCGGCCCCTGGAACATCCACCGGATGCTGGAGGCCGTGGAGGACCTGCCGGTCAACGTGGGGCTGCTCGGCAAGGGGAACGGCAGCCTGCCCGAGGCACTGCGCGAGCAGGTCGAGGCGGGGGCCGCCGGGCTGAAGGTGCACGAGGACTGGGGCGCCACCCCCGCCTCGATCGACACCGCGCTGCGGGTCGCCGACGAGCACGACGTACAGATGGCCATCCACACCGACACCCTCAACGAGGGCGGTTTCTACGAGGACACCCTGTCGGCGATCGACGGCCGGACCATCCACACCTTCCACACCGAGGGCGCGGGCGGCGGCCACGCCCCCGACATCATCCGGGTGTCGGGCGAGGCCAACGTACTGCCGGCCTCCACCAACCCGACCCTGCCGTACACGGTCAACGCGGTGGACGAGCTGCTGGACATGGTGATGGTCTGTCACCACCTGTCCCGGGACATCCCCGAGGACGTCTCGTTCGCCGACAGCCGGGTCCGCGCCGAGACGATCGCGGCCGAGACCGTGCTGCACGACCTCGGGGTCATCAGCATCTTCTCCTCGGACTCCCAGGCCATGGGCCGGGTCGGCGAGTCCTTCGTCCGCGCCTTCCAGACGGCGCACCACTGCAAGGAGATGCGCGGTCCGCTGGCGCAGGACAGCTCCCGCAACGACAACGCGCGGGTCCTGCGCTACCTGGCCAAGCTGACGATCAACCCCGCGACGGCGGTCGGCGCCGCGGACGTGATCGGCTCCCTGGAGCCCGGCAAGCTCGCCGACATCGTGCTCTGGCCGATCCACTCCTTCGCCGCCAAGCCCAAGCTGATCATCAAGGGCGGCATGGTCAACTGGGCCCTGATGGGCGACCCCAACGCCTCCCTGCCGACGCCGCAACCGGTGTACTACCGGCCGATGTTCGGCACCCACGGCCGCGCGAAGCAGCGCACCTCGGTGACGTTCATGTCGCAGGCGTCCATCGCCGCCGGGGTCCCCGAGGAGCTGGGGCTGCAACGGCGGATCGAACCCGTGCAGCGCTGCCGGACCATCGGCAAGCAGCACATGGTGCGCAACGACGCGCTGCCGCGCATCGAGGTGGACCCGGAGACGTACAAGGTCACCGTCGACGGAGAGCCCGCCACCATCGAGCCGGCCGAGCGGCTCCCGCTCAACCACCTCTTCTACATCGTCTGACGACGGCCCGAACGCACGACGTCGTCCGACGACCCGCCCGAACGGAAACCCCGGTGTGAACGACCCGATACCGATCCCCGCCCTGCTGACCGGGCTCCAGCTCACCGACTCGGCCTTCCCCAGCGGCTACTACACCCTCTCCCACGGCCTGGAGGGCTTCCAGCAGGCCCGCGCGGTCACCCCGTCCGGCCTGCCGGCGCTCCTGCACGACCTGCTGCGCCACAGCGTGGGTCCGGCCGACGCCACCGCCCTCGCGCTCGCCCACCGTGCGGTCACCGCCGACGACTGGGCGCAGGTGGTGGCCGTGGAGCAACGGCTGCACGCCACCAAACTGGGCCGGGAGGCCCGGCAGGCCGCCGTCCGCACCGGGCGGCAGCTGCTGGACCTGGCCGGCGAGGTGTACGGCACCGAGCCGATCGAGCGGTACCGGGGCCTCTACCGGGACGGCGCCGTACGCGGCTGCCAGCCGGTCGTCGCCGCCGTCGTCCACGCGGGCAACGGGCTGCCCGTCCGCCAGGCGGTCACCTGCGAACTGTTCGCCTTCGCGGCCAGTTTCGTGGGGGCCGCCATGCGGCTGCGGCTGACCGACCACCGCCGCGCGCAGGTCGTCCTGCACGGGGCCGCGCCGGTCATCGAGGAGACCGTCGACGCGGCCCTGGGGCGGGAACCGGCCGACATCGGCGGCTGCGTCCCGGTGGCGGACGTCATGGCCGGCCGCCACGAGCGCGCCGAGGCACGGCTGTTCGCCAGCTAAGGGCTGTCCCTCGTACCCCTTCCACCGCACCTACACCACCAGGACAGGATCACCATGCACGACCCCATGCAGGCCAGGCACCACCACCACGACCACGACGAGCTCATGCGGCGGCCGAAGGACGGCGTACTGCGCGTCGGTGTCGCCGGACCGGTCGGCTCCGGCAAGACCGCCCTGATCGAGGCGCTCGTCCCGGTGCTGATCGAACGCGGCCGGACCCCCGCCGTCATCACCAACGACATCTTCACCACCGAGGACGCCGCGCATGTGCGTCGCACCCTGGCCGGAATCCTCGACGCGGACCGGATCGTCGGCGTGGAGACCGGGGCCTGCCCGCACACCGCCGTCCGTGACGACCCGACGATGAACCAGGCGGCCGCGGACGAACTCCTGGAGCGCTTCCCGGAAGTGGACACCCTGCTCTTCGAGAGCGGCGGGGACAACCTGACCCTCACCTTCAGCCCCGCGCTGGTCGACCTGTTCCTGTTCGTGCTGGACACCGCCGAGGGCGACAAGATGCCGCGCAAGCGCGGTCCGGGCATCACCGAGTGTGAACTGCTCGTCATCAACAAGGTGGACATCGCCCCCTATGTGCGGTGCGATCTCGGTGTCATGGAGTCGGACGCCCACCGCGTCCGGGACGGCCGGCCGGTGGTGCTGACCAACTCGCTCACCGGAGAGGGCCTCGGCACCATCGCCGACTTCCTCCTGTCCCACGAAGCCGCCCAGGAGACGGCTTCCGCATGACCGAGGCGCCCGCGCGGCTGGATCCCGCGCACTACGAACCCCGTCGGGTACCGGCCCGGATGCTCGACCTCACCGGCACCCCGGACACCCTGGCCGCCGGGCGCCCCGGCAAGGTCGGTCTGCTCGAACTGCGCTACGTGCGGGTGGGCGGGCGGACCGAGCTCGTCGACCGGTACCAGAAGTCACCGCTGCAGATCATGCGCCCGCTGTACATCGACCCGGCGCGGCCCGACCTCCCGGTGACCTATCTGATGTCGACCGGCGGCGGCGTCATCCAGGCCGACCGCAACCGGATCGACATCGACTGCGGCCCCGGCACCTCGGTCCACCTGACCACGCAGGCCGCCACCAAGGTGCACCGGATGGAGTTCGACCACGCGACCCAGATCGTCAACCTCACGGCAGGCGAGGGGAGTTACGTCGAATACCTGCCGGACTCCCTGATCCCCTACCGGGACGCCCGCTTCTACCAGCACACCCGGGTGACCGTCGACCCGACCGCCACCGTGCTGCTGGGCGAGACGATCGCGGCCGGACGGCTGGCCCGCGGTGAACGGCACGCCTACCGCATGCTCTTCAGCGACCTGGAGATCCAGCGCCCCGACGGGACGCTCCTGGCCGTGGACACCGTCCGCCTCGATCCGCACGGACCCGGCCCGGTCACCGGGCCCGCCGTCTTCGCGGACCACGACCTGATGGCCACCCTGTACGCGGTCACCCCGCTCGCCCCCGCGGCCCGGGTCGCCGACACGCTCCACGAGGCGCTTGCGCCGACCGGACTGGCCTTCGGAGCGAGCACCCTGCCCGACGACTGCGGGGCCTGGGTCCGGGTCGTCGGCAGCGACCCGCCCGCCCTCACCCGGGCGATGCGCACCGCGTGGGACGCCCTGCGGCAGTCGCTCATCGGCGTCCCGGCCCCGGACCTGCGCAAGACCTGACCGCGCAGGACCTGACCGCGCAGGACCTGACCGCGCAGGACCTGACCGCGCAGGACCTGACCGCGCAGGACCTGACCGCGCAGGACCTGACCGCGCAGGGCGGGCCCTCGCGCCGGACACCGCTCAGGCCGTGCACCCGGTGTCCGCGATCACGAAGTACCCGGGCGGCGACTCCTTCAGGGTGTGGGTGACGAAGACGTTGTACAGGCCCATGTTCTCGTCGGAGCCGTTGGCGTACACATGGCCGCCCGCGGTACGGGCCCGGCCCGCCGCCACCTGCGCGTAGTTGGTCGCCGTGAAGCACCGCGCCGGTGCGTCGCCGGTCGTGGTCGCCGTCACCTGGGGCGAGGCGGTGCCGGGCGTGCCCGATCCGTCGATCGCCGCCACCGTGTAGCGGTACGCCGTGCCGGCGGTGAGACCCGGGTCCGTGTACGTCGTGCCGGCGGTCGTGGCGACCTTCGTGCCGTTGCGGTGCACCGCGTAGGAACCCGCGCCCGCGACCGTGTCCCAGGACAGCGAGACACTGTCCGCCGTGACGCCCGTGACCCGCAGGCCGGACGGGGCGGGAAGCTGTTCCCCGCCGCCGGGAACGTCCCGGTCCAGGCCCCAGAAGACGCCGGTGTGGTACGTCGAGCAGATGGCGTTCAGGAAGTACGCGGCCGTCGTCCCGCACTGCTCGGCGCCCGAGCCGGGGCGCACGGCCAGACCGTGGCCCATGCCGGCGACGGAGTACGTCACCACCGCGGGATTTCCCGAGGCGTCGTCGTACACGCTGCGCGTCGTGCTGCCGGGGAGGCTGTCCGTGGCCGACGGAGACTGGCCGATGCCCCAGACGTCCGTCCACTGGTCGCGCAGGGCCGTGGCGTTGGCGGGGTACACGGTGTAGTCGGAGGTGCCCTGCCAGATCGCCACCCGGGGCCAGGGCCCCGAGTACCCGGGATGGGCAGCGCGCACCTTGTCGCCCCACTGCGCGGGCGTCAGCTTCTGCGGCCCGGTCTGGCAGCCGGACGCGCCCGCCTGACTCGTCGCGCACTGGGCGGGCAGCCCCGAGGCCACGGAGCCGCCCGCGAACACGTCCGGGTACGCGGCCAGCAGGTCGGCCGTCATGCCGCCGCCCGCCGAGAGGCCGGTGACGTACACCCGGCGGCCGTCCGAGCCGTACTGCTGCTTCGCGTACTCCACCATCTGCACGATCGAGGCGGCCTCGCCCTTGCCCCTGCTGTCCTCGGCCGGATCGAACCAACCGAAGCAGGACAGCGCGTTGTTGGCGGTCGTGGTCTGCGGGAAGACCACGGCGAAGCGCCACAGATCGGCGTACTTCGGCCAGCCCGAGGCCGTGTAGTAGTCGTTCGCGGTCTGTGTGCAGCCGTGCAGGGCGATGACCAGCGGCGCGTTCGCGGGCAGGGCCTCGGGGGCGTACTCGTACATCTGGAGGTTGCCGGGGTTCGAGCCGAAGCCGGTGACCTGTTGCAGACCACCGGCGGCAGCGGCCGGCTGTACGGCCGCGGCCGTGCTCAGCGTCGCCGCGACGAGGGCGAGAGCGGCCGTGGAGGCGACGCGCCGCAGCAGACGTCGCAGGAACGATGGGCGCACGGGTGCCTCCTGTTGGGCTGTTCCGGCTCTTCGGACAGCGCGGGCAGCGACTGTGGGGCGGACGCTAAAGGGCCGGGGCGCACGCGCCCATGGGCCCGGCGGACACTCCCCGCTCCCGGCTGTGTGCGGCACCGCCGTTGCGCCTCGGGGGCTCCCTTGACCTGGAGCGCACTCCAAGATGCAGACTCCCGGTCGACGCCCGCACGGAGACGGGCCGCCGGGAAAGGACCCGCCATGCGTTACCGCACCATCGGCACGGACCCCGCCACCCGCCGGGAGGTGAGTGTGCTCAGCCTCGGCGCCATGCTGATGGGCACCCTCACCGACGAGGCGACCTCGTTCGCGATCCTCGACCGGTACGTGGAGGCGGGCGGCACCTTCATCGACACGTCCGACAACTACGCGTTCTGGGTCGACGGCACGAGGGGAGGGGAGAGCGAGCAGCTGCTCGGCCACTGGCGCCGCAGCCGCGGCATCGGCGACGGGATCGTCATCGCCACCAAGCTCGGGGCCCGGCCCAAGGTCCCCGGCACCGACTTCTCCCAGGGCATCGTGGGCCTCTCGGCCGAGGTGATCCGGGAATCCGCGGAACGCAGCCGCGAACGCCTCGGCGTGGAGAAGCTGGACCTGCTGTACGCACACGTCCAGGACCGGGATGTGCCGCTCGCCGAGACCGTCGAGACCTTCGGGGAACTGGTCGCCGAGGGCACCGTCGGACTGCTCGGTGTGAGCAACCACTGGGCGTGGCAGGTGGAGCGGGCCCGCGCCGTCGCCGCGGCCGCCGGTCTGCCCGGCTACGAGGTCCTCCAGTACCACCACAGCTATCTGCGGCGGCGCACGGACTCGCCCGGCCTGTTCTCCCCGGACGGCCAGGAGGGCGTGGCCGGCGGGGACCTGCTCGGCTATCTGCGGGCCGAACCCGCACTCGTGCCGGTCGCCTACTCGCCCTTGCTGTCCGGCGGCTACGTCCGCGCGGACAAGCCGCTGGGCCCGGACTTCGACCACCCGGGCACCCGCGCCCGGCAGGCCGCGCTGCGGGCGGTGGCCGAGGAGACCGGGGCGAGTGTCAACCAGGTGGTCCTGGCCTGGCTCATCGGCGGCGAGATCCCGTTCGTCCCGCTGGTCGGCGCCTCCTCGGTGGCGCAGCTGGACGAGAGCCTGGCCGCGGTGGACCTGGAGCTGACCACGGAGCAGCGGGCGACGCTGGACGCGGCGCACTGACGGCCCGCCGCCGGACCGGCACCATGTGGGCCACCACCACGCCGGGGTGCGACGGTGTGTGCACCGACCCCGTGTGACGGGGGCTCCGGCCTCCTTACGGTGACGGCCATGGAGACTCCTCAGCGCCCGGACCCCGGGCCCGCCGCCCCGCCCACCGTCCCGCCGCCCGCGGACCCGCCGCTCGCCGGGCGCACCGCCCTGGTGACCGGTGCCGCGAGCGGGATCGGGCGGGCCTGCGCCCAGACCCTGGCGGCGGCCGGCGCCCATGTGCACGTGGTGGACAAGGCCGCCGACGCGGCGAAGAGCCTGGCGGAGGCGATCGGCGGGACGGCGTGGGTGGTCGATCTCTCCGTCCCCGACGCGGTGGACAGCCTGCCCGCCGACGTGGACATCGTGGTCAACAACGCCGGGCTCCAGCACGTCGCGCCCGTGCACGCATTCCCGCCGGACCGCTTCGCGCTGATCCAGCGCGTCATGGTGGAGACCCCGTTCCGCATCTTGCGCCGGACCCTTCCGGGCATGTACGAACGCGGCTGGGGGCGCGTGGTCAACATCTCGTCGGTGCACGGACTGCGGGCCAGCCCCTACAAATCGGCCTATGTGACGGCCAAACACGCACTGGAGGGACTCAGCAAGGTGGTCGCGCTCGAAGCGGCGGAGCACGGGGTGACGAGCAATTGCGTCTGCCCCGGGTACGTACGCACCCCCCTGGTCGAGAACCAGATCGCGGACCAGGCCCGTACGCACGGCATCTCCGAGGAGGAGGTGGTGGGCCGGGTCATGCTGGAACGCAGCGCGATCAAGCGGCTGATCGACCCCGAGGACGTCGCCGAGGCCGTGCTGTGGCTCTGCGGACCGCGTACCGGGCACATCACCGGAACCTCGCTCTCCATGGACGGCGGCTGGACCGCCAACTGACCTCCCGCCCCCTACGATTGCCGGCCGCCCATGTCTGAACCGTCCGCCTCCGCCGCGCCCCATCTGCGCCGCCTGCTCGATCTGCTGGCCGACGACGCCCCCGCCGAGGCGCTGGGCGCCGTCTCCTCCCGGGCGCGTGCCGCCGGGGTGCCCGCGGGCGATCTGGCGGAGGTGGAGCGGGCCACCGCCACCGCCCTGCGGATCAGGGGCGCCCTGCGCCAGCACCGCCGCCGCGAGCTCCAGCTCACCGCGCTCTTCGACACCGCGGGCGACCTGGCCGCCTCGCGCGACCTGGACGAGGTGCTGAAGGCGATCGTCCGCCGGGCCCGGATGCTGCTCGGCACGGACACGGCGTATCTCACCCTCCCCGACGAGGAGGCGGGGGACACCTACATGCGGGTCACCGACGGATCGGTGTCGGTGCCCTTCCAGTGCCTGCGGCTGGAGCTGGGCGAAGGGCTCGGCGGGCTGGTGGCGCAGACCGCGAGCCCGTACGCCACCCACGACTACCGCACGGACGACCGCTTCCACCACACCCGCAACATCGACTCCGCGGTGCTGGACGACGGGCTCGTCGCCATCCTGGGCGTGCCGCTGCTGCTCGGCTCCAGCCGCGGCGGCACGGGGAAGGTCATCGGCGTCCTCTTCGCCGCCGACCGCGCGGCCCGTGTCTTCAGCCCCGACGAGGTCGCGCTGCTCTGCTCGCTCGCCGCGCATGCCGCGATTGCCATCGACACCGCCCGCGCGCTCGCCGACACCCGCTCCGCGCTGGACGAACTGGCCGGGGCCAACGCCGAGTTGGCGGAGGCGAACGCGGCGGTACGGGCGCATTCGGCGGCCATGCGGCGGGCCGAGGAGTCCCACGACCGGCTGACCGACCTGGTGCTGCGCGGCCGGGACGTCAAGGATGTCGCGGCGGCGGTCGCGGGACTGCTGGACTCCCCGCTGACCATCCACGACCCGGGCGGCCGGCCCCTGGCGGCCGTCCGGCCCGACGGCACGGACTTCGCCGCCGACAGCATGGACGCCGGCTGGCTGGCCGAGACCGCCGAGGAATCCCGTACCGGCGCCCGCGCCGTGCACCGCGACGGCCGGTGGATCTGCGCGGTCCTCGCCGGGCGGGAACTGCTGGCTGGGCTGGTCCTGCACCGGCGCGGACAGCTCGACGACTCCGACCGGCGGCTGTTCGAGCGGGCCTCGGTGGTCACCGGACTGCTTCTGCTGCTGCGGCGCACGGTCGCCGAGACCGAGAACCGGATACGCGGGGAGCTGATCACCGATCTGCTGACCGACGCGGACCGCGACCCGGCCGGGCTCACCGAACGCGGCCGGCGCCTGGGCATCGACCTCGACCGCCCGCATCTGCTGCTGGTGGCCGAGGGCGGGACCCGGGAGCGGCTGGCCCCCGCCGCGGTGCGCTATCTGTTCGGCGGGGACATCCACGGGGTGAGCGCGGAACACGCCGGGAGCGTGGTGCTGCTGGTGGCGGCCGGCGACTGTGGACCGGCCGCGGGCGACGCGGCCCGCGCGGCGGCGGCCCAGCTCGGCCGGCTCGCCCAGACCCCCGTCACCGTCGCCGCCACCGGCCCGGCCCGCGGTGCCCGGGAGCTGGCCGCCGCGTACGGGGAGGCCGCCCGCTGTCTGCGCGCGATGCGGGTCCTCGGGCGCACCGGGGAAGGGGCCTGCGTCGAGGAACTCGGCTTCCTGGGCGTGGTGCTGGGCAACGCGCAGGACGTCGACGGCTTCGTCTCGGCGACGCTCGGGCCGCTGCTGGAGTACGACGCGCAGCGCGGCACCCACCTGGTGCGCACCCTCGGCGCCTACTTCGGGGCCGGGGGCAGTCTCGTCCGCGCCAAGGACGAACTCCACGTGCACGTCAACACGGTGGTGCAGCGGCTGGACCGGGTGCAGGTGCTGCTGGGGCGTGACTGGAACGAGCCGGGCCGGGCCCTGGAGCTGCAACTCGCCCTGCGCCTGCATCTGCTGGCGGGCGGCCGGGAACGGTAGAGGCCGTCCGGCCGCCCTCGGCGGAGGCCGTCCTCAGACGCCCGCCAGGTTCGACAGGCGGCGCGCGACCTCCGTGCCGCCCGCGTCCCCCGTCAGCACCGTGTAGTGGTTGACGCCCCGGACCGCCACCGGTGTCACCCGCGTGCCCCCGAGGTCCGCCGCCGCCAGCCGGGTCTCGTCGTACAGGCCCTGCTCCTCGTCCATCAGACCGCGCTGCGCCCACAGCAGCGTCGCCGGAACGGGCAGCTTCCGTACCGCCGTCAGCACCTCCTCGTCGAAGAGGCCGATGCCGTCGGTGCGCACCGCCTCGATCCGGCAGGTGGAGCGCAGGGCGGGTTCGTCCCCGGTCAGATCGCGCTGGATGTAGGCGTCCACCTCGTCCGACCAGGCGTCCGCGAAGGCGGGGTGCGCCTGCCAGAACGAGCGGTACGCCGCCCGGTCGGGGAAGGCCATCGACAGCCGGTCCATCGCCGGGCCGATCACGGCGGTCATCAGCTCGTCCGGGGCGAGGTGGGTGGGGGCGGGGAAGCCGATGCCGCCGTCGACCAGCAGCAGCGGCCCGAACCGGTCCGGGTGCCGTACGGCGGCCAGCGCCGCCACGAACGCGCCCATCGAATGGCCCGCCAGCACTACCCGGCCCGGGGCCAGCGCCGCGGCCACGGCGGCCGCGTCGTCGGCGTGCGCGGCGATCCCGTACGGACCCGGCAGCGCCGAACTCCCGGCCCGGCCGCGCAGATCCGGCGCGACCAGGGTGACGCGCCCGTCCAGCAGCCTGGCCACCGGCCCCCAGGACAGCGCGTTGGCGGTGATGCCGTGCAGGGCGAGGACGACCGGCGCCCCGGGGTCCCGGGCCGGCCATCGGAGTACCGCCAGCTCGCCGCCGGTCACGGGGACTCGTATTTCTTCGTGAGCGATCACGGGCGTCCGCTCTCCTTCCGGGACTTCTCGTCCGTGGGTTCTTCGGTCGCGGCCGGCCTGCGGCGTACCGCCTTCAGCCGGGACGGCAGCCGGGCCAGGCCGCCGGGCAGCAGGTGTACCACGGCCACGAACAGCACACCGAGCAGGAACAGCGGCTGGGAGAGCGGCACCCGCAGCACCGCGGGCAGATCGGCGACCGCGCCCGAACCGGCCAGATCTCCGAGCCGGTGATCGGCCCAGGTGTAGAGGATGCCGCCGGCCATCGGCCCCCACCGGGTGCCGGATCCGCCCAGCACCACCATCACCAGCAGGGAGAGGGTGAAGTCGGAGGTGGTCGTCTGAGGGGTCGAGCCGCCGGTGAGCAGCAGGTGCACCAGACCGCCCAGCGCGGCCAGGGCGCCCGCCAGGACGAAGGCCGTGAGCTTGAACCCGTACGGCTTCAGCCCCAGCACCTCCACCCGGCGTTCGTTCTCCTTGATGCCCTCCCAGACGCGTCCGGTGGGGGAGTTGACCGCCCGGTGGACGACGGCGAGGGTGAGGACCAGATAGGCGAGCGCCAGCCAGTAGAGGTTCGCGGTGTGCTCGATGCCCACGAGCCCGGACGGCAGCAGTTCGGCGGGGGCGGCCCGGCCCTCCTCGCCGCCGGTCAGTCCGCCGGGGTTGCGGGAGACCAGGATCGATCCCGCCTGGGCGAACGCCAGCGTCACCATGGAGAAGCCGATGCCGGTGACCCGCAGGCTCACCGAGCCCAGGACCAGTGCGAGCGCGATCCCGCAGCCGACGCCGAGCAGCGCGGACACGGCGAACGGGAGGCCCGCCTCCAGCAGGAACATGTTCGTGGCGTAGCTGCCCGCCGCGAAGTAGAGCGCATGCCCGAAGGAGAGCAGCCCGGTGCGGCCGAGCAGCAGGTCGTACCCGGTCGCCAGCGCACCGAACAGCAGGCAGGTGGCGAGCAGTTGGAGACTTCCCGGGCTGCCGAGCGGACCGTCCAGGAGGCCGGGCAGCGGCAGCGCGCTGTAGGGGGCGAGGGCCAGGACCAGCAGTGCGGCGGCGGGCCACCAGCGGCGCAGCAGCCGGGCGGTGTTCCCGGGGGCCTGCACGGCCGTGTGTTCCTCGCCGGTGCGGCGGTGTGTCTCGGTGGCGGTGCTCACGCGAGCCTCCCGGTCAGTCCGCGCGGCCGTACGAGCAGCAGCGCGGCGAGCAGGACGACGACCGCCAGATCGCCGAGGCCCGCTGCGGTGTAGTAGTTGGCGAACTGCTGGACCAGGCCGATGACGACGGACGCCACGGCGGCGCCGCTCACCGACCCCATGCCCCCGGTGACCACCACGACGAACGCGAAGATCAGCAGCGAGGTGCCCTGACGCGGGTCGACCGAGCCGAAGTACAGGCCGCCGAGCGCCCCGCCGAGCGCGGCCACGCAGCCGCCGATCGCGAAGACGAGCGTGAACGCCTTCCGCACGTCGATGCCGAGCGCGGTGACCATCGCCCGGTCCTCGACCCCGGCCCGTACCACCAGACCGTGCCGGGTGCGGCCGAGGAAGAGCCGCAGCGCCACGAGGACCACGACCGCCGCCGCGACCAGCACCAGCCGGTTGACCGGCACCTGGGCGCCGAACAGGCCGAAGGTGCCGGACAGCGCCTCCGGGCCCGGGAAGGTACGGGCGTCCGAGCCCCAGATGCCCGACAGCAGGGCCGGGACGGCGAGCCCCACCCCGACCGTGGCGAGCACCTGCTCGCGCGGCCGGGTGTAGAGCGGCCGGACGACGGCGAGTTCCAGCAGCACGGCGGCGGCGGTGCCCACCGCCGTACCGAACAGGACCGCGAGGGCGAAGCCCGCCCCGCCCGGACCGGCGCCGGGCAGATGGCCGGAGGCCGCCCACCAGGTGCCGTACGCGCCGATGGACAGCAGCGCCCCGTGCGCGAAGTTGAGCACGTCCATCAGGCCGAAGATCAGCGAGAGTCCCGAGGCGATCAGGAAGTAGAGGGCTCCCAGACCGAGTCCGGTCATGGTGAGCAGAACGACGGTGGACATCAGGAATCCGCCTCCACGGAAAGTGCTTCGGTGGCCGGGCCGTGTCCGACACCCAGCAGCCGCCGTGCCGTCTCCGCGTCGCCCAGCAGCTCGGCGGCCGGCCCCTGGTGGGCCGTCCGGCCGTCGGCGAGTACCGCACAGTGCCGGGCCAGGCGCCGCACGACGGCGAGGTTCTGCTCCACGAGCAGCACCGGCACCGCCTCGGCGGCCCGCTCCAGCACCTGGGCGACCTCGGTGACCACCTTGGGCGCCAGTCCCTTGGTGGGTTCGTCGGCGATGATCAGCCGGTTCCCGTTGAGCAGGGTGCGGCCGATGGCCACCATCTGCTGCTGCCCGCCGGACAGCGTGCCCGCCAACTGCCTCTCCCGGCGCTTCAGTTCGGGGAAGAGTTCATGGACGAGCGCGTACGCGGGCCCGTCCGCGCCGGGCCGCTCGGCCAGGCGCAGATTCTCCGCGACGGTCAGCGAGGCGAAGACACCCCGGTCCTCGGGGGCGTAACCGATGCCGAGGCGCACCACGGTGTGGGTGGGCATCGACACGGTCTCCTCGTCGTCCAGCCGCACGCTGCCGGTACGCGGGACGAGGCCGAGGACGCCGCGTACGGTCGTGGTCTTCCCGGCGCCGTTCCGGCCGAGGAGCGCGGTCACTCCGTGCCGGGCGACGTCCAGGTCGACGCCGTGCAGGATGTGCCGGCCGCCGATCAGGACCCGCAGGTCCCGTACGGCGAGCAGGGTCCCGGTCGTCACAGCCCCTCCCCGAGATAGGCCTGCTGGACGGTCGGGTCGGCGGTCACTGCCTCGGGGGTGTCCAGCGCCAGCAGCCGCCCGTGGTGCATCACGGCGAGCCGGTCGGCCAGCCCCAGCAGGACGTCCATGTGGTGCTCGACCATCAGGACGGTGCGGCCCTCGTCCCGGTGCAGGGTGCGGATGAGTTCGGTCAGCGCGGGGACCTCCTCCGCACTGACTCCCGCCATCGGCTCGTCGAGCAGCATCAGCCGCGGCTCGCCCACCAGCAGCACCGCGAGCTCCAGCTTCCGTTTCTCGCCGTGCGACAGCTCGGACGCCGTCGCCCGCGCCCGGTGGCCGAGACCGGTGCGTTCCAGTACGCCGTCGACCTCGGCGGTGTACGCGGACGCCCGCCGCCACAGCCGGAAGGAGCCGCCCCGGGCCGCCTGCGCGGCCAGCCGGACGTGATCGGCCACGCTCATGGCCGGCCAGAGGCTGGACGTCTGGAACGTGCGGCCGATGCCGCGCCGCGCCCGTGCGTGCGCGGGACTGGCCGTCATGTCCGTGCCGTCCAGCTCGATGGTGCCGGAGGTCGCCGCGGTCAGCCCGCTGATCAGGTTGAACAGAGAGGTCTTGCCCGCCCCGTTGGGTCCGATGAAGGCCAGGAACTCGCCCTCGTGGACGCTCAGTGCGACGTCCTCGACGATCGTCGCGCCGCCGACGCCCCAGCCGAGTCCGGCCAGCCGGAGCACCGGGGCGGTGGTCCGTGGACCGGCCGCGCGCTGTGCGGTGATGTCCGGTACGCCCATCGGTCAGCCCGCCGAGGGCTTCGCGGGCGGTGCCACCTCGTCCATCGGCGCGGTGGACACCAGCTCCGGCCGGGCACCGGCGCCCGTCCCCTTGAGCTTCGCGACGAACATCGGCTGCACCAGGGCGTGGTCCTGGGCCCGGACCTGCTCCTTGCCCTTCACCCCGTCGAAGCTCCAGCCCTCCAGGGCCTTCACCATGGCGGCGGTGTCGGTGGCGCCGCCCTTCTCGATGGCGCGCACCACCATCTGCGCGGCGGTGAAGCCGTCGGGGGTGAACAGATCCGGGGTGCCGCCGGCCTTCGTGACCGAGTCGAGCATGGACTTCTCCACGGCGTTGCCGCCGCCCGCGCCGGGGAAGTAGTGCGCCAGGAACGACACCTTGGAACCGGCGTCGCCGAAGACCGGGTACGAGGCCGTTCCGGCCAGGCCCGTGACGACCTTGCCCGCCCCCAGCACGCCCTGCTGGTCCAGCGCGGTCCACAGCGCCGGCGCGGTCGAACCGGCCCAGGCGACGAAGACCAGATCGGGTCCGCCCGCCTTCACCTGCCGGGCGAACGGGGTCAGGTCCGTGGCGCTGGGCGGAGCCAGTACGGAGCCGACCTTCGCACCCCTGGAACCGAGGACGGCCTTCACGGCGGCGACATTGGCCTGGCCGAACGTGGAGTCCTGGGCCAGCACCGTGACCTTCTTGCCCTTGGCCTCGCCGAGCATCGTCCCGGCGGTGAGGATGTCCTGGTAGGACTGCCGGCCCGAACGGAAGGTGTAGTCGTTGATGCCGGTCACGGCGTCGGTGGCGGCCGGGCCGCTGATGTACAGCACCTTGTTCTGTGCGGCGAGCGGCGCCATCTGGAGCGCCACGCCGGAATCGGTGGTGCCGGCCAGCACCTTGTAGCCCTTGCCGATCAGGTTCTTGGCCGCGGAGACCGCCTTGCCCGGATCGCCCGCGTCGTCCTGCTCGGTGACCTCGATGCGGTGCCCGGCCACCTCGCGGGTGCCCTTCGTGGCGTGGTCCAGGCCAGCCATGAATCCGTCGCGGTACTGCTTCCCGTAGTCCGCGAGGAGCCCGGTCCGGGAGTACACCAGGCCGACCTTGACGGTGCCGCCCTTCGCGTCCCCGCCGGAATCGCTCTCGCCCGCCTTCCCGGCGGCGGTGCACCCGGTCAGCACGAGACCGGCGGCGGTCAGCGCGACGACGGCGGAGAGGGATCTGCGGTGGTGGGCGGTGCCCGTGGCTCTGCGACGCATGGTGACCGGCTCCTCGGCGTGTTCATGTGATGTCGCCGAACCGTATGGACACCGTGCCGCCGTCGACATGGTGCAGGACACCCCACCTGGCGCGGTGCGCATGTGGCGGCCGCACATGGGACCGGAAAGCGAAAGCCGCGCCGGGGAACCGGATCGTACGGTTCCTTCGGCGCGGCCCGGCACTCGGTGCGTGCGTCGCGGGCGGTGGCCCGTCACATCGCGCTGATGCCCTGGACCGTGGCCGCGAAGATGCCGAGCGCGGCGAACGCGATGCCGACGCTGCCCATCACGATGCCGGCGACCGCCTGGCCGCGACCGCCGCCCTGGCCGCGGTCGGCCATGCGCTTGGCCGAGATGCCGAGGCACAGCGCGATGATCGGCAGGATGATGGGGATGAGCAACAGGCCGAGGATGCCGAGCACCATCGAGGCGGTGGCCTTGCCGCTGGGCAGCGGGGCACCACCGGGGTACCCGTAGCCGGCCGGCGGCTGAACGCCGTATCCCGGTCCGCCCGGGGCCTGCGTCCCTGCCGTGCCGCCCGCAATGCCTGACTGGTCAGTCATGACTTCCTCTCCATCGGTGCTGTCATGACCATGATAAGGAGCGGCTTGTGGCCCTTTCGGTCGGAACGGTGAGGGGTATGTAATGAAAACGCTGCGGAGTGACCCCCGGATGTGCTAGGCCGTGTCCGACGGCTTCGTCAGGTCGATCAGCCGGCACACCGTGTCGATGTCGATCTTCACCTGGGCGATCGACGCCCGCCCCGACAGCCAGGTGATCAGGGCCGAGTGCCAGGTGTGCTCGATGACCCGGACCGCGGACAGCTGATCCGGCGTCGGATGCTCCAGTCCCATCGCGTCCAGGATGATCGCCGTCGTGATCCGCGAGACGGTGTCCACCTCCGGGCTGACGCTGCGGTCGGCGAAGGTCAGCGCCCGCACCATGGCGTCCGCCAGATGCGGCTCGCGCTGGAGCGCGCGGAACGCCCGCATCAGGGTGTCGGCGACCCGCTGCGCCGGGTCCTGCCCGGCCGGGGGGCGCTTGTGCAGCGTCGTGTGCATGTGCTGGAGCTGGTCCTGCATGGTGGCGACCAGCAGATGGATCTTGGACGGGAAGTAGCGGTACAGCGTGCCCAGGGCGACCCCGGCCTCCTCCGCCACCTCACGCATCTGCACCGCCTCGAAGCCGCCGCGGCCGGCGAGCTGGGCGCTGGCGTGCAGGATGCGGCGGCGGCGGGCCTCCTGCCGTTCGGTCAGGGGCGGCGATGCCGGCTTGGCTTCCGCTGTCATGTGTCCCCATCCATGGCTTCTGTCCGCGACCGGAGGGAGGCGCTCGGTCTCCCGGGGGCGCACAGCATGCCAGCGTGCCCGGTGGTGGCGCGAATCACCTGATCCGGCCGTTGCACCGACGCTACCTGCCGGTAGATTCGTAGCTCATTGAACGATCCAGTCTGAAACTTGTTCTAGATTAGCGTGAGCGGTTACGCTCCGGCGAACACGCAGTGAGAAGGGGGCCGAGTGTGACCGCTGAGGCCGTAGAGTCGGGCCCCCGCACGGGCGGCGACACGTCCGGCGCCGCCGGCGACCGTCCGTTGCGCATCGCACTCCTCACCTACAAGGGCAACCCCTTCTGCGGCGGCCAGGGCGTCTACGTACGCCACCTCGCCCGCGAGCTCGCCCGGCTCGGCCACGGTGTCGAGGTGATCGGCGCCCAGCCCTACCCGGTGCTCGACGAGGGCGTCCCGCTCACCGAGCTGCCGAGCCTGGACCTCTACCGCCAGCCCGACCCGTTCCGCACCCCGAAGCGCGGTGAGTACCGGGACTGGATCGACGCCGCCGAGGTCGCCACCATGTGGACCGGCGGCTTCCCGGAACCGCTCACCTTCAGCCTGCGCGCCCGCCGCCATCTCGCCGCCCGGCGCGGCGAGTTCGACGTCATCCACGACAACCAGACTCTCGGCTACGGGCTGTTGGCGGACCTCGGCGCCCCGCTCGTCACCACGATCCACCACCCCATCACCGTCGACCGGCAGCTGGACCTGGACGCCGCCGAGACCCGCCGCAGGCGCGCCTCCGTACGCCGCTGGTACGGCTTCACCCGCATGCAGAAGCGGGTCGCGCGCCGGCTGCCGTCGGTGCTCACCGTCTCCGGCTCCTCCAAGCAGGAGATCGTCGACCACCTCGGGGTGCGCCAGGACCGGGTCCACGTCGTGCACATCGGCGCGGACACCGACCTCTGGTCGCCCGACCCGTCGGTCGCCGAGGTGCCCGGCAGGATCGTCACCACCTCCAGCGCCGACGTACCGCTGAAGGGCCTCGTCCACCTCGTCGACGCACTCGCCAAGCTCCGTGCCGGGAACCCGGAGGCGCACCTCGTGGTCGTCGGGAAGCGGGCCGAGGACGGGCCCGTCGCCCAGGCCATCGAGCGGCACGGACTCCGGGACGCCGTCGAGTTCGTCAAGGGCATCAGCGACGCCGAACTCGTCGACCTGGTGCGCGGCGCCCAGATCGCCTGCGTCCCCTCGCTGTACGAGGGCTTCTCGCTGCCCGCCGCCGAGGCCATGGCCACCGGTACCCCCCTCGTCGCCACCACCGGCGGGGCGATCCCCGAGGTCGCGGGCCCGGACGGCGAGACCTGCCTGGCCGTCCCGCCCGCCGACGCCGGGGCACTGGCCGACGCGCTCGCCCGGCTGCTCGGCGACCCGGAGCTGCGCGCCCGGCTCGGCGCCGCGGGCCGCGACCGGGTGCTCTCCCGCTTCACCTGGAAGCAGGCCGCCATCGGCACCGCCGCCCTCTACCGCGAGGCGATTGCCGCCCGGTCCGGCGCCACGCGCCCCGGCGGCCGACGTTGACCCCGCCGCCCGTTCCCGTCGTCCCCGCCCCCTGACCCCCTCGACCGCGAAAGCAGGCATTCGTGCTGACCGTGGACTTCACCCGCTTCCCGCTCGCCGCAGGTGACCGAGTGCTCGACCTGGGCTGCGGCGCAGGACGCCACGCCTTCGAGTGCTACCGGCGCGGCGCCCAGGTCGTGGCCCTCGACCAGAACGGCGAGGAGATCCGCGAGGTCGCGAAGTGGTTCGCCGCGATGAAGGAGGCCGGCGAGGCCCCCGAGGGCGCCACCGCCACCGCGATGGAGGGCGACGCGCTCAACCTGCCGTTCCCCGACGAGTCCTTCGACGTCGTGATCATCTCCGAGGTCATGGAGCACATCCCCGACGACAAGGGCGTCCTCGCCGAGATGGTCCGGGTCCTCAGGCCCGGCGGCCGGATCGCGATCACCGTGCCGCGGTACGGCCCCGAGAAGGTCTGCTGGACGCTCTCCGACGCCTACCACGAGGTCGAGGGCGGCCACATCCGCATCTACAAGGCCGACGAACTGCTCGGCAAGATCCGCGGCGCCGGCCTCAAGCCGTACGGCACCCACCACGCCCACGCCCTGCACGCGCCGTACTGGTGGCTCAAGTGCGCGTTCGGGGTGGACAACGACAAGGCGCTGCCGGTCCGCGCGTACCACAAGCTGCTGGTCTGGGACATCATGAAGAAGCCGATGGCGACCCGGGTCGCCGAGCAGCTGCTCAACCCGGTCGTCGGCAAGAGCTTCGTGGCGTACGCGACCAAGCCGCACCTGCCCGTGGCCGCCGCCGAGGACCTCACCAAGGCCGAGGCGTGACCGTTCCCGAGCAGACCGAACACCTCGTGCTGCCCGGAGTCCTCACCGCCGAGGAGGCCGCCGAGACCGTCGCCGCCCTCCTCGCCGTGCAGTGCGAGGACGGCGCCCTGCCCTGGTTCCGCGGCCACCACCTCGACCCGTGGGACCACACCGAGGCCGCCATGGCCCTCGACGCGGCGGGCGAGCACGCCGCCGCGGAACGCGCGTACGACTGGCTGGCCCGGCACCAGAACGAGGACGGCTCCTGGTACGCCGCGTACCAGGACGGCGACCCGGACCGGCCGACCGACCGCTCGCTGGAGACCAACTTCTGCGCGTACGTGGCCGTCGGCGTCTGGCACCACTACCTCGCCACCGGCGACGACGCGTTCGTCGACCGGATGTGGCCGACCGTCTTCGCCGCCGTCGAATTCGTCCTGCGGCTCCAGCGGCCCGGCGGCCAGATCGGCTGGAAGCGCGAAGCCGACGGAACCCCCGTCGACGACGCGCTGCTGACCGGCTGCTCCTCCATCCACCAGGCGCTGCGCTGCGCGCTCGCCATCGCCGAACGGCGCGAAGAGCCGCAGCCCGACTGGGAGTTGGCGACGGGCGCGCTGAGCCATGCGATCCGCCACCACCCGGAACGCTTCCTGGACAAGAGCCGCTACTCGATGGACTGGTACTACCCGGTCCTCGGCGGCGCGCTCACCGGGACGGCCGCCAAGGAGCGGATGGAGGAGGGCTGGGACCGCTTCGTGGTCCCCGGCCTCGGGGTGCGCTGCGTGCTGCCCAACCCATGGGTGACCGGCGGCGAGAGCTGCGAACTTGCCCTGGCCCTCTGGGTGATGGGCGAGTCCGACCGGGCGCTGGAGATCCTCCAGTCCATCCAGCATCTGCGCGCCGAGGGCGGCATGTACTGGACCGGGTACGTCTTCGAGGGCGACCGGGCCTTCTGGCCCCAGGAGCTCACCACCTGGACGGCCGGATCGCTGCTGCTCGCCGTGGCCGCGCTCGGCGGCGACGAGGCGACCACGGCGGTCTTCGGCGGCGAGCACCTGCCGCACGGGCTGGAGCCGGACTGCTGCCGTTAGGTCCTGGGCGGCAGAGGCAGACCCGGACGGCGTTTCCCGAGTGGCACGCCGTTCCGGGTCGGGCGAACCTTACCGAGAGTGGCCGAAAGCGTCACTCATCGTAGAGGTCGCCTCGATGCGCCCGGCCAGGGAGGCCCGCTGTGCCCAGTTCCGCCGTGACCGGTTCCGTACCGTTCCGTCGTCTGCTCGTCCCGCTGCTGCTGTCCTGCGCCCTGGTCGTGGGCGCCACCGGGTGCGGCGGAGGCGGCGGCAACAGCGCGAGCAGCTCCGCGTCCCCGAGCGGTACGTCGTCGGCCGAGGCGCAGAAGTTCGCCAAGACGCGGTTCATCACCAACGCGGGGCTCGCGGCCGGTGCGACGTACCAGTGGATCGTGAAGCCGTACCGGGCGGGCAAGTTCAAGAAGGGCGCGGACGGGCGGACGTTCGCGCTCGTCAAGGCCGGGCTCGCGGGCGGCTTCACCTACAACCGGCTGAAGGCGGCGGTGACCAACGCCAAGGGCGATCCGCTGCTGTCCAAGGCGGTCGCGCCACTGACGGCGGGCATCGAATCGCTCAAGGGGCTCGGCAGCAAGCTCCGCAAGGGCGAGGCGGGCGAGGGCGACATCGGCGCCTTCGAGAGCGTGATCAACAGCATCAAGTCGGCCGGCAGCAGCGCGGGCGCCGACGTGAAGGACAAGGTGCCCACCACCTCGCAACTCGGCGGGTAGCCAGTGGGGTTCGATGCATGATCGAACTAGGGTGCGTGGCATGAGTCGACTCACACATGACCTCTACTGCGACGAAATCATCGCCCGCACCGACGTGTTGAGGGCCGCGATCCGCGGCGCGGACCTCGGCGCGACCGTCCCGACCTGCCCCGACTGGACCCTGCGCGACCTCGCCGTCCATCTCGGCGGCGCCCATCGCTGGGTCGGCGAGATCGTAGGCACCCGGGCCACCGAGGCGGTCCCGCCGGAGCGGGTACCGGAGTTCACCCCGGGGAACGACGACCCCGCCGCGCTCGACGCCTGGCTGGCAAAGGGCGCGGCGCGGACCGCCGAGGCGCTGCGGGCCGCGGGCCCGGACGAGAAGGTGTGGTCCTGGGCGTGGGAGCGGAGCACGGGCTTCTGGGCACGCCGGATGGCACACGAGACGATCGTCCACCACGCCGACGCGGCGCTCACCGCGAGGACCGGGTACGAGGTGGCGCCGGAGCTGGCCGCCGACACGATCGAGGAGTGGCTGGAGATCGTCGCCTTCGCGCGGGCCGCGGGCGACGAGCGGGCGGCCGGGCTGACCGGCGCCGGGCGTTCCATCCATCTGCACGCCACGGACGCGCCGGGCGCCGAATGGCTGATCGAGCTCGGCGAGGACGGCTTCACCTGGCGGCGCGCCCACGAGAAGGCGACCGTGGCGCTGCGCGGCCCCCTCACCGACGTCATGCTGGTCTTCAACCGGCGCCTGGCGGCGGACAGCGACCGGGTCGAGGTGCTCGGTGACGCGGAGCTGCTGGACTTCTGGCTGGAGCGCGCAGCGTTCGGCTGAGCGGCCACCCGGTGCCGCCCACCCGGTGCCGCCGGCCGCGGTCGGCTACGGCCGGGCCCGTTGTGCGGGCCGGGCCGGGCTGAGCGAAGCTGGAGGAGAGAGCACATAGTGTCCGGCGGCCCCGTGGAGGTGCCGATGGAGCCCGTCCGCGCCCTGAAACGGATCGCCTTCCTGCTCGAACGCGGCAGGGCCGACACCTACCGTGTGCACGCCTTCCGCACGGCCGCCGAAGCGGTGGCCGCGATGGCGGACGGCGAGGCCGGCCGACGGGCGGCGGCCGGTTCGCTGGAGGCGGTCAAGGGCATCGGGCCGAAGACCGCGCAGGTGGTCCGGGAGGCGGTGGCCGGGGACGTACCCGGCTATCTGGCACGGCTGGAGGAGGAGGCCGCCGCCCGGCCCGCCGAGGGCGGCGCGGACCTCCGCGCGCTCCAGCGCGGCGACTGCCATCTGCACTCCGACTGGTCGGACGGCGGCAGCCCCATCGAGGAGATGGGCCGCACCGCGGCGGAGCTGGGGCATGAGTGGGCGGTCCTCACCGACCACTCGCCCCGGCTGACCGTCGCGAACGGACTCTCCCCGGACCGGCTGCGCCGGCAGCTGGCGGCGGTCGCCGAGCTCAACGAGCGGTGGGCGCCGTTCCGGCTGCTCACCGGCATCGAGTGCGACATCCTCCCCGACGGCTCCCTCGACCAGGAGGAGGAGCTGCTGGCACAGCTGGACGTCGTGGTGGTCTCCGCCCACTCCAAGCTGCGGATGGACCCGGCCCCGATGACCAGACGCCTGCTCGCGGCCGTCCGCCACCCGCGGGCGAACATCCTCGGGCACTGCACGGGGCGGCTGATCGCTGACCGCAAGCGCCCGGAGTCCCGGTTCGACGCGGACAAGGTCTTCGCCGCGTGCGCCGAGGCGGGCACCGCGGTGGAGATCAACAGCCGGCCGGAACGGCTCGACCCGCCCCGCCGGCTGCTCGGCCGGGCCGTCGAGGCGGGCACCCTCTTCGCCATCGACACCGATGCCCACGCGCCCGGACAGCTGGACTGGCAGATCCACGGCTGCGCCCGCGCCGAGGAGTGCCGGGTCCCGGCGGAACGCGTCGTCACCACGTGGCCGGCCGACGAGCTCCTGGCCTGGTCGCGCGGGGGCACGACCCCGGAGCGGGCCCGCTCCGGGGTGGACGGGGCCGTCGGCGCAGCCCCGGGACAGGAGCGGTGAAGCCATGACGGCCACGAGCGTGCGAGGCATCGACCACATCGGGGTCACGGTCCCCGACCTGGAGACCGCGACCCTCTTCCTCGCGAGGGCCTTCGGCGCCACGGTGCTCTACGACACCCTGCGCCGCCAGGACGGACCGAACGGCGGACCCGACATCGAGCGGCGGTTCGGCGTCCCGGCGGGCACCCAGCAGCTGGCGATCAGAATGCTGACCCTCCCCGGCGGCGGGCCGGGCATCGAGCTGTTCGAGTTCCAGGGCCCCCGCCGCGAACCCCCGGCGCTGCCCTGCGACTTCGGCTGGCAGCACGTGGCGCTGTACGCCGACGACCTGGACGCGGCCGTCCGGGACTGCGTGGCCGCGGGTGCCACGCTGCTCGCCGGGGCGCAGCCGCTGCCGGGCCCCGAGGCGGGGGAGCACAACCGGTTCGCGTATCTGCGCACCCCGTGGGGCAGCACCCTGCAACTCCTCACGTATCCCGACCCCCAGCCCTGGGAGCGCGCCACGTCACGGCGGAGCGCCCGCCCCGCACCCGGCGACACCGGCACCTGGCCCACCGACCCGGCGCGCCCAGGCCCTAGTTGAGCTCCGCGAGCACCCGCAGCGTGTGTGGGTCCGGCGCCGTCACCAACAGATCGGTCACCGGCCCCTTCCGCCACAACTCCAGCCGCTCAGCGATGCGTTGCCGCGGCCCGACGAGCGAGATCTCATCGGCGAACGCATCCGGCACGGCCAGTACCGCCTCCGCCTTGCGCCCGTCGAGGAACAGCTGCTGGATCCGCCGCGCCTCCTCCTCGAAACCCATCCGCGCCATCAGATCGGCATGGAAGTTACGGGCCGCGTGCCCCATGCCCCCGATGTAGAAGCCGAGCATGGCCTTCACCGGCAGCAGCCCCTCGGCGACATCGTCACAGACCTGCGCACGGACCATCGGCGCGATCATGAACCCGTCGGGCAGATCGGTGAGCGACGCCTCGTACACATCGGTGCGCAGCGGCGACCAGTACAACGGCAGCCAGCCGTCGGCGATCCTCGTCGTCTGCGCGATGTTCTTCGGCCCCTCCGCCCCCAGCAGCACGGGGAGTTCGGCGCGCAGCGGATGGGTGATCGGCTTCAGCGGCTTGCCCAGACCCGTGGCGTCCGGACCGTTGTACGGGTGGGAGTGGAAGCGGCCGTCCAGCTCGACAGGGGCCTCGCGGCGGAGCACTTGGCGGATGACGTCGACGTATTCGCGGGTCGCGGTCAGCGGGCTGCTCGGGAACGGCCGCCCGTACCAGCCCTCCACCACCTGCGGCCCGGACAGTCCCAGGCCGAGCATCATCCGGCCGCCGGAGAGATGGTCGAGGGTGAGGGCGTGCATGGCGGTCGCGGTCGGGGTGCGCGCCGCCATCTGCGCGATGCCGGTGCCCAGCCGGATCCGGGAGGTGTGTGCGGCGATCCAGGCCAGCGGGGTGAACGCGTCAGATCCCCAGGCCTCCGCCGTCCACACCGACGCGTACCCCAGCGCCTCGGCCTGCCTGGCGAGCTCCAGATGGGCGGGGTTCGGGCCGCGGCCCCAGTATCCGAGCGCGAGTCCGAGCCTCATCTCCGCCGCCTCCCAGCAGTTCTGACGTAGCGTCAGAAAGACGCACGGACGGAGGGTACGACAGCGGCCCCCCGCCCGGAAGGGGCGGAGGGCCGCTGTCGTACTGCCGGTGCGCGGGCTCAGCCGCGCTGGATGCCCGTGGTGTCCTGGAGCACACCGCGACGGCCGTCCTGGGTCTGGGCGATGAGGCCCGGACCGCGCTGCTCCACCGCGAGGTACCAGGTGCCGGGCGCCAGTTCGGCGATCGGCGACGGCGAACCGTCCTCCCCGTACAGCGGGCGGGCCACCGGCACCGCGAACCAGAACGGGGTGAAGTCACCGGTCGGCGCACCCGCGGCGGGGGCCTGCTGGGCACCCGCCTGGGGCTGCGGCTCCGGCTGACCGGGCTGCGGCTGACCGGGCTGCGGCTGGGCACCGTAGGGCTGTTGCTGACCCGGCTGGCCGCCGTACGACGGCTGCGGGGCACCGGGGTAGCCGTATCCCTGGCCGGGCTGCGGCTGACCGCCGAACGGGGGCTGCACGCCCCTCGGGCCCGAGGCGCTCACCAGCGGGGCCTTGAGCGCGGGGACCAGCGGGGTGGCGACCGCGCCGCCCGCGAGCACGATCGTGGCGAGCAGGCCGAGGATCATTCCGGCGCCCGCGTTGCTGGCGTCGATGGTGGTCCAGAAGGCCGTCCACACCGCGAAGACGCTGAAAGCGGCGCCGAATTGACCGAGGTCGAAGCCGACGACCTTGCGGGCCGGGGTGGCGCGGCTCACGATGACCAGCGCCGCCGCGATGATTCCGGCCAGGTAGACGCTCATCAGGAGCCCGAGCGAGTCCCAGGCGTTCGGGGCGCTGTAGCTGGAGCAGTTGATGCCCGCAGGGCAGTCGAAACCGGAGAGGTCGAGGAAAGAGGCGATGAACAGCACGACCGCTGCTCCGATCACCACGCCGTCGCCTCGAGTGAGGGAGCGGATATTCACGTGAAGGTCCTTAGTCGATCGTCTCGTCGGGGCGGTCGTCGCTGCCGCCTGCACGGGTGCGGCGGGCACGGCACGAAGCTCGGGGGGCGCGGCCCCCATCGTACGGATGAATCTATCGTCTGACCGGGTGGGTTGTGTCCCTGCCCGGACGCCGGATGCACATCCCCCCGATTTCGCCTCAGAACTACCTCTTGCTACCCGTTGAGGTAGCTGCTGATGCCGTCGGCAATCCCCTGTGCCGCCTTCTGACGCCAGCCCGCGCTGGTGAGCAGGGCGGCATCCTTCGGATCACGCATATTGCCGCATTCGATGAACACTTTGGGCACGGTCGACAAATTAAGTCCGCCCAGGTCCTTGCGAACGTCCAATCCGGTATTGCCACCGACGTAATTGGAAGGCGCACTTCCGGTAGCACGGACGAATAGCCCCGCGATCCGGGTACCGAGGTCGCGCGACGGTTCGACGATCTTCGAGGTGTCCGCCGCCCCGCCCCGCACCGGCCCGGGGAGAATCACATGGAATCCGCGGTTGCCGACCGCGGAGCCGTCCGCGTGCACCGACACCACCGCGTCGGCCCGCGCCTGGTTGCCGATCCGGGCCCGCTCGTCCACGCACGGCCCGTACGGGCGGTCGTCGTCGTACGTCAGCACGACCTTCGCGCCCTGCGCCTGCAGCAGTGTGCGCAGCCGGTGCGAGACATCGAGGGTGAACCGGGCTTCGGCATAACCGGAGTTGGTCGACGTCCCGGTGGTGTCGCACTCCTTGTGCGTGGTGCCGATGTCCACCTGGCGGTTGATCTCGCGGGTGTGCAGGTGGTTGTTCGGGTTGTGCCCGGGGTCGATGACGACGGTCTTCCCGGACAGCGGCCCGGTGGCCCCGCCGCCCGTGGGCTTCGACGGCTTCGAGGGCTTCGCGGACGGGGTGGGGGAGGCGGTCGTCCTCGCCGGCGCCGGAGCGCTCTTCGACGGTGGCGGGGCAGAGGTGCCGCTGCCGCCCTGCCGGGGCTCGGCCTGTGCTCCGCCGACGACGTCGCCCGCGCCGCAGCCCGCGGCACTCAGGCACACGGCGACGAACGCGGTGGCGGCGAGCAGGGACCGGCGGCGCCGGGTGGGGGGAACACTCTCGTCGTACGGCACCACGCGATGCTATCGGGGCCTTCGGACGGCCGCCCTCAGATGCCGGGTCCGGTACGCCGCAGCACCCGCAGCGAATCCGTCACCGAGATCTCGGTGAACGCACCGGAGGCCAGTGCCCGCAGGTGGACGCGGTACGGCGCCTGGCCGCCGTGCGCGGGGTCCGGGAACACATCGTGGATCACCAGCAGCCCGCCCTCGGCGAGATGCGGGGCCCAGCCCTCGTAGTCGCCGTTGGCGTGCTCGTCGGTGTGGCCGCCGTCGATGAAGACGAAGCCGAGCTTCCCGCCCCAGACCGCCGCGACCTGCGGGGACCGTCCGACCAGCGCCACGACGTGGTCCTCCAGGCCCGCCGCGTGCAGGGTCCTGCGGAAGGTCGGCAGCGTGTCCATCCGGCCGACCTCCGGGTCCACCACGGTCGGGTCGTGGTACTCCCAGCCGGGCTGCTGCTCCTCGCTGCCGCGGTGGTGGTCGACGGTGAGGGCCGTCACACCGGCCGCCCGCGCGACATCGGCGAGCAGGATCGTGGAGCGCCCGCAGTACGTGCCGACCTCCAGGACCGGCAGCCCCAGCGCGGCGGCCTCGGTGGCGGCCGCGTACAGGGCGAGCCCCTCGCCCACCGGCATGAAGCCCTTGGCGGCCTGGAAGGCGGCGAGAATCTCGGGCGACGGCTCGACGGCGGACTCGGCGGGCACGGGTTCCTCCTGGTGGGGGCGGTGGTGAGGGGTACGCGTTCGACGGCGCCCCATCGTGCCGTACGCCCCCGCCGAAGGAGTCGGCGGGGGCGTACGAGGGGTGAGCCCGGGTCGGGGCGCCCCTGGCAGGGGTGCGATATGGAGGTCAGCAGCTCTGCCAGAGTCGGGTCATGACCCGGACGCCGAAGCGCAGGCCCTCCAGCGGGACGCGCTCGTCCACGCCGTGGAAGAGCCGGCCGTAGTCCAGGTCGTGCGGGAGCTTGAGGCCCTTGAAGCCGAAGCAGCGGATGCCGAGGTGGGTGAAGGCCTTGGCGTCGGTGCCGCCCGGGTTGCAGTACGGGACGGGGTGGCCGTCCGGGTCCTCGGCGCGCACGGCCTCGCACATGGCGTCGACCAGCGGGCCGTCGAACGGGGTCTCCAGCGCGATGTCGTGGTTGACCCACGCGCGGCTGACCGAGGGGAGGAGGAGCCTGTCGATGGTGTCGATCAGCTCCTGCTCGTGGCCGGGCAGGAAGCGGCCGTCCACCCGGGCGGTCGCCTTTCCGGGGATGACGTTGGTCTGGTAGCCGGCGTCGAACATGGTGGGGTTCGCGGAGTTGCGGAGCACCACCTGCATGAAGTCGGAGACCGGGCCCAGCTTCGCGAGGCTGCCCTCGATGTCGTTCTCGTCGAACTCGACACCGTAGAGGCGGGCGGCCTCTACGAGCAGGGCGCGGACCGGTTCGATCAGCCGGATGGGGAAGGTCTCGCGGCCGATCCGGGTCAGGGACTCCGCGAGGTCGGTGACCGCGTTCTCGTCGTTGGGGGACGAGCCGTGGCCGGCCCGGCCGGTGGCGGTGAGCTCCATCCAGGCCATGCCGCGCTGGGCGTTCTCGATCGGGTAGAGGCGACGGGTGTCGTCGATGGCGAAGGAGAAGCCGCCGCCCTCGCCGATCGCCTCGGTGACCCCGGCGAACAGCTCCGGGCGGTGCTCGACCAGCCAGTGGGCGCCGAACTTCCCGCCCGCCTCCTCGTCGGCGAGGAAGGCGAGGACCAGGTCGCGCGAGGGCCTGGTGCCGGTGCGGGCGAAGTGGCGGGCGGTCGCCAGCATGACGGCCACCGTGTCCTTCATGTCGATCGCGCCGCGGCCCCAGAGGTAGCCGTCGCGGATCTCGCCGGAGAACGGCGGGACCTGCCACTCGGAGGCGTCGGCGGGGACCACGTCCAGATGGCCGTGGACCAGCAGGGCACCGCGCTCCGGGTCGGTGCCGGCGATCCGGGCGACGACATTGGCGCGGCCCGGGGCGGACTCGACCAGCTCGGACTCGATGCCCGCCTCGGCGAGGCGGCCCACCACCCAGTCGGCGCTCGCGCGCTCGTTGCTGGTGGGGTTGGAGGTGTCGAACCTGATCAGTTCGGCGCAGAGTTCGATGACCTCGTCCTGGGCCTCGTCGGACGCCGGGACGAAGGAGGGGGCGGTGGGGTCGAGGGGGGTCATGCTGCTCCCACAGGGGTTGTCGCGGGGGCGGCGGGGGCGGCGGTGTCGTCCTCGTCGTCCAGGGTGGAGGTGCCGTACGGCTTCACCCAGCCCAGCAGGCCGAGGACGCTGTACAGGATGAAGGCGGTGGCCAGCGAGTTCAGGGCCGGGATGCCGCCGTCGTAGAACTTGCCGACACAGAACGCCGCGATCCAGATGGCGATGGACATCGGCACCCAGGTCGGCGAGGACTTCGGCAGGGTCTCCGACTCCCGGGTCTCGTCCAGCGGCTTGCGCATCCGCTTGACGACCCAGTACTCGGCCACGATGATGCCGCCGATCGGCGGGATGGCGACGCCGAGGATCGAGAGGAACTCGGTGAAGTGGGTCATGATCCCGACCGCCGACAGGGCCGTGCCCGCGACGCCGAGGACGATCGTGACCGCGCCGCGGTGGACCCGCTTGCCGAAGACGACCTGGAAGAAGTTGACGACGCCGAGCGAGGAGCCGTACAGGTTCCAGTCGTTGATCTTGGCGGTGGACATCAGGACCACGATCACGCCGAAGGCGCCGGAGGTGGAGAGCACGATGTGCGAGACCTCGTTGCTCTTGACCAGGTGGCCCAGGAGCACACCGGTCATGCCGACGATGTACTCGGAGAGGATCATCGACGAGGCGCTCTGCAGGAAGACGTGCGAGCCCTTCCGGTTGTACCGGGTCATCTCCGGGGACACGATCGCGCCGGTCATGTAGCCGCCCGCGATGGCGGTGGCGGCGACGGCGAGCGGGATCGTCTGGCCGGGGGGCGGCGAGTGGATCAGTTCGCTGAGCGAGTGGTCCTTCAGCGTCGAGACGATCGACCAGGCGACCATCGCGAAGAACAGCGGCGTCACGATCTTGGCGAAGACGGCCATGTACTTGAAGCCGAAGATCACCAGTGCGGTGATGGCGATGCCGGCCAGCACGCACCACATCCAGGACGGGCCGCCGACCAGCGCCGAGACGCTGTTGCCGAAGATCGTGTTCTGGACGCCGAACCAGCCGACCAGGCTGACCGCGATGACGAAGCTGACCAGCGCCGAGCCGTTGCGGCCGAAGCCGACCCAGCGGGTCAGCATCGGCGTCGCCAGGCCCTCGCGCATACCGGCCAGGCCGATCGCGAAGATCACGACCTCCAGGATCACCGCGCCGAGCGTGAAGGCGAGGAAGGCGTCCCCGAAGGTCATGCCGACGCCGATGGTGGCGCCGAGGGTGAACTGCGAGATCGAGCCGGACTGGGCCAGCCACTGGAGCAGCATCGACCAGAAGCCGAAGCGCTTGTCGCGCGGGACGCGGGACAGCGAGTAGTCGTCGCTGCCGATGGCCTTGGCCTCGGCCTGCGGGGTGGCTGCCATCAGGACTCCTGGGGTGTACGGCCGAAGGTCTGCAGGTGAGCCAGCGACCCGTAGCGGCTGACGAGGTTGTCGAACTCCACCGCGTCGTGGAAGTCCAGTTGGCCGCCGCCGAAGGCCTTGGCGACCTCCACGGCGTAGCGGGCGGCGGACGCGATGTCCGCCTCGTGGCTCGCGCCCGTACCGCAGCCCGGCACCGCGGCGGCCGAGGTGATGGCCAGACCGACGACCGGGGCGGCCGTCGAGGTGGAGGGCTGAAGGATCGAATTGATGTGGTGTGCCCCGTTACCGTACGGGGTGATGTCCTGCGTGGTCACGGGGTACGTGACCAACGGCTCACCGGTCACCACGGCCAGCAGCTCGCCGAGCTGCTCGCTGACCCGGAGCACCCAGCCCTCCTTGACGGTGGGCGACAGGGCGAGGCCCTTGTGGTTGATGATCCGGTTGCCCTTGGTGGTGTCGATGGAGAGCACGGCCTCCATCTCGCCGGTCACCTCGTGGCGGTTCATGGTGGCGATGTCCACGGGCGAGCCCATGAACGGCACCGGGTCGTGCGGCTCGGTCGGCGCGTTCGGGCAGATATGGGTGGCGACGATCACATCGCCGGGCAGCACGTCGCCGCGGCGGCGCATGTCGAGCAGCTTGGCGGCGGTGGCGATGGCCGAGACCGCGCCGTCGGCGTCGGAGACCAGGCCGGTCACCTCGGGCCGGGCGCCGATGCCGCCGAGCCGGCCCACCACGCCCAGCGTGCGGGCACTGCCCCCGGACGTACGCCCTCGGGCGCCCGGGATGCGGACCATCACGAAGTCCGTCGAGCCCTGCTCGCCGACGACCGTGGTGACCTTCGCGGACGAGCCCTCGGTCCCGCTCACGGAGTCGAGGTACTCGACGACCGTCTTGCCATTGACCTGGGGATCGTCCAGGAGATCGACGATGTCCAGTACGTACTTCAACATGGGGGGCCTTTCTCGCTCATCCGGGCACCCGGGCCGGCGCTCGACGGGGAAGCGCGGGGCGGGGTGCTGAGGCCACATTCGGGATCGGATAGCGTTGAACGCAACTGTTTCCCGTTATTTGCAATTCAGGTCTGAATGGTGAGATGACGATGGCGGACTTCGATCTGGACCGGCGCACCCCCGCCGGAGCCCTGCAAACCGTCGACCGGGCGCTCCTCGTGCTGCTCGCCTTCGAGCGGACCAGACCCGACTGGGGCGTCACCGAGGTCGCCGAGGAGTTCGGCTGGGACACCTCGGTGGCCCAGCGGCTGCTCGCCACCCTCGCCGGGCGCGGCTTCCTGGTCTCCGACCCGGTCACCCGCCGCTACCGCATCGGCCCCGCCGTGCTGCGCCTGGGCAGGCTCTGGGAGCGCTCCGGATCGCTGGAGCTGCTGGCCGGACCGGTCCTGGAGGAGCTGCGCAGGGTCACCGGCGACACCGTCCTGTTCTGCCTGCCGGACAGCTTCCACATGCGGTGCGTCGCCGCGGAGGAAGGGGAGGCCGGGCCGCTGCGCTACTACCCGCTGGTCGGCGAGCTCTACCCGGCGCACGCCGGAGCGACCAGCAAGTCGTACTACGCATACCTGCCCGACGAGCAGCGCCACCGGCTCTTCCGGGGCCGCCCGATGGCCCGCTTCACCGACCGGACGGTCACCGACCCGGACCGGCTGGAGGAGGAGTTCCTCAAGGTCCGCGCCCAGGGGTACGCCTGGACGGTCGGCGAGTACGACACCGGTATCGCGACCGTCGCCGTACCGGTCTTCCTCGGGCGCGAACCGTACGGCAGCCTCAGCCTCGGCGGCGCCGAGGAACTCTTCGAGGGCGCGCCGCAGGACCGGCTCGACGCGCTGCGCCACGCGGCCCAGTTGCTGGAGCGGCGGCTCACCCACCCCCCGCAGCGACCGAAGTCCCGCACCCGACGCCCCCGTACCGACCGATGAACCGGAAGAGAACCAAGAGGAAGCCCATGAATCTGCTGCTGCTCTCCAACTCCACCCAGCACGGCCGCGGTTATCTGGAGCACGCTCTCGACACCGTCACCGCGTTCCTGCCCTCCGGCGCCCGGCTGGCCTTCGTCCCCTACGCGCTCGCCGACTACACCGCGTACACCGCACGCGTCCGCGAGGCCCTCGCACCGTCCGGCATCAGTGTCCGCGGGGTCCATGAGAACGCCGACCCGGTCGCCGAACTCGCCGCGTCCGACGCCGTGTTCATCGGCGGCGGCAACTCCTTCCGGCTGCTGAGCGCGCTGTACCGGACCGGGCTGCGGGACGCCGTGACCGAGGCGGTGCGGGACGGGCTGCCGTACATGGGGGCCAGCGCGGGGACGAACATGGCGGCGCCCACCCTGCGTACCACCAACGACATGCCCATCGTGCAGCCGCCGTCCTTCGAGACGCTCGGCCTCGTCCCGTTCCAGATCAACCCGCACTACCTGGACCCGGACCCGGCCAGCACCCACAAGGGCGAGACCCGCGAGGAGCGGCTCACCGAATTCCTGGAGGAGAACGACGTGCCGGTGCTCGGCCTGCGCGAAGGGTCATGGCTGCGGGTCGACGGACGCCAGGCCCGGGTGCAGGGCGCCCGACCCGCCCGGCTGTTCACCCGCGGCGCGCAGCCGCAGGAGCTCGCGGTGGGGTCGGACGTCTCTCATCTGCTCATGACGACACCGCGGTTCGACGCTCCGGTGCGCTGACGCCCAGCACCAGATCGGCGTCGACCGGCAGGCCGTCGCCCGGGTAGGCGGCCGGGCGGGCGTTCGGCGTGTGCCCGGTGGCCGAACCGGCCAGCACGAAGTTGCCGCCGTGCGGGGCGGCCAGCGTGTAGTGGCCTTCCTCGTCCGCCACGGTGAGACCGGCCTGTTGGCCCCGGTGGTCGATCAGCGTGACATTGGCGCGGGCCACCGGGGCGCCGTCCGCGTCCAGCACCCGGCCGCGGAAGCCGCCCGAACCGGCGACCGGGCGGGAGGCGCCCGGCACCGGGGCCGGGGCGTCCTCGTCGCTGCTCGCCAGCAGCGCCGGGCGCATCGCGTCGCGCTGCGAGGGCAGGAACGAGGCCAGCACCAGCCCGATCACCACCGCGCCCGTCGCGATCAGGAACGAGATGCGGAACCCCTCCATCGAGGGCAGCGACACCCCGCCCGCGCGCACCGAGGTGTTCGCCAGCACCATGCCGATCACGGCACTCGACACCGACGTGCCGATCGACCGCATCAGGGTGTTCAGGCCGTTGGCCGCACCGGTCTCGGACGGATCGACGGCCCCGATGATCAGCGCGGGCAGCGAGGAGTACGCGAGCCCGATGCCGGCCCCGAGCATCACCGCGATCACCACGGTCTGCCAGGCGGCGCTCATCAGCCCCAGCCCCGCCCCGTAACCGATCGCGATGATCAGCATGCCGAGCATCAGGGAGACCTTGGGGCCACGGCGGGCGGAGAGCCGGGCGTACAGCGGGGCGACGAACATCATCGTCAGGCCGAGCGGCGCCACGCACAGCCCCGCGACCACCATCGACTGCCCGAGGCCGTACCCCGTCGACGTCGGCAGCTGGAGCAGCTGCGGCAGGACCAGCGAGACGGCGTAGAAGGCGACCCCGACCATGATCGAGGAGAGGTTGGTGAGCAGCACCTCGCGCCGGGCCGTGGTCCGCAGATCGACCAGCGGGGCCGGGCTGCGCAGCTCGAACAGCCCCCACAGGACGAGGATCACCAGCGCGGCGCCGATCAGTCCGAGCGTGCTGCCCGAGGTCCAGCCCCAGTCGCTGCCCTTGGTGATGGGCAGCAGCAGGCAGACCAGTCCGAGCGAGAGCCCCAGCGCGCCGACGAGGTCGAACCGGCCGGGGGCGCGCAGCGTGGTCTCCGGGACGAACAGGACGGTGAGCGCCATCGACAGCGCACCGAGACCGGCCGCGCCGAAGAACAGGGTGTGCCAGTCGGAGTGCTGGGCGACCAGCGCGGCGGCGGGCAGCGCCAGGCCGCCGCCGACCCCGATCGAGGAGCTCATCAGCGCCATCGCCGAGCCGAGCCGTTCGCGCGGCAGCTCGTCGCGCATGATGCCGATGCCCAGCGGGATGGCGCCCATGGCGAAGCCCTGGAGGGCACGTCCCACGATCATGACCACGAGATCTTCGGTGAAGGCGCATATCAGGGAGCCGATCACCATCACGGCGAGACTGGCGAGCAGCATCTTCCGCTTGCCGTAGAGGTCACCGAGCCGCCCCATGATCGGGGTGGCGACGGCCCCCGCGAGCAGCGTCGCGGTCATCACCCAGGTGGCGTTCGACGGGGCGGTGTGCAGCAGGGCGGGCAGGTCCTTGATGACGGGGACGAGCAGGGTCTGCATCACCGCGACGGTGATACCCGCGAAGGCGAGCACGGGGACGACCCCGCCGCCCGCCTTGCGCGGCCGCGGATCGGGGAGTTCCCCGGCGTGCTGTTCGTTCGTCGTCTGTGGCATGCGTGTGGCCTCCGGGCGGCGTGATCGAGGGTCTGGAAGAGGCGTGCGGGCGGTGCGGGCGGGCAGCGCCGACCGCCAAGTGTGTGCAGGCTGAAACCTTCCCTGCGCCCAAGGTATTCCGGTGAACGCGGTACGAACGGGGCACGAGGGCGCACGACGGCGCACTCGTGCCCTGTCCGACCGAACGTTGCTCAATCGGCGGTCTGTTGGGAGTCGAGGAGGTGCGGAACAGGCCTCGGGCGGGGTGCGTCGGACCAGGTCGAGCTGCTCTCGCGGAGCGTGTGGAGGGCGAGCTCGCACAGGTCGGCGGGGCAGCCGGCAGCAGCTTGCTTCCCCGTCAGCGGCAGGCGGAGGCGGCGCTGCAGCGGGCATGCCGGCTGAAGCGGGCCCGGAGCGCGCTGGTCGTACCCACGCCCCGGGCAGCCCCCGCCGATACCCGCGAGGCGGACGCGCTGCCCATACGGGCTACCGCATCGTGCCCGTACGTCCCTTACCCGCGACCACTGCACCAGGTAGGCAGGGAGAGCACAGCGAAACTGCCGGCCCTACGAGCGGAAGTCCATGCACGCGCAAGAGCCGAAGAAGAACGAAAAGCAGCCGCAGGGCCCCGCCAAGAGCGCGGTCGCGCGGCCGGGGGAGGCCCCGAGCAGTCGGGCGCCCGATGAGCTTCTCGAACTGCAGCGCACCATCGGCAACGAGGCCGTCGTCCGTATGCTCCAGCGGGACCGGCACCAGCACGGCGCGGGCTGCGGCCACCAACAGCCCACGGCGGAGCCGGTGCAGCGCTCCGCCGTGCACGACGTGCTGCGCGCGCCGGGCAAGCCGCTGGACGGACCGCTGCGCCAGGAAATGGAATCCCGCCTCGGAGCCGACTTCTCCGACGTCCGCCTGCACACGGACTCCGCGGCCCGCGACTCCGCTGCCGAGGTGGGTGCCCGTGCGTACACCTCCGGCAGCCATGTCGTCATCGGCGACGGCGGCGGCGACAAGCACACCCTCGCCCATGAGCTGACGCATGTCATCCAGCAGCGCCGGGGGCCGGTGGCCGGTACGGACAACGGGTCGGGACTGAGCGTCTCCGACCCCGGCGACCGCTTCGAGCGCGAGGCCGAGGCCAACGCGGTCCGGGTGATGAGGCGGACGCCCGAGCAGAGCGACCAGGGCCCCCGAGGTGCCCCCGTACAGCGGGAAGCGGACGCCATGGCCCGGGGCACGGCGCGCGGCACCGACGCGACGGTCCTCCAGCGCTTCTCCCAGGTCAACACCGTGGAGTTGGGGGCCGCACGGGTCTCGGAGAACGGTCTCTATCTCATGACCGTCACTCCCGGGGCGGACACCACCGTCATCTGGGTCGCGGAGGGCGCCCCGACGCCCAGGTACTGCACGCCGACCGGGCAGAGCGGGGACATCGGGGGGCGCACGTACGCGGAGTACGAGCCGTCGACGTCCTTCCTCGCGGACTGTGCCCACACCGCCGAGGAGATCATGCACCAGCAGCGGCTGGCCCTGGGGCAGGACGCCAGCGAATTCGCCCTGGGCGGGAGCCAGTTCGGCTTGGGCGAAAGGGAGAACGCGGAGGGCGCCCTGGCCTACGCGAATGCCAGGCCCGGCGGCCCGCACGCGAACGGCGAGGAGCGGCCGGCCCCCGGCCAGGCGTTCGCCATCGTGGAGACCGCGTGGGACGAGGATTACGAGCTGCCCGCCAACACCAGTGGGTGGCCCTACCACGTGGCGGCCGTGGTCGCCGTGGACGGCGATGACCGCATCACCGTGGAGCAGGCCGCGGACGGCACCGACGCAAAGGCCCGCCAGGGGCACGAGGGCATCGTCGACATGTATACGGCGGGCACGGACCCGACCAACGGGCAGGCGCTGCCGCACAGTTTCCACGGGCGAAACACCGGCGCTCCGGTGCAGCACTTCTCGGTCGGCGCGATCACCGTCATCCTCCAGCCGATCAACGTGGGCGGTCTCAGGAAGGAGACCGGCCGCCGGAAGCTCATGTGACCCGACCCGACCCGACCCGACCTGCCCTGACCTGCCCTGACCCTGGGCGCCCGCCCGCAGAACCCGAAGCCGGCCCGTAGCCGCCCCGCGAGGGCGCGGCTACGGCCTGTCGAGTCCGGCCGGCCGTCTTCACCAGGCGCACTCGGTTCGAGGTGCGCGAAGATCCGGCCGTCATCTGACCTTCCGTCAGAATGGAACGTGTTCTACTCTTGCGCCGTTCCAGTGGCTGCGACCGGCGAGGATCCGCATGGGCATCGGAATCACCGAAGAGCACCGGGAGTTGGCGCAGGCCGTACGAGGCTGGCTGGCGCGCGCCGTCCCACCGCAGGAGATCCGCAAGCTGCTCGACGCGGATGCCCCGGATACCCCCGGCGTGCGCCCCGGGTACTGGGACGGGCTCGCGGAACAGGGCCTGCTCTCCATCCATCTGCCCGAGGCGTACGGGGGCGGGGGCGGCCGGCTCCTCGACCTGGCCGTGGTCCTCGAAGAAGCGGGCCGGGCCGCGCTCCCCGGCCCGTACCTGTCGAGCTCCCTCGCCTCCGCCGTACTGCGCGAGGCAGGGCCGCACGACCTGGTGCGCGGGCTCGCGGACGGTGCGCGCATCGGCGCCGTCGCCCTCGGCCCCGGCACCCTCACCGCCGTCGAGCACGGGGACGGCCACCTGCTCGACGGCACGGCACCGCCCGTCCTCTCCGGCGCCGATGCCGACCTGCTCCTCCTCCCCGCCGAATCGGCCACCGGCACCCTCTGGTTCGCCGTCGACTCCGCCACCGAAGGGCTGACCGCCCGCCCGCACCGCGGCGCCGACCCGACCCGGCCCACCGCCGCGATCCACGCCGAGGGGGTGCTCGTCCCCGCCGCCCGCCTCGTACGGACCGACACCACGCGCGTCCGTGACCTCGCCGCCGTCCTCCTCGCCGCGGAAGCCTGCGGTACCGCGGCCAGGGCACTGCACACCGCGGCCGAACACGCCAAGGTCCGCGAGCAGTTCGGCCGCCCCATCGGGCAGTTCCAGGGCGTCAAGCACCTCTGCGCCGACATGCTCGTACGGGTCGAGCGGGCCCGTGCGCTGGTGTGGGACGCGGCCCGCGCCGCCGACGAGGAGGCGGACCCGGACGTACGGTCCATGGTCGCCGCCCTCGCGGCGTCGGACGCCCTGGACGCCGCGTACGGCTGCGCCAAGGACTGCGTCCAGATCCTCGGCGGCATCGGCTTCACCTGGGAGCACGACGCCCATCTGTATCTGCGCCGGGCCCTGGTGGCGCGGCAGTTGCTGGGGACCGGCGACACCCACCGGCTGCGGGCGGTCCGGCTGGCCGAGGGCGGGGCGCGCCGCGAACTCGCCCTCGAACTCCCTGCCGGGGCCGCCGCCCACCGGGCCGCCGCGCGCGAGGCCGTCGCCGCCGCCCGCGGCCTCGACCCGAAGGCCGCCCGCCGCGCCCTCGCCCCGATCGGCTACGCCGCACCGCACCTCCCCGCCCCCTACGGCCTGGGCGCCGGTCCCGTCCAGCAACTGGCCATACAGCGGGAGTTGGCGGAGCAAGGGGTGAGGCTGAGCGACCTCGGGATCGCCACCTGGGTGGTGCCCTCGCTCCTCGCCCATGGGACGGCCGAGCAGCAGGACCGCTATCTGCTGCCCACCCTGCGCGGCGAACTCCTGTGGTGCCAGCTGTTCTCGGAGCCCGGCGCGGGATCCGACCTCGCCTCGCTCCGCACGAGGGCGGAGCGGACCGAGGAGGGCTGGCGGATCAACGGACAGAAGGTGTGGACGAGCGCCGCCCAATGGGCCGACCACGGGATCCTGCTCGCCCGGACCGACCCGGACGCCCCCAAGCACCAGGGGATCGGCTACTTCCTCGTCGACATGAAGAACACCCCGGGCATCGACATCCGGCCGCTGAAGGAGATCACCGGCGACTCCCTCTTCAACGAGGTGTACTTCGACGACGTCCTGCTGCCCGCCGACGCCGTCGTGGGTGAGCCCGACGGCGGCTGGCGGGTCGCCCGCAACACCCTGGGCAACGAACGCGTCCACATGGCCGACCAGATGACCTTCGACACCGGCCTGGAGGCACTGATCGCCCGCTCCCGCGACCTCGACGGCGCCTGCCGGGCCCGCATCGGAGCACTCGCCGCCGAGGCCCACGCGCTCGGCTGCATAGGACTGCGGACCACGATGCGACAGGTCTCCGGGCTCGAACCCGGCGCGGGAGCCTCCGTCCGCAAGCTCGTCCAGACCACCCACCAGCAGAAGGTCGCCGAACTCGCCCTCGAACTCCTCGGCCCGGCGGGCGCGGCCGGCGAGGGGCCGGGGGAGCGGGGCCTGCACGGCTTCCTGATGTCCCGCTGCCTGACCATCGCGGGCGGCACCACCCAGGTTCAGCTCAATGTCGTCGCCGAGCGCATCCTCGGCCTCCCGCGCGATTGAAGGGACTTGCCATGAAGCCCGAGAAGCACGCGAAGCCCATGAAGCTCATGAAGGCGTACGTCGTCGGTGTCGGAATGACGAAGTTCGAGAAGCCCGAGACGCGCGACTGGCAGTACTGGGACATGGCGAAGGAGGCCGGGACGGCGGCGCTCGCCGATGCCTCCCTCGCGTACGAGCAGATCCAGCAGGCCGTCGTCGGCTACTGCTTCCAGGCCTCCACCGCCGGTCAGCGCGCCGTGTACGGACTCGGCCTGACCGGGATCCCCGTCTACAACGTCAACAACAACTGCGCCACCGGCTCCACCGCCCTGATGATGGCCCGGCAGTTCGTCGAGGGCGGCGGCAGCGACTGCGTCCTCGCGCTCGGCTTCGAGAAGATGACGCGCGGCGCACTCGGCGGCGGTGGGGCGGACGGCGGTGCCGCCGACTTCAAGACGTCACCCGTGGCCCGGCACTACGGGATCATGGCCGCCGCCCACGGTTTCGGGATGAGCCCGCCCACCGCCCAGATATTCGGCAACGCGGCCCGCGAGCACATGGCGCGGTACGGGACGACCGGGGCACAGCTCGCCGCCGTCGGCGCCAAGAACCACCGGCACTCGGTGAACAATCCGTACGCCCAGTTCCAGGACCCGTACACGGTCGAGGAGATCCTCGCCGCGAAGACCATCCACACCCCGCTGACCAAGCTCCAGTGCTCACCCACCTCCGACGGCGCGGCAGCCGCCGTCGTCGTGTCGGAACGCTTCGTCGAGAGCCACGGTCTGGGCGACCGGGCGGTGGAGATCGTCGCCCAGGCCATGACCACCGACACCGGCGAGTCCTTCGCCTCGGGGACCTGCATCGACGCGGTGGGCCTGCCGATGTCGCGGGCCGCCGCCCGGCAGGTCTACGAGGCGTCGGGGCTCTCGGCCGCCGACCTGGACGTCATCGAACTGCACGACTGCTTCTCCATCAACGAGCTCCTCACCTACGAGGCGCTCGGGCTGTGCGGCGAGGGCGAGTCCGGAAAGCTCGTCGAGTCCGGGGCCACCACGTACGGCGGCCGCTGGGTGGTCAACCCGTCCGGCGGGCTGATCTCCAAGGGGCACCCGCTCGGCGCCACCGGAATCGCCCAGGCCGCCGAACTGACCTGGCAGCTCCGGGGCGAGGCGGGGAACCGGCAGGTGAAGGACGCCCGGGTCGGCCTGGCCCACAACATCGGGCTCGGCGGAGCGGCGGTGGTGACGCTGCTGCGGCGGTAGACCCGAATCCCGATGCGCGGGGCGAAGCACGGGTGCGAGCATGACGGGCATGGTTGACCTCAAGACGCCCGTGCCGCCGCGAGAGCGGACCAGTACCCACACCTGGGCGGCGGTGCTCGCCGCCTGCGTCGGTCAGTTCCTCGTCGTGCTCGACGTGTCCGTCGTCAACGTCGCCCTGCCGTCCATGCGTTCCGACCTCCGGATGAGCGCCACCGGACTCCAGTGGGTGCTCAACGCCTACTCGATCGCGTTCGCCGGATTCATGCTCCTCGGCGGGCGCGCGGCGGACATCTACGGCCGCAAGCGGATGTTCCTCATAGGCCTCGGCCTGTTCACCGCCGCCTCCCTGGCCGGTGGGCTCGCCCAGGAGGGCTGGCAGCTGCTCGCCGCCCGCGCCGCGCAGGGGCTCGGTGCCGCCGTGCTCGCCCCCGCCACCCTGACCCTGCTCACCACCGCCGTCCCCGAGGGCCCGGACAGGACGAAGGCGATAGGCACCTGGATGGCCGTCGGCGCGGGCGGTGGCGCGGCCGGCGGGCTGATCGGCGGGGTGCTCACCGATCTGTTCTCCTGGCGCTGGGTGCTGCTGATCAATGTGCCGGTCGGGGTGCTCGTCCTGGCCGGCGCCGCCGTCCGGCTCGCGGAGGGCCGGGCCGGGGACCGGCGGCGGATCGACCTGCTGGGCGCGGTACTCGTCACGGTGGGCCTCGCCTGTGTCGCGTACGGCATCGTGCAGACCGAGGAGTCGGGGTGGACCGCGACGGCGACCCTGGCGCCGCTGCTCGGCGGGGTGGCCCTGCTGGGCGTCTTCGTGGCGGTGGAGGCCCGGACGGCGGAGCCGCTGATGCCGCTCCGGGTGCTCGGGACGCGGGCGGTGACATCGGCCAACGCGGCGATGCTCGTGATCGGTTCGGCGACGTTCTCGATGTGGTACTTCATGACCGTGTACGCCCAGGCCGTGCTGGGTTACACCCCGCTGGAGGCCGGACTCGCCCTGATGCCCACGTCGTTGGCCGTCGTCCTCGGCTCGAAGTGCGCGCCCCGGGTGATGGCCGTGACCGGCGCGAAGAACCTGGCGCTCATCGGTACGGCCATGGCCGCCGCGGGCTTCGGCTGGCAGTCCACGATGGGACCCGACGGTTCGTACCTCACCTCGGTCTGCCTGCCCGGCGTCCTGATGATGGCCGGTACGGGCCTGGCGGCCACCCCGCTCGCCTCGCTGGCCATCGCCGGCGCGGCCCCCGGCGAATCCGGTCTGGTCTCCGGCCTCGTCAACACCTCCCGCACGATGGGCGGTGCGCTCGGTCTCGCCGTGCTCTCCACCGTCGCGGCGGCCCGCACCGCGGGCGGCACCGGACCGGAGGAGCTCACGGCCGGCTTCGCACTCGCCTTCCGGACGGCCGGCACGGTACTGCTGGGCGGACTGCTGCTGATGGCGCTCTGGCTGCCCCGCCACCGGTCGGACCGGCGCTGAGGCGCACGGCCCGCGGGACGCAGGGCCCCTCGCCCGGGTCGTGCCGGGCGCGCGGGGTCCGGCCCGATCCGGGCGAAAGGCCTTACAGCCACCCCTGTTGCCGCGCCGCCCGGACCGCTTCCATCCGGTTGCGGGTGCCCGTCTTGCCGATGGCCGACGACAGATAGTTCCGCACCGTCGACTCGGACAGATGCAGCTTCGCCGCGATGTCGGCGACCGTCGCCCCGTCCACCGAGGCGTTCAGCGCGTCCCGTTCCCGCGCGGTCAGCGGGCTCGGCCCGGCGCTGAGCGCGGCGGCGGCCAACGCCGGGTCGATCACCGTCTCGCCCCCGAGCACCCGGCGGATCGCGGTGGCGAGCTCCTCGACGGGACCGTCCTTGACCAGGAACCCCGCCGCCCCGGCCTCCATCGCCCGGCGCAGATAGCCGGGGCGGCCGAACGTGGTGAGGATCAGCACCCGGCAGTCCGGCACCTCCTCGCGCAGATCGGCGGCGGCGTCCAGCCCGCTGCGGCCCGGGAGTTCGATGTCCAGGAGCGCCACATCGGGGCGGGACGCCAGCGCGGCGTCCACGATCCCGTCCCCGGCGGCCACCTGCGCCACGACCTCGATGTCCGGCTCAAGACCGAGCAGCAGGGCCAGCGCACCGCGCATCATGCCCTGGTCCTCGGCGAGCAGGACCCGTACGGACTTGGTCGGACGATGATCCTGCGGCATCTCGTTCACGGAGAACAGACTAAGGGCTGTCCCGTAATCCCTGGCGGGCGTGCGACGTCAGCTACGGCACCTCGCCGCGTTGTCGGAACGCCCGAATACATCCAGTATTCGGGCGTCCCTCCGCCTTGCGACGCACCGCATCCGACGCCGCACGCTGATCCACCAGGGATTATGGGACAGCCCTTAGCTTGGTCTTTAACCTGTGCGGCGTGGACGTGGGGTCGTTGACTTCTTCGTCCGTCGCTTCGAGGGGCCTGGTTTGCCGACTGTGTGGAC
>NZ_JBHWIY010000023.1:110039-135538 GCF_042731715.1 Streptomyces sp. NPDC059832 | reverse complement strand
TGCAACGTCGCACCCACGTCCGACGTACGCGTCGTGGTCATCGACTGCACCGACACCGGCGCGTCCCCGCCCACCGCAACCGACCCGACCTGGATCTTGCGGCTGACCCTCCGGTCGGCGAGCTTGGTCGGAACGGACGGAATTCCGAGAGAAATCGCAGTCATGCGCTGAGCATCCCCAAGGTGTGGATCAAGGTCCCGAGATCGGCGGGCTCCGGCCTTCGAGGTTACGGCACCGGCGGCGGCCCGGAGCACACCGCGTCCGGGAGTGCCGCACAAAGGCGACGGCCCGGACACACACTGTGTGCCGGGCCGTCACTCGTGGTGCACGAGGTGGTCGGTGGGTCAGGAGATCTTGACCGGATTCACGATGTCGGCGACCAGCACCAGCAGCGTGAAGCAGATGAAGACACCGGCGACGACATAGGCGACCGGCATCAGCTTGGCCACGTCGAAGGGGCCCGGGTCGGGGCGCTTGAAGACCCGTGCCACATTGCGGCGCAGGGCCTCCCAGAGCGCGCCGGCGATGTGCCCGCCGTCGAGCGGCAGCAGGGGCAGCATGTTGAAGAGGAACAGCGAGAGGTTGAAGCCCGCCAGCAGGAACAGCATCATCGCGATCTGGTTCGTCGCCGGGACGTCGAGCGTCATCACCTCGCCGCCGATCCTGGCCGCGCCGACCACGCCGACCGGGGAGTCCGCAGCCCGCTCGCCGTCGCCGAAGGCGGCGTCCCACAGGCCCGGGATCTTGGACGGGAGGGCGATGATCGAGTCGACGCCGTTCTCGACCATGTCTCCCATGCGGACGACCGAGTCGCCGAAGGAGAGCGGGACGATCTCGGTCTGGGCGGCGAAGCCGAGGTAGCCGGCCGTCACGAACTTGCCGGGGATCACCTCGCCCTTGGAGTCCTTCTTCGCCACCGAGTTCTTCTGGAGCACGGCGTGGAGGGTCTTCTCCTGGCCGTCGCGCCGGACCGTGATGGTGGCGGGGCCGGTGGTGTCGCGGATCTTGTCGGAGAGCGTGGCCCAGTCGTCGACCTTCTGCCCGTCGAAGGCGACGATCCGGTCGCCCTTCTTGAGCCCCGCCTCCATCGCGGGCGAGACCGGGTCGGACTTCTTGCAGGTGTCGCGGTTGGCGCTCTGGTCGATCACGCACTTCTGGACGCCCGCCACCTCGGTGGTCTGGGTCTGGAAGCCGAAGGTCATCGCCACACCGATGAAGATCGCGACGGCGAGGACCAGGTTCATGAACGGTCCGGCGAACATCACGATGACGCGCTTCCACGGCTTGCGCGTGTAGAAGAGGCGCTTCTCGTCACCCGGTTCGAGTTCTTCGAAGGCGGCGGACCTGGCGTCCTCGATCATGCCGCGCCACGGCGAGGTGGACCGCGCCTCCAGGCGTCCGTCCTCTCCCGGCGGGAACATGCCGATCATGCGGATGTAGCCGCCGGCCGGGATGGCCTTGATCCCGTACTCGGTGTCGCCCTTCTTCCGCGACCAGACCGTCGGTCCGAATCCGACCATGTACTGGGGGACGCGGATGCCGAAGAGCTTGGCGGTCGACAGGTGCCCGAGCTCGTGCCAGGCGATCGAGAACAGCAGACCGATGGCGAAGACGACGATGCCCAGAATCGTCAACAGGACCGTCGTAATACTCATGCGCGCGCCTCCGCTGTCGCTTTCGCCGAGAGTTCACGGGCCCGAGCGCGTGCCCAGGTCTCCGCTTCCAGGACGTCTGCGACCGTGAGCGAAGTTCCCGTGGCGGGGGTGCCGTGTTCGGCCACCACCGCGGTGACCGTATCCATGATGCCGTTGAACGGCAGCCGTCCGGCGAGGAATGCGTCGACGCACTCCTCGTTGGCGGCGTTGAAGACGGCCGGTGCGGTGGCGCCGAGCGTGCCGACGTGCCTGGCCAGTCCCACGGACGGGAAGGCCTCGTCGTCGAGGGGGAAGAACTCCCAGCTGGACGCCTTCGACCAGTCGAAGGCGGGGGCGGCGTCCGGGACACGGGCGGGCCAGCCGAGGCCGATGGCGATCGGGCCCCTCATGTCCGGGGGCGTGGCCTGGGCGAGGGTGGAGCCGTCGGTGTACTCCACCATCGAGTGGACGTACGACTGGGGGTGGACCACGACCTCGATCCGGTCGAACGGGATGTCGTAGAGGAGATGGGCCTCGATGACCTCCAGTCCCTTGTTGACCAGGGTGGCGGAGTTGATCGTGATGACCGGTCCCATGGCCCAGGTCGGGTGGGCGAGGGCCTGCTCGCGCGTGACGTCCGCCAGCTCGCTCCTCGTCCGTCCCCGGAAGGGGCCGCCGGAGGCGGTGACGACGAGCTTGCGCACGTCGGCGCGGGTGCCGGCGCCCAGCGCCTGGAAGAGCGCGGCGTGTTCGGAGTCGACCGGGATGATCTGGCCGGGCTTCGCCAGCGCCTTGACCAGCGGGCCGCCGACGATCAGCGACTCCTTGTTGGCCAGGGCGAGCGTGCGGCCCGCCTCCAGCGCGGCGAGCGTCGGGGCGAGTCCGATCGATCCGGTGATTCCGTTGAGCACGGTGTGGCAGTCGCTCGCCGCGAGCTGTGCGGCGGCGTCGGGCCCTGCCAGGATCTCGGGGAGCGGCTCGCCCGTCCCGTACTGCTCGCGCAGCGCCTCACGGAGGGCCGGTACGGCGTCCGGTGCGGCGACGGCCACGGTACGCACCCGCAGCTGCCGGGCCTGCTCGGCAAGGAGGGCGACCCGCCCGCCCGCGGCGGAGAGCGCGGTGACACGGAAGCGGTCGGGGTTGCGCAGCACCAGGTCGATGGCCTGGGTGCCGATGGATCCGGTGGAGCCGAGGATGACGAGATCCCGGCGGCCTTCCGCTGCGTCGAAGACGAGGTGCGGGTCGGCGAGGGGGGCAGGGCTGTCGCTCATGCCCCCCATTGTTGCCGCATCTCCTGTGGGCGTGGACAGTGCGTCCCGCACACGGGGTGGCCGGGAGCCCTATCGGCAGGCGGGTTCCGCGAATTCGGCGAAGGCCTCGTGGAATCCGGGGAACGTCTTCCGTACGCAACCGGGGTCGTCGAAGGTGATGCCCGGCACCCGCAGTCCGGCGACGGCGAACGACATGACGATGCGGTGGTCGCCGTGGGTGGTGATCTCGGCGGGGCGGGGAGTTCCGGGCCGGATCTCGATCCAGTCCCGGCCCGTCGCGACCGTGATGCCCATCCGCCGGAGGTTCTGGGCGCAGGCCTCCATCCGGTCGCACTCCTTGACCCGGGTGTTGCCCACGTCCTCGATGCGTACCGGCCCCGACGCGAAGGGTGCGATGGCGGCCAGCGTCGGCATGGTGTCGGAGATGTCGCGCATGTTGACCGTGAGGCCCGAGAGGGTTCCGCCGGAGCGGACGGTGGTGGAATCGGCGGTGGTGTGCACCTCGGCGCCCATGCGGCGCAGTACGTCGACGAAGCGCAGGTCGCCCTGGAGCGCGTCGGTGCCGAGGCCGGGGACGGTGATCCGACGGCCGGTGAGGGCCGCCGCGGCGAAGAAGTAGCTCGCGGTGGAGGCGTCGGGCTCGACGGCGTACGTGGTGGCCCGGTAGCCGCCGGGCGGCACGGTGAAGACGTTGCCGTCGCGGGTCACCTCGACGCCGAAGTCGCGCATCATCGCGAGGGTGATCGCGATGTACGGGGCGGAGACCAGGTCGGTGACGGTGATCCGCAGCCCCTTCGCGGTCAGCGGTCCGAGCATCAGCAGCGCGGTGAGGTACTGGGATGACTCCCCCGCGTCCAGGGTGAGTTCGCCGCCCTCGATTCCGGACGCGGCGATCCGCAGCGGGTGATGGCCCTCGGCCCCGTCGTGGCGCAGGTCGACGCCGAGCGTGCGCAGGGCCTCGGTGAGCGGGGCGAGGGGGCGGCGGCGCATCTGGGCGGAGGCGTCGAAGCGGTACGTGCCGCGGGTGGCGGCCGCGGCGAGGGTCGGCAGGAAGCGGGCCGTGGTGGCGCCGTCGCGGCAGTAGACATCGGCGTCGGTGACGGCGGGGCCCGTGGGACGGCCCCCGATGTGCCAGCGGTCCGCCTCCCGCTCGACCCGGTAGCCGAGGCGCGTGAGGCCTTCGGCGAAGCCCTCGGTGTCGTCGGAGCGAAGGGGGCGTACGAGGGTGCTGGTGCCGTTCGCGGCGGCGGCCAGGAACAGGGCACGCGCGGTGACGGACTTGGAGCCGGGGAGGTGGGTGACGGTCACGGGTCGTCATCCTGCCGCACCGGGCGCGGCCGGGGGTGGGGGGGGGGGGGGGGGGGGGGGGCCCCCCCCCCCCCCCCCCCCTCCCCCCCCCCCCCCCCCCCGGCCGGTGGTTCAGCCGATGGTCCGGTGGACGTTCTCCCGGGCGGACGGCCCCGGGGTGGCGTCGGCGATCCACGGTCCTTCGCCGCTCGGGTCGATGACGCCCTCCTCCAGCCAGGTGTACGCGCCGGACAGGAGGCCGTCGACCAGGCGCCGGTCCAGGTCGTCGGTGTTGGACCACAGGCGGGTGAAGAGTTCCTCGACCCGGACGCGGGACTGGTGGCAGAACACGTCGGCGAGCCGGTAGGCCTCGCTTCCGTGGTCGCCCGAGGAGCGCAGCAGTTCGGCGCGTACGCAGGCGGCGCTCATCGCGAAGAGTTCCGCGCCGATGTCGACGATCCGTCCGAGGAAGCCCTGTTTGGTCTCCATCCGGCCCTGCCAGCGCGACATGGCGTAGAAGGTGGAGCGGGCGAGCTTGCGCGAGGCGCGTTCGACGTAGCGCAGATGGGCGGACAGGTCGGGATGGCCGGGAGGGTTGAACTCCCCGTACGTACGCGGGAGTTGCCCTGGGCCCGCGACGAGCCTGGGGAGCCAGCGGGCATAGAAGCCGGCCGCGTTCGCGCCCGCCTTCGCCTTGGCGGAGAGGGGTTTGTCGGGGTCGATGATGTCCCCGGCGACCTTCAGATGGGCGTCCACGGCCTCCCGGGCGATCATCAGGTGCATGATCTCGGTCGAGCCCTCGAAGATCCGGTTGATCCGCAGATCGCGCAGGAGCTGTTCGGCTGCGACGGCCCGCTCGCCGCGGGCGGCGAGGGACTCGGCGGTCTCGAAGCCGCGTCCGCCCCGGATCTGGACGAGTTCGTCGGCCATCAGACAGCCCATCTCGGAGCCGTACAGCTTGGCGAGGGCCGCTTCGATGCGGATGTCGTTGCGGTTCTCGTCCGCCATCTGCGAGGAGAGGTCGACCACTGCTTCGAGGGCGAAGGTGGTCGCGGCGATGAAGGAGATCTTGGCGCCGACGGCCTCGTGCCGGGCGACCGGCCTGCCCCATTGCTCACGGGCCGTGGACCACTCGCGGGCGATCTTCAGGCACCACTTCCCGGCGCCGACGCACATGGCGGGCAGCGAGAGCCGTCCCGTGTTGAGCGTGGTGAGGGCGATCTTGAGCCCGGCGCCCTCGGGGCCGATGCGGTTCGCGGCCGGGACCCGGACCCGGTGGAAGCGGGTGACGCCGTTCTCCAGGCCGCGCAGGCCCATGAAGGCGTTGCGGTTCTCGACGGTGATGCCCGGGGAGTCCGCCTCGACGACGAAGGCCGTGATGCCGCCCTTGTGTCCTTCCGACCTCGGCACGCGGGCCATCACGACGAGCAGATCGGCGACGACGCCGTTGGTCGTCCAGAGCTTCACCCCGTCCAGGACGTAGTCCGCCCCCTCCGGGACGGCCGAGGTGGCGAGCCGGGCCGGGTCGGAGCCGACGTCCGGTTCGGTGAGGAGGAACGCCGAGATGTCGGTACGGGCCAGCCGGGGCAGGAAGGTGTCCTTCTGCTCCTGGCTGCCGAAGAGTTTCAGCGGCTGCGGCACGCCGATGGACTGGTGGGCGGAGAGCAGCGCGCCGATGGCCGGGCTCACGGAGCCGACCAGGGCGAGGGCCTTGTTGTAGTAGACCTGGGTCAGGCCGAGGCCGCCGTACTTCGGGTCGATCTTCATCCCGAGCGCGCCGAGCTCCTTGAGGCCGTTGATCACCTCGTCGGGGATTCTCGCCTCGCGCTCGATCAGGGCGCCGTCGATCCTCGTCTCGCAGAACTCGCGCAGCCGGGCGAGGAACGCCTCGCCGCGCCGCACGTCGTCGGCGGGCGGCAGCGGATGCGGATGGATCAGGTCGAGCCGGAAGCGTCCGAGGAAGAGTTCCTTGGCGAAGCTCGGCTTGTGCCAGTCCTGTTCGCGCGCGGCCTCGGCCACTTGGCGCGCTTCACGCTCGGTGACCCTGGGCGTGTTCTTCGGTGCGGATGGTGCGGACATGAGGAGCTCACCTCGCCGCGTTGTGGGTGGGGGACGCGGCCGGTCCGCGTGGGGGTGCGCCCATCGGTACCAACCGGCTCTACTCGTCCGTATGTACCTGATTCCCGACACGTCCGCCATCCCCCCGGAGCCGATCGGGTCGGGAGCCACTCCACTGACCCGCCCGCGGTGGCGGCCGGGCGGGAGGACGGAGATGGCCTGAACCCCCGCACAGTGGGTTCAGGCCATCTCGCTGTCGCCTGCTGTCGTGCTGTCCAGGCGGAACACAGGCGACGTCGGTGGATCGGTTCGATCCTGTTCGCGGACTACAGGGCGAGGCCGGTGAGGACCAGCACGCGCTCGTAGGTGTAGTCGTCCATGGCGTAGCGGACACCCTCGCGGCCGACGCCGGACTGCTTGGCGCCGCCGTACGGCATCTGGTCCGCGCGGTAGGAGGGGACGTCGCCGATGATCACGCCGCCGACCTCCAGGGCGCGGTGGGCGCGGAAGGCCGTCTGCAGGTCGTGGGTGAACACGCCCGCCTGCAGGCCGTACTTGGAGGAGTTGACGGCCTCGAAGGCCTCGGCCTCGCCGTCCACCTTCTGCACGGACAGCACCGGTCCGAAGACCTCCTCGCAGGAGAGGGTGACGTTGTCCGGGAGCTCCGCGAGCACGGTCGGCGCGTAGGTGGCACCGTCCCGCTTGCCGCCGGTGAGCAGTTGGGCGCCGGCCTGCACGGCCTCGTCGACCCAGGACTCGACGCGCTTGGCGGCGTCCTCGCTGACCAGCGGGCCGACATCGGTGGTGGCGTCCGACGGGTCGCCGGTGACCTGGGCCTCGACGGCCGCGACGATCTTCGGGAGCAGCCGGTCGTAGACCGAGGCGTCCGCGATGACCCGCTGCACGGAGATGCAGGACTGGCCGCCCTGGTAGTTGGAGAAGGTCGCGATACGGGTCGCGGCCCAGTCCAGGTCCTGGTCGGAGGCGTAGTCGCCGAGGACGACCGCGGCACCGTTGCCGCCGAGCTCCAGGGTGCAGTGCTTGCGCGGCACCGACTCCAGGATCGAGTAGCCGACGGGGCCGGAACCGGTGAAGGAGATCACGGGCAGGCGCTCGTCCTGGACCAGGGCGGGCATCCGGTCGTTGGGGACCGTCAGCACGGACCAGGAACCGGCCGGCAGGTCGGTCTCGGCCAGCAGCTCGCCCAGGATCAGCGAGGAGATCGGGGTGGCCGGGGCGGGCTTCAGGATGATCGGGGCGCCGACGGCGATGGCCGGGGCCACCTTGTGGGCGCTCAGGTTCAGCGGGAAGTTGAACGGCGCGATGCCGAGGACCGTGCCGCGCGGGAAGCGCCGGGTCAGGCCGAGACGGCCGGTGCCGCCGGCGTCGGTGTCCAGACGCTGGGCGTCGCCGCCGTTGAAGCGTCGGGCCTCCTCCGAGGCGAACCGGAACACGGAGACGGCGCGGCCGACCTCGCCGCGGGCCCACTTGATGGGCTTGCCGTTCTCGGCGGAGATCAGCTGGGCGATCTCCTCGGTGCGCTCCACCAGACGCCGTACGACGTGGTCGAGTGCGGCGGCCCGGACGTGCGCCGGGGTCGCGGCGAACTCCTCGCGCACGGCGTGCGCGGCCGCGACGGCCTCCTCGATCTGGGCGTCGGTCGGCACGCTGACGGTGCCCACGAGACGGCCGTCCCAGGGGTTGGTGACGTCGAAGCTGTCCTCGCCGGTGGCCTGGCGGCCGGCGAGCCAGAAGGCGTGGGTGGAAGTCATGGAGGTTCCGGCCCTTCGGAGCGGTGGGGGTGTCTTGCCCCCACCGTAGGGCCGCAGGGCCGCCCTGGCGTTTGTCCGGGGTGGAGCAGTGCGTACCAGGGACGCGCCGGTTTGTCGGATGCGGACGGAACACACGGCTCCGCCGGGCCGCTACGGCTCGGGGGCCGGCGGGGCGCTCGTGGCCTTCAGGGCCAGCCACAGCTCCATCCGGACATCGGGATCGTCCAGCGAGCGGCCCAGGATCTCCTCCACCCGGCGCATCCGGTAGCGCAGGGTGTGGCGGTGCACTCCCAGGTCCGCCGCGGCCGCGTCCCACTGGCCGTGGTGGGCCAGCCAGGCCCGCAGCGAGGCCACGAGGTCGCCGCGGCCCTTGGCGTCGTGTTCGTGCAGGGCGCGGAGCATTCCGTCGGCGAAGGCCCGTACCGCGTCGTCCGCGAGCAGCGGGAGCACCGAGCCGGCCGCCAGCTCCTCGTGCTCGACCAGCGCCCTGCCCCGGCGGCGGGCCACCGACAGGGCCTGCTCGGCCTGCTTGTACGCGGCGGAGACTGCGATCGGGCCGGCCGGCGCGGAGAGGCCCACGACCACCTGGCCCTCCTCCGCCTTCGTCCCTTCGGCGGGCGCCCTCGCCTCCTGGGCCTCCGCGTAGGCCGCGCACGCCGCGACCGCCGCTCCGCCGTCCGCGGCGAGGACGACGAGCCGGTCGCCCTCGGGGACGGTCAGCAGGGTCTCGCCGGACCGCAGGGCCGCCGCCTCCATCGCCTCGCCGAGCGACGCGGGGGTGGCGGGGTCGGACGCCTCCGCGATGAGCAGCCGGAACGGGGCGTCGAGCAGCCCTCCGTACAGGTCCCCGGCGACGGCCCTGGCGTGGTCCGGCTGGCCGGCGAGCAACATGCGCAGCACCGCCGCGCCGAGGCGCTGTTCGGCGCCCTGGAGGGACCGGGAGCGTGCGGTGGTCAGGGTCAGCAGGGCGACGGCGGAGTGCACGGCGTACCGCTCGGCGGTGCCGAGTGCCGCGCCGGTGCCGACGGCCAGCGCTCCCCTGACCCGGCGGCCGGTGCCCAGGGACTGGAGCTCGACCCGGTCGTCGGTGTCGCCGACGACGACGCTGGCCGGGGCCGGGCGGTCCCGCAGCCGTTCCACGTCGGGGGTGAGCCGGGCGGCGCGGCGGGCGGCCCATTCGGGGGCCGCGGCGACTACCTGGCCGGCCGCGTCGTACAGCGCGGCCCAGCCGTCGAGGTGCGCGGCGAGCCGGGTGAGCAGTTCGCCGGGACCGTCGCCCGCGAGTGCGGCCCTGGTCAGCTCCCGCTGGACCTCGAACCCGGCCGTCACGGCCCGGTACTGGTCCTCCGCGATCACCGAGGACACGGCCTTGGCGATGGCGATGAACGGGGTGCGGCGCGGCACTTCGAGGAGCGGCAGCCCCGCTTCCTCGGCCGCGTCGATCAGCGCCTGCGGCACCTCGTCGTAGTGGACGCCGACGGCGAAGCCCAGGCCGACGACTCCGGCTCCGGCCAGCCGCCGCACGTACCGCCGCATCGCCTCGGGGTTCTCCGCGTCGAGGTTGGTGGCGGTGACGAGCAGGAACTCGCCGCCCTCCATGTACGGAACGGGGTCGGTCAGCTCGCTGGCGTGCGCCCAGCGCACGGGCGCGTCGAGCCGGTCCGCCCCCGCGCGCACGGTGAGTCTGAGCGCCGAACGCTGGACGAGCGAGGCGAGAGTGAGGGGCATGGGGACCGCGGGACCTCGGGGAGTCGGTTTTCGCCGTCCCGTACGAACGGCTCCTGCCAATTCTGCCAGGCTGGCGGGGTCCGGCATGACCATGCCCGGTGCCGCGGGCCGCACCCCGCGCCGCTCAGCCGTTCAGATCCACCAGCAGGGGCGGCGCGTGCTCCCCCCGTACGGTCGTGAGGGACAGTACCGCGTGCCCGGCCGGCACCCGGTGGGCCAGTTCGGAGGCCGACCAGCGCTCCCGCTCGACCTGGCGCACGGTCACCGCGTCCGTGGTGACCGCCTTGCCGGTGACGAGTTTGCGGAAGGCGTGGATGGCCCGGGTCATCGGCTGGTCGGCGAAGACGGTGCGCTGGGTGACGTCGCGGGTCTCGACCCACTCGGTGCCCCAGGCCTCGGCGAATTTCTTCCCGTCCCAGGTGGTGATCCCGGAGAACGCCATCCGGCAGCCGACCGCGCCCAGCAGCGCCGTGTGCAGGCTCTCCGGCACGTCGTCGAGCGTACGCAGGGTGAGTACGGCCCCGGCGTGCGCCGAGCGCAGGCGCTGGACGCCGCGGACGGTGTCGGGGGTCAGGGTGCCGGTCGCGTCGTCGAGGACGAGACAGGCGAAGAGGGAACGGTCGGTACGGGCCGCGGCGCTCGCGGTGAACTGGGCGAGGACCAGCCGTGCCAGCACCCGGGAGGCCTCGGCGTGGCCGCGCTCGGGCAGATCGATGCGGACCCTCAGCGGATGCTCCAGGGCGCGCGGCGAGAAGGGCCGGGTCCTGCCGGTGGTGTCGAAGAACTCGGCGAACGCGGGCCGATCCAGCAGCGCCACCCGGTCGGCGAGCGCCGGCCCCGGATCGCCGGGCGCACCGGCCTGGCGGGCGCGGCCGTCGAGCTCGCGCCGCATTCCGGGGTGCCCGGTGTCGTCGAGCGCCTCCCGCAGCGCGGCGAGGGCCGTGGGTACACCGTCCAGGAGCTCGCGCAGCTCGGGCACGGAGGGGAACCGGCCGTGGGCCACCCGGAAGGGGCCGAGGAGCTGGGCGAGCGCGGTCACGGCGCGCCTGCCGTCGACCTCGGGGAGGTCACCGACCAGGCCGTCGGCGAGCACGGTCGCGGCCTCGTCGGGGTCGGTGGTGCCGCCGTACAGGTCGAGGTCGTGCACGGACGACGGGTCGCCGATCTTGACGACGACGTCGAACCCCTTGTCGCCGCCGAGCTGGGTGCCCGCGGCGCACACGGCGACGACGGCGGCCTGCCCGGTGAGCGCCTGCAGCGCGAGGGATTCGACGACCGGCCGGACCAGTGCCCGGCTCTTGCCCGCGCCCGGCGGGCCGACGGCGAGCAGGGAGGTGCCCAGCAGCCCGGGGTCCAGGGCGATGCCGCTGCCGCGGCGGGCGTACGGGTTGCGCTCGCCCGCCTCGACGGTGCCCAGCCTGACCTGCTGGACGAGCAGGTCGTGCCGGGCGGCGCGGACCGGGAGGTCGCGTGCGCCGGAGGGGTGGGGGCAGGCGGTGGAGCCGTCACGGCGCACGTTCTCGGTGAAGGCGGGGAGGCGGGAGCGGTCGGCGCGTACGGAGGTCCAGGCACGGCGGATCCGGGCGTAGTCGACATCGTTCATCCGCCCGGACCGGGTCTCCCTGGCGAGCGCGGCGGCGGCCTGCGGCTCTCCGGCGGCGCGCAGTTCGGGCCATTCGGCGGGGTCGTCCTCGCCGCCCTCGACGACGGCGTCCGCGCCGTCGGGCGTGTGCGGCTTCGCCGGGTCGCGGCCGTCCCGGCCGGGGGGGGCCGGCCGCTCGGAGCGGCCGCGGCGCCACAGCTCGGCCCACCGCCCGAGCCTGCCGAACGGCCACACGATCACCAGGGTGAGCAGGGCGTACAGCCCGTAGCTGATCAGCGTGGACTGGGTGCGGTCGCGGCCCAGCCAGCCGTCCGGCACGAGGCCGAAGACCAGCCCCATCCCGGGCACGGTCCCGTTCCAGACGAGGGTCCACACCAGCAGCGCGCAGACCGCGGCGCCGAGCGCCCGCGCCGCGGCTCCCCTGGCGGCGACGCACCGCTCGAAGGCGGCGGGCCAGTTGCCGAGGCGGCCGAATCCGTAGACGAGCCCCCCGATGATCAGCAGCCGGTAGATGTCGAGCGCGCGGACCGCGCCCCGGGTCTGCGGCTGGTCCCCGAACGGCCCCCACCACTCGCCGGGGGTGAAGAGCTTCAGCGGGACCCGCCAGTACGGGATGTAGTTGTTGCGCCAGAGCGACCAGAGCAGGACGCAGGCCAGCAGCGAGATCACCGCGCCGCTCACCAGCGTGCGGTCCGGGGTGCGTTCCTTCTCCTCGGCGGGCCGGGGGGCGTGTCCGAGCCGCCAGACGCCCGGCTCCGCCGCGGGCCTCGGGATACGGAGCCAGTCGCCGAGGGAGGGCCCGGAGGCGGGTGCGTATCCGGGCCTCGGCGGCAGTTCGGGAGGGGGAGGGCCGGCCGGGCGCGGCACCGGATGACCGGAGCGGGTGCCGCGTGCGTCGTACGTGCCCTCGGTGTCCATGTGCTGTCCCTCGTCCCCTGACCAGCGCCGACCGGTAACTTCGGGCGCGGGCGCCCGAAGCCATCAATCTAGTGCCCCGTACCACCCCGTCGGACGCGGTCGGGCGGGATGTCTTCGCCCGGCCCCCGGAGCCCTCCCCGGCCCCCGTGTCCCCGCGGCCCGGCCCGCGTACCCCCTCGCTATGTCCGTGGCGGACAACGGCGCGCGAGCACCACTCCCGAACGGAACATGCCGTACCCCGGGCCTCGCCCATAGCCTGCACGAAGAAGCGTCCGAAACATCCCCCCAGGAGCCCCTCATGACCGCAATCCCGCAGGAGCGCCGCGTCGTCACTGCCATTCCCGGCCCGAAGTCGGTGGAGCTGCAGGCCCGCCGTCTGGAGACGGTGGCCGCAGGTGTGGGCTCCACCCTGCCGGTGTTCACCGCCCGCGCCGGTGGCGGGATCATCGAGGACGTGGACGGCAACCGTCTGATCGACCTCGGCTCCGGTATCGCCGTGACCTCGGTGGGCGCCTCCGCCGAGGCCGTCGTGCGCCGCGCGTCCGCGCAGCTCGCCGACTTCACCCACACCTGTTTCATGGTCACGCCGTACGAGGGGTACGTCGAGGTCTGTGAGCAGCTCGCCGAGCTGACGCCGGGCGACCACGCCAAGAAGTCCGCGCTCTTCAACTCGGGCGCCGAGGCCGTCGAGAACGCGGTGAAGATCGCCCGTATCCACACCAAGCGCACCGCGGTCGTCGTCTTCGACCACGGCTACCACGGCCGCACCAACCTCACGATGGCGCTGACCGCCAAGAACATGCCGTACAAGCAGGGCTTCGGCCCGTTCGCGCCCGAGGTCTACCGGGTGCCGGTGGCGTACGGCTACCGCTGGCCGACCGGTGCCGAGAACGCCGGCGCCGAGGCGTCGGCCCAGGCCATCGACCAGATCAACAAGCAGATCGGCGCGGAGAACGTCGCCGCGATCATCATCGAGCCGGTGCTCGGCGAGGGCGGCTTCATCGAGCCGGCCAAGGGCTTCCTCCCGGCCATCGCCCAGTTCGCCAAGGACAACGGCATCGTCTTCGTCGCCGACGAGATCCAGTCCGGCTTCTGCCGCACCGGCCAGTGGTTCGCCTGCGAGGACGAGGGCATCGTCCCGGACCTGATCACCACCGCCAAGGGCATCGCGGGCGGTCTCCCGCTCTCCGCCGTGACCGGCCGCGCCGAGATCATGGACTCCGCCCACTCCGGCGGCCTCGGCGGCACCTACGGCGGCAACCCGGTCGCCTGCGCGGGTGCGCTCGGTGCCATCGAGACGATGCGCGAGCTGGACCTGAACGGGAAGGCGAAGCGCATCGAGGAGGTCATGAAGGGCCGCCTCGCCGAGATGCAGTCGAAGCTCGGCAACGGCGACATCATCGGTGACATCCGCGGCCGCGGCGCGATGATCGCGATCGAGCTGGTGAAGTCCGGCACGAAGGACCCGAACCCGGAGGCCGCCGCGAAGCTCGCCAAGGCCTGCCACGCGGAGGGCGTCCTGGTTCTCACCTGCGGCACGTACGGCAACGTCCTGCGCTTCCTCCCGCCGCTGGTGATCGGCGAGGACCTGCTGAACGAGGCGCTCGACGTCATCGAGCAGGCTTTCGGCCAGATCTGATCTGTGCGAACCGCAGCGGCTCCGGAACGCGTTCTCGCAGGGGTTACGAGGGGCCCGCGTGAGGGCCTGTGAAGAACGTGTGGGGGGCCGATGGCGGGATCTGTTTCCCGCTGTCGGTCCCCCATCGGCTGCCGTACGGTTTCTGCAGATGAGAGAAACACCCCGCCCGCAGGGGACTGCGGGCGATGCCGGGCCGGAGCTTCCCCAGCGCCGTCCTGGCCGTGCCTTCGCGCACACCGCTGGAGCCTCTGGCTCCGGAACTCCTCACCGATCGGATGGCCGCTCGCCCCAAACCCCCCGGGGCGTGCGGCAAACCGGTCCGACCGGCCGCCCCGGAACCACCCCCCCTGTTCCCGGGCGGCCGGCTCTTTTCCTTTCCCTGGCCCTGTCGCTCCTGGCGCTCTTCGGGCTCACCGCCTGGCAGGTCGCGGCCGGCGGCCCGCTGCGCGCACTCGACGAGCGCGCCGACCGGGCCGTCGTCGGACACGGCCCCGCCCGGCTGACCGAATTCCTCGCCGATCTGGGCAATATGCAGGTCGCGCTCCCGGTACTGGGCTGCGCGATCATCTGGGCCCTGGTGCGCGGTGCGCGCCGTGAGCCGCTGCACGCGGCGCTCATCATGGGCGCGGTGCCCCTGCTGATCGTTCCGCTGAAGGCCCTGATCGCCCGTCCGGGACCGCTGACGGACGCCACCGGCTACTTCCCGTCCGGCCATGCCGCGACGGCCGCCGTGGCGTACGGCGCGGCGGCGCTGCTGGTCGCGCCGTACGCGAGGCGGTCGTGGTCATGGGTGATGCCCGTCGCCGCTGTCCTGCTGACCACGGCGACGGGCATCGGTCTGGTGCTGCGCGGCTATCACTGGCCGCTGGACGTACTGGGCAGTTGGTTCCTGTGCGGGGCGGTGCTGCTGCCGCTCGGCCTCAGCCGCCGAAGTAGGCGTCGAAGTTCTTCGAGAACTCCCCGTTGTTGAACCGGTCCCAGTTGATCGACCACGTCATCAGCCCGCGCAGCGCCGGCCATGTCCCGTGGGTGGCGTAGGAGCCGCAGTCGGTCTTCTTGGTCAGGCAGTTCAGCGCCTTGGTGACCTCGGCGGGCGAGGTGTGGCCGTTGCCCGCCTGGGTGGAGGCCGGCAGCCCGATGGCGACCTGGTCGGGGCGGAGCGCCGGGAAGACCTTGGTCTGGTCGCCCGCCACCGGGAAGCCGGTGAGCAGCATGTCGGTCATGGCGATGTGGAAGTCCGCGCCGCCCATCGAGTGGTACTGGTTGTCCAGGCCCATGATGGAGCCCGAGTTGTAGTCCTGGAAGTGCAACAGGGTCAGGTCGTCGCGCAGCGCGTGGATGACCGGGAGGTAGGCGCCCGCCCGGGGGTCCTGGCCGCCCCAGGGGCCCGAGCCGTAGTACTGGTAGCCGAGCTGGACGAAGAAGGTCTCGGGAGCCATCGTCAGGACGAACTTGTCGCCGTACTTGGCCTTGAGGGCCTTCACCGCGGAGATCAGGTTGACGACGACCGGGGTGGTGGGGTTGCGGAAGTCGGTGTCCCCGGTGTTCAGCGAGAGCGAGTGGCCCTCGAAGTCGATGTCGAGGCCGTCCAGACCGTACTCGTCGATGATCTTGCTGACCGAGGAGACGAAGGTGTCGCGGGCGGCGGCGGTGGAGAGCTGGACCTGGCCGTTCTGGCCGCCGATGGAGATGAGCACCTTCTTGCCCGCGGCCTGCTTGGCCTTGATGGCCGCCTTGAACTCGGCCGCCGACTCGACGTTCGGGCATTCGGTGACCGGGCAGAGCGAGAAACGGATGTCGCCGGAGGTCACCGAGGTCGGCTCGCCGAAGGCCAGGTCGATGACGTCCCAGGAGTCGGGCACGTCCGCCATCCGCGTGTAGCCGGAGCCGTTGGCGAAGCTGGAGTGCAGATAGCCGACGAGCGCGTGGGCGGGCAGGCCGCCTCCCCCGCCTCCGCCGCCGCCCGCCGTGGTGGTGGCCGCGACCGCGGCCGATCTGGCGGACTCGCCCGCGGAGTTGGTGGCGGCGACCTGGAAGCTGTACGCGGTCGACGCGGTGAGGCCGGCCACGGTGGCGGAGGTGCCGGTGACCGAGAGCACCTTGGTGCCGCCCCGGTAGACGTTGTAGCCGGTGGCCCCGGCGGAACCGGTCCAGGACAGATCGACCGAGGAGGCGGTGGCCGTGCCGGCCTTGAGTCCGGTGGGGGCGGCCGGGAGCTCGGCCGGGGCGCCGCCCGGACCGACCAGGGTGAGGTCGTCGGCGTAGTAGGCGGGAGTGCCGAACCAGCCGTGGGTGTAGACGGTCACCCGGGTGGTGGACGGGCCCGTCCTGAAGGTGGTGGTGAGCTGCTTCCAGTCGGTGGACGACTGGGTCCAGGTGGACACGTCGGTGGTGCCGGTGCCCTCCGCGCCGAGGTAGACGTAGGAGCCCTGCACCCAGGCGCCCAGCGTGTAGGTGGAGTCCGGCTCGACCGTCACCACCTGGGAGCACTTGGCGTTGTCGGCGCCGGCCGGGGTCGCCTTCAGCGCCGAGGTGCCGCTGTGGGCCGGTGTGCCGACGGCGGCTCCGCTGCCGCCGGTACAGCTCCAGCCGTCCAGGCCGGACTCGAAGCCGCCGTTGCGTGCCAGGTCGACGTCGGCGGCGGCGGCGGACGGAGCGAGGGCGGTCAGACCGCCGGCGGCGAGCAGGGCCGCCGCGAAGGCGGCCACGACTCCGGTAAATCGGGCGGGGGGTCCCGTGCGTTCCACAACGGCCTCCGTGCATGGGGGAATTGAGTGCGGCCGCCACAACATGGTCCAGACCAATCGGGTTGTCAAGACCTCTGACAGTCCCGGGCCGCCCGCCCGGTCGACCGCGTACACCGTTCCCGCCGCCCGCCCGGTCGGTGTCAGTCCCCGCCGCTCTCGGCCTGCCCGGCCGCCGCCTCGTGCATCGCGAGTTCCAGAAGTGTCGCGTCGGTGAGGGTTCCCGAGCCGTCCGGCGGGATCAGCCAGCGCACCCCGCCGTTGGACGCCCGGCCCGGATGCGGCACGACGATCCAGGTCCCCGGCCCCACTCCCCGCACACCGGTGCCGACCCAGCGGGCGACGGTGCCCGGCGGCACGAAGAAGCCCATGCGGGCATTGCCGAAGTCGGAGAGAACGGGACCGGGCCTGTCGATGAGGCGGGTCAGTACGTCGAGGGTGGGATAGCCCAGCTCCCCCGGAAGAATCAGCACGTCCCAGCGTCGGCCGACGGGAAGGAGCGCGATCCCGCGGGGATTGCGCTCCCATTCCCACCTGCAGGCGTCCGGATCCGGCGCCACCGATACGAGCCACTCGACTGCTGCTTTGACCCCCGCGCCAGCCATGACCGGCCTCCATTTCCGTGTGCACCGGCCATGCATTGCCGGTGTGTGCATACGGGAGAGAGAGGTGGAGCCGGTCGATTACGCGGGTTCGGGCAATGAATTCACGGGGACCCGGCCGGTCACCCCCCGGGGGGTGACCGGCCCGCCGGACTCAGCTGTCGAAGCCGAGCCCCAGCCGGTCCATCGTCCGCAGCCAGAGATTGCGGTGGCCGCCGTTGCTGTCGGCCCTGGCCAGGGACCTCTTGGTGAGCTCGATCCCGGCCCAGGCGAAGGGCTCCGGCGGGAACGGCATCGGCTTGCTGCGGACCATTTCCAGCGTGGTCCGTTCGTTCTGTTCACCCGCCAGCAGATCGAGCATCACATCGGCCCCGAAACGGGTGGCGCCGACGCCGAGTCCGGTGAATCCGGCGGCATAGGCGACCCGGCCCTGATGGGCCGTGCCGAAGAACGCGGAAAAGCGCGAACAGGTATCGATCGCCCCACCCCAGGCATGGCTGAAACGAACCCCGGCCAACTGCGGGAAACAGTCGAAGAACTGGCCCGCGAGCTTGAGGAAGGTCTCCGGACGCTGATCGAGATCGGCGCTCAGCCGGCCGCCGTACGGATAGATCGCGTCATAGCCGCCCCACAGGATCCGATTGTCGGCCGACAGCCGGAAGTAATGGAACTGATTGGCGCTGTCGCCCAGGCCCTGCCGGTTCTTCCAGCCGATGGAGGCCAACTGGTCCGCGGTGAGCGGCTCGGTCATCAGCGCGTAGTCGTAGACCGGCACCGTGTACGGGCGCACCCGCTTGACCAGCGACGGGAAGATGTTCGTACCGAGTGCGACCCGGCGGGCGAAGACCCTTCCGTACGGGGTGCGGACCGCCATTCCCGTGGTGGACCTGGCGAGTTCGAGCCCGCGGGTGTGCTCGTACATCCGCACCCCGAGTTCGAGGCAGGCCCGCTTCAGGCCCCAGGCCAGCTTGGCGGGGTGCAGCATGGCGACGCCCCGCCGGTCCCAGAGACCGCCCAGGAATGTAGGTGAGTCGACTTCGGTGCGCAGCGCGTCCCGGTCCAGGAATTCCGTCCCGGTGAAGCCGAGCTTCTCGGCCTCCTGGTGCCATGCGCGGAGCTCTTCGAGCTGGTGGGGCTCGGTGGCGACGTCGATCTCGCCGGTCCGCTCGAATTCGCAGTCGATCGAATAACGGGCGACGGCGGCCTCGATGGCGTCGAGGTTGCGCTCTCCGAGCTCCTCCAGCCGGTGGATCTCGTCCGGCCAGCGCTCCAGGCCGTTGGGCAGGCCGTGGGTGAGGGAGGCGGCGCAGAATCCGCCGTTGCGGCCGGAGGCGGCCCAGCCCACCTCGTGCCCCTCGATCAGTACGACGTCCCGTTCCGGGTCGCGTTCCTTGGCGATCAGCGCGGTCCACAGTCCGCTGTAGCCGCCGCCGACGACGAGCAGATCGCAGTGCTCGTCACCGGTGAGCGCGGGCAGCGCCTCGGGCCTGCCGGGGTCGTCCAGCCAGAACGAGACGGGCTTCGCGTCGGAGAGTGATTGTGCAGCAGTACGCATGGCAGCTGGGGCCATGGTTTCCAACTCCTTCAGGGCTTTCTATCGTGCGTTGTTCTTGCGCCGGTTCGCGATCAGCTGGCCGACGACGACCACCATGACAGCGATGATGAACATCGCCGTTCCGATGACGTTGATCTGCACGGGCGTGCCGCGCTGTGCCGATCCCCAGACGAACATGGGGAAGGTCACGGTGGAGCCCGCGTTGAAATTGGTGATGATGAAATCGTCGAAGGAGAGCGCGAAGGCGAGCAGCGCTCCCGCCGCGATTCCGGGCGCGGCGATCGGCAGCGTCACCCGCAGGAAGGTCTGCACGGGTCCGGCGTACAGATCGCGGGCCGCCTCCTCCAGCCTCGGGTCCATCGACATCACGCGCGCCTTCACGGCCGTCACGACGAAGCTCAGGCAGAACATGATGTGCGCGATCAGGATCGTCCAGAAGCCCAGCTGTGCGCCCATGTTGAGGAAGAGCGTGAGCAGCGAGGCGGCCATGACGACCTCGGGCATCGCCATCGGCAGGAAGATCAGCGAGTTGATCGCGCCGCGCGCCCGGAAGCGGTAGCGGACCAGCGCGAAGGAGATCATGGTGCCGAGGACGGTCGCGCCGACGGTGGCCCAGACGGCGATCTGGAGGGACAGCGAGAGCGAGCCGCACATGTCGGCGACGCCGCAGGGGTCCTTCCAGGCGTCCAGGGAGAAGCGCTGCCAGGAGTAGTTGAAGCGCCCGTTCGGCTTGTTGAACGAGAACACCATGACGACGACGTTCGGCAGGATCATGTACGCGAGGGTCAGCAGACCCGCGATGACGATCAGATTCCGGCGAATCCAGCGCAGTACGGGCATCAGACCAGGTCCTCCGTCCCGGAGCGGCGGATGTAGACGGTGACCATGATCAGGACGACCGCCATGAGGATGAAGGAGAGCGCGGCCGCCGTCGGATAGTCCAGGACGCGCAGGAACTGGGTCTGGATGACGCTGCCGACCATCTTCGTGTCGGTGGAGCCCAGCAGTTCCGCGTTGACGTAGTCACCGCTGGCCGGGATGAAGGTGAGCAGGGTTCCGGAGACGACACCCGGCATGGAGAGCGGGAAGGTCACCTTGCGGAAAGTGGTGGCGGGGGTGGCGTACAGATCACCGGCCGCCTCGTGCAGCCTGCCGTCGATCCGCTCCAGCGAGGTGTAGAGCGGCAGGATCATGAACGGCAGGAAGTTGTACGTGAGACCGCAGACCACCGCCATCGGCGTGGCCAGCACCCGGTTGGACTCGGTCCAGCCGAGCCAGCTGGTGACGTCCAGGACGTGCAGGGTGTTCAGTACGTCGACGACCGCGCCGCCGTCCGCGAGGATCGTCTTCCAGGCGAGCGTGCGGATCAGGAAGCTGGTGAAGAACGGCGCGATGACCAGCACCAGGACCACGTTGCGCCAGCGTCCGGCCTTGAACGCGATGAGGTAGGCGAGCGGGTAGCCGAGCAGCAGGCACAGGATGGTGGCGGTGCCGGCGTACAGCAGGGACCGGATGAACTGCGGGTAGTAGTCGGTCAGCGCGTCCCAGTAGGTCTGGAAGTGCCAGGTGACCTCGAAGCCCTTCTCCAGGGATCCGGTCTGCACGGAGGTCGACGCCTGGTAGACCAGCGGCAGCGCGAAGAAGACGAGCAGCCACAGGATGCCGGGGAGCAGCAGCCAGTAGGGCACGAGGCGCTTGCGGGTGGAGGCCTTGCGTACCTTCGGTTCGGCGGTGGGCGCGGTGGGCGGCGCCTCGGTGACGGTCACGCCGCGTCCTCCACCGTCTCCACACCGGCGTCGATGTCCTGGGCCGCGTCCAGACCGAACGTGTGCGCCGGGTTCCAGTGCAGGACGACCTCGGCACCGGGGACGAGCCGGCCATCGCGCTCGATGTTCTGCTCGTAGACCTGGAGCGCCTTGCCCGCCGGGCTCTCCACCACGTACTGCGTGGACACCCCGATGAAGCTGGAGTCGACGATCCGGCCGGTGACCCGGTTGCGGCCGTCGGCTATCGCGTCCGCGTCGTCGGCGTGCGCGAGCGAGATCTTCTCCGGGCGTACGCCGAGCAGCAGCTTGCCGCCGTCGGCGGTCGGTGCCGAACATCGCTCGGTGGGCAGCCGCAGCTTGCCGCCGCCGGCCGCCACGACGATGTCGGTGCCCGCGGAGACGATCTCGCCCTCGATGAGGTTGGACGTGCCGAGGAAGTTGGCGACGAAGGTCGTCCTCGGATTCTCGTACAGGTCGGCGGGGGCACCGAGCTGCTCGACCCGGCCACCGTTCATCACCGCGACGGTGTCGGCCATGGTCATGGCCTCCTCCTGGTCGTGGGTGACATGGATGAAGGTGATGCCGACCTCGGTCTGGATGCGCTTGAGCTCCAGCTGCATCTGGCGGCGCAGCTTGAGGTCGAGGGCGCCGAGCGGTTCGTCGAGCAGGAGCACCTGCGGGTGGTTGATCAGGGCGCGGGCGACGGCGACGCGCTGCTGCTGGCCGCCGGAGAGCTGATGTGGCTTGCGCTTGGCGAAGTCGCCGAGCTGGACCAGCTCCAGCATCTCGTCGACCTGCTTCTTCACCGATTTGATGCCGCGCCGACGCAGACCGAAGGCGACGTTCTCGGTGATGTCGAGGTGCGGGAAGAGCGCGTAGCTCTGGAAGACCGTGTTGACGGGCCGTTTGTACGGGGGAAGCCCGGTGATGTCCCGGCCGCCGAGCGAGACCGTGCCGGTGGTGGCCTCCTCCAGGCCCGCGATCATCCGCAGGGTGGTGGTCTTGCCGCAGCCGGACGCGCCGAGCAGCGCGAAGAAGGAGCCCTGCGGGACGGTCAGATCGAGCGGCTTGACGGCTGCGAAGGAGCCGTACGTCTTGCTGATCCCGGTGAGGCGGACGTCGCCGCCGGTCTGCTGCTGTGTCATGGATCGCGGTCCCAGTGGTGTCAGAGGGAGATCAGGGGGAGATCAGGGGAGGTCGAGGGGATCGGGTGGGGCGGGGAAGGCGCGGCGGTCAGGCGCCGATGAGCTTGGCGAACTTCTCTTCGTACGCCGTCTCTTCCTTGCTGGTCAGGGAGCGGAAGGCGTGCGACCGGGACGCCATCTCCCGGTCCGGGAGGATCAGGACGTTGTCGGCCATCGCCTGATCGATCTTCGCCAGCTCGTCGCGGACCCCGTCGACCGGGCAGACGAAGTTGATGTATGCGGCGAGCTTCGCGGCGACCGACGGCTCGTAGTAGTAGTCGATGAGCTTCTCGGCGTTGGTCTTGTGCCGGGCCTTCACCGGGACCAGCAGGTTGTCGCTGGATATGACGTAACCCGCGGCCGGAATCGCGTACTTGATGTCCGGATTCCCGGCCTGGAGCTGGATGACGTCGCCGGCCCAGCCGACGCAGGCGGCGATGTCGCCCTTGTCGAGGTCCGCGGTGTAGTCGTTGCCGGTGAAACGGCGGATCTGGTTCTTGTCGACACCCTTCTGGAGCCGGCCGATCGCGGCGTCGTAGTCGGCGTCGGTGAAGTTGCCGGGGTCCTTGCCCATGTCGAGCAGGGTCATGCCGACGGAGTCGCGCATCTCCGAGAGGAAACTGACCCGGCCCTTGAGCTTCGGGTCGTCGAGCAGCTGGCTGACGGAGTCGACCTTGCGGCCGCCGGTCGCCTTGGAGTTGTAGGCGATGATGGTGGGGATGCCCGCCCAGGGGTACGAGTAGGCACGGCCCGGGTCCCAGTCCGGGGAGCGGAACTGGGCCGAGAGGTTGGCGTAGGCGTGCGGCAGGTGCGAAGGGTCGAGCTTCTGCGCCCAGCCGAGGCGGACGACGCGGGCGGCCAGCCAGTCGGTGACGCAGATGATGTCGCGGCCGGTGTCCTGGCCGGCCGCGAGCTGCGGCTTGATCTTGCCGAAGAACTCGACGTTGTCGTTGATGTCCTCGGTGTACTTGACCTTGATCCCGGTGCGCTCGGTGAACGCCTCCAGGGTGGGCCGGTGCTTGCCGTCGTCGGTGACGTCCATGTACTCGGTCCAGTTGGAGAAGTTGACCTGCTTCTCCTCGGCCGAGTGGTCGTCGGAGGCCGCGGCGGCGTCCCCTTCCCGCTTGGCGGGCGGGATGCCGCAGGCGCTCAGCGTGCCCAGCCCGCCGATCGCCAGCGCCCCCATGCCGGAGGCGCGGATCAGCGATCGGCGGGTCAGAGCGCCCCGGCCGCTGGTGAGACTGCGTCGCATCGCGGCGAGTTGGGCCGCGGAGAGGCGCTCCGGCTCGTACTGCTCCATGCGCGTTGCCCTTTCGGGTGTGGGTGGCCGGGGGTCGGCCGGGTTATCGGTCCCCGAAGATCGTGCGGTGCCAGTCCTTCCGGGCGACCGCGGTGTTGTCGTACATGACGTGCTTGACCTGCGTGTACTCCTCGAAGGAGTACGAGGACATGTCCTTGCCGAAACCACTGGCCTTGTATCCGCCGTGCGGCATCTCGCTGATGATCGGGATGTGGTCGTTGACCCAGACGCAGCCCGCCTTGATCTCGCGGGTGGCGCGGTTGGCGCGGTACAGGTCGCGGCTCCAGGCGGAGGCGGCGAGTCCGTACGGGGTGTCGTTGGCGAGGCGGATGCCCTCGTCATCGGTGTCGAAGGGCAGCACCACCAGGACCGGGCCGAAGATCTCCGACTGGACGATCTCACTGTCCTGGGCGGCTCCGGCGACCAGGGTCGGCCGGTAGTAGGCGCCGGCCGCCAGTTCGCCGCCGGGTGCCTCGCCGCCGGTGACGACGGTGGCGTACGCGCGGGCGCGCTCGACGAATCCGGCGACCCGGTCCCGCTGGGCGTGGCTGATCAGCGGGCCGAGGTCGGTCGACGGGTCGAAGGGGTCGCCGAGCCGGACGGTCTCCATGAGCGCGGCGACACCCTGCACGAAGGCGTCGTACAGCGGGCGCTGGACGTAGGCGCGGGTGGCCGCTGTGCAGTCCTGGCCGGTGTTGATGAGCGCTCCGGCGACCGCGCCGTTGACCGCGGCCTCGAGGTCGGCGTCGTCGAAGACCACGAAGGGGGCCTTGCCGCCGAGTTCGAGGTGGAGGCGCTTGACGGTGGAGGTGGCGATCTCCGCGACCCGCTTGCCGACGGCGGTGGAGCCGGTGAAGGAGGTCATGACGACGTCCGGGTGGCCGACGAGGTGCTCCCCGGCGTCCTTGCCCGCGCCGGTGACGATGTTGATCACACCGTCGGGGATGCCCGCCTCGGTGGCCGCCTGGGCGAACATCAGCGAGGTCAGCGGGGTGATCTCGGCGGGCTTGAGGACGATGGTGTTGCCGGCGGCGACGGCCGGGAGGATCTTCCAGGCGGCCATCTGGAGCGGGTAGTTCCAGGGCGCGATGGAGCCGACGACGCCGATCGCCTCACGGCGTACGTACGAGGTGTGGTCGCCGTCGTACTCGGCGGCCGACTTGCCCTCCAGGTGACGGGCGGCGCCGGCGAAGAAGGAGGTGTTGTCCACGGTGCCGGGCACGTCGAACTCGGTGGAGAGCTTGATCGGCTTTCCGCACTGGAGGGACTCCACGTACGCGAAGTCGTCGGCCTGCTCGGCGAGGACGGCGGCGAAGCGGTGCATCGCCTCGGACCGCTCGGCGGGCGTCGCGCCCGACCAGCCGGGGAACGCCTCGCGGGCGGCTGCCACGGCGGCGTCCACGTCGGCGGTGCCCGCCAGCTCGTAGCTGTAGACGGTCTCGCCCGTCGCCGGGTTCACCACGTCGTGGTGACGTCCCGATGTTCCGGACCGCAGCTTTCCGCCGATGTACTGTGCGCCGTCCGCGAAGCGGTCCCGCACCTGGATGCTGTTGCCCATGACGATCTCCTCCGCCGCGTGCCCCGGAGTGCGGGGACGGCGTAGCCTCTGCTCGATTTGAGTGCCGATCCTGACAGAGGGGATCAACCCCAACAAGTGATTCCGTTGTTGCCTTTTGGTTACGCGACGGAATCTGTCGACCATGTGTCGCGTCGGTGCGGAATTCCCCGTACGTAGTGTCAGTGGCGGATGCCAGAATCGCATGTCATGGAACACATGGACGATCTCCTCGCGCGGACCGCACGCGGCGAGAAAATAAAGTATCTGCACTTCTGGGGGCACCGTCCCCGGCCCGACGGCCGCATCGGTTCGAGCTGCCTCAGTCAGTGGTGGCCGTCGCCCTTCACGGTCGACGGCGTGAGGTACGCGTCGGCCGAGCACTGGATGATGGCCGCCAAGGCCCGCCTGTTCGGCGACGCGGAGTCGGAGGCCGCTGCGGTGGCGGCGAAGAGCCCGGCGGCGGCGAAGAAGGTGGGCCGGCTGGTCCGCGGTTTCGACGACGCGGTGTGGGAACGCGAGCGGTTCGCGCTGGTGGTGGCCGGCAGCGTGCACAAGTTCGGCGGCGATCCGGAGCTGCGGGAGTTCCTGCTGACCACCGGGGACCGGGTGCTGGTCGAGGCGAGCCCCATGGACCGGGTCTGGGGCATCGGGCTGGCGGCGGACGACCCGCGGGCGGAGAACGCGGCGAGCTGGCGGGGGCTGAATCTGCTGGGGTTCGCGCTGATGGACGCGCGGGCGGAGCTGCGTGCGTCATGAGGCGGCCCGGACGCCCGATGGCCCGGGGGGGGGGGGGGGTGGGGCCCCCCAGACCCCAGCAAAAAAAAGCAGGAGAAATTGTTAGAGGGCGGTGTGAACAACCTCCCCCGACCCTTCCTCTCCT